>NZ_NNSR01000074.1 GCF_002834225.1 Ruminococcus bromii | reverse complement strand
TGTGGGACACTGTACCTTTATTTGGGGCGGTCGTGCTGATTGTGTGGATTATGCGAATAAGACAACAGTGCCAGTCTTCGGTTGCGGACACAGTTTTGGCGAAGTCGGCTTGATTGAAAACTGTAAAATCATACCTACGCATTGCACTATTGGTTATCAAAGTCACGATAATGCCGATAACAGCGATTTTGGCTTACCTATTAAAGTTGGCGCAAAAATCACCTTCAAAGATTGCGATTTCGGAGGTACAGAAATACAGGCACGCACGCTTAAAGGAGCATATGCTGACACACCGAATGTATTAACAATTGATAATTGTATCAATATATCTGCTATCAATAAGATGTATGCTGCACCAGCCGACCGTTGTGACTGGGATATAAAAGGAGTAAGTTAAAATGTGGGATTGGATTTTAGAATATTGGTTGCAGGCCCTTTTTGGCGTTATACTTACCGCAATTGTTGCAATCGTAAAAACCGAGTGGAGCAAGATTAAGGCAATCGGCAAAGGTACACAATCATTGCTCAGGGCGGAGCTTATCCGCTCGGGTGAAAAATATATTGAAAGAGGTTGGATTGAAGTTTATGCCAAAGATGCTTATGATAAATGTTATCAGTCATATCATCACCTCGGGCAGAACGGCACAATGGACGATATGCACGAGAAGGTCATGGACTTACCGACTAACCCTATTAGAAAGGATGAAAATAATGAATAAGAAGAAAATTAAGAAATGGGCAGTTGCGGCACTCATCAGAGCTGCAAAGACAATGGCACAGACTGCAGCGGCAACACTCTCAGTTGCGGTAGTAATGAGCGATGTAAACTGGGTAATGGTTGCAAGTTCAACACTTCTTGCCGGCATTCTCTCAATGCTGACAAGTGTCGGTGGCTTGCCGGAAGTTAAAGAAAGCGAGGAATAATTATGACAAATGCAAATTTTATTAAACTTGCAGTATCAGGGGTAAACAAGTATGTGTTAAATCATGTAGATAAGTCAGATGATACACCTGATTTTGACACTTTTGTCGTGTGGTCGTGTAAAACTTTGCAAAACCATAAATGCCTTATCAGCACAACATTACACGACGGGATGTATTACGAATGCACATACAATGGCGATAAAAACGAAATGTATCTTGACGCATACAAAAAGTTTGAAAACAAAAAAATTATTTGCGAAAGTGAGGAATAATTATGGCAACAGTAACTGTTGATAAAATTATCAGCACGGCAAAATCCCTTGTCGGCAAGGACTCGGGCAAAGGTTGCGATATTATGAAATGGTATGGCACTTTTAACACAACAATCAATGCAGTTGCGTGCTGTTGTGCAGGTCAGATGTATCTTTTCCACAAAGCAGGGGCGTTGGATATGATTCCGGGCGGTAAAACGGCATCTTGCGGTATTATTGCCGTAAACTTTTTAAACGCCGGTCAGCTTTACGGTCCTAAAGAAGTTAAGCCAGGCGACCTTGTTATATTTTCGTGGAGCGGTCAAACGACTACATACGATTCGAGGCTGAGGGCAAAGGGTTATAAGACGCTTGACCACATTGAGCTTTGCATTGCTGTGGGCAGTTCTACCATAACAACAATCGGTGCTAATAACGGCGGCACAGAGTGCGATGATTTCAGAGTCAGAACAAGATATAAAAGTAATATTTCCTGCTGTTGCAGACCGAAATATGCTAAAACAACAAACACGGAGGTTGAAGAAATGATTAAATTTGGCGCACACAACACAGCCACTCTTGCATTCAAGAAACAGCTGATTACTTTATACAATATGGGTATTATCAAAACAAAAGTTGATAATTCAAACGGTTTCGGTAACGGTACTCTGAAGGCGGTTAAAGAGGCACAGAAAGCAGCTAAAATTACAGTTAACGGTATCGTTGACGAGAAGCTCATCAATGCGATTTATCATCTCATCAATGACGGCATCAGAGCCAAAGACAGCAAGATTACCAATGCCAAGAAAGCACTCGGCTGATGTTAAATATTTCGCACCGTTGCAAATTTTATGTGGCGGTGCGGATGCCATAAATAAAGAAATGGGGTGACGAAAACGGTAAATTTATATCAAGGCGATTGTCTTGAAATATTGAAAAAATTGCCTGAAAATAGCATAGACCTGTTGCTGACAGATCCGCCTTACGGAATTGATTATCAATCAGTGTGGCGCAAAGACAAAACGAAAAGAATGTCTAAAATCTTAAATGATAAAAAGCCATTTACAGATTTTATCCCATTGATAAAGTCCAAAATTGCAAAAACAGGAGGCATCTTATGTTTCACTCGTTGGGATGTTCAGCAGATTTTCATTGATGAGTTTATTCGTAACGGTTTAAAGCCAAAAAATGTTCTTATTTGGGACAAAAAAAGTCATAGTATGGGCAATCTTAAAAAGGCATTCGGCGGCAGATACGAGAGTATCATTTGGATACCGAACGATGATTTTAAATTCAAAAGTGGGCGACCACAGGACTTGATTTCCGTCCCAAGGGTGCCACCGCATAAGTTAATTCACCCGAACGAAAAGCCCGTTAAGCTCCTTGAATTTCTGATTGAAAAAACTACTTCACAAAACGCAACTGTCCTTGACTGCTTTATGGGTTCAGGTTCAACAGGAGTTGCCTGCATAAATACAAACCGCAATTTTATCGGTGTTGAGCTTGACAAAAAGTATTACAAAATTACTGAGGAAAGAATAAATTCAGCGATTAAACAAACTGCATAAAGAAATAAAAAACACATAATTGAAAAAAAAAAACCCCTCATCCGCCGTAAAAAGTGGGTGAGGGGGAGTTGTTATTATTTTCTGTTGCAATCCTTTCAAGTTTACGGATACAGTTCACAAATTAAAGGTGAATATCACAACTTTTTTCTGCCTTGCATTTGCAATGCATTTTCTCTGTTTTTGCTTGTATTTTGATGTATTTAAAGGCATAAAGCATAAAAAATAACCGCACTAAAAAGCTCAAAAACGGCTTTCTAATGCGGTTTTTCTTTGGCGTGCCAAAAGGGATTCGAACCCCCGACCTTTCGCTTAGGAGGCGAACGCTCTATCCAACTGAGCTATTGGCACATAACACAAATATTGTATATTAAGACCTTCAATTTGTCAAGAAAATGGAGCTTATTTATTATAATAAATTTTTGCAAAAGTGTTCTGAAAAAAATTAAAAAAAGTGTTGACAAAAGTAAAAGCTTGTGATAGAATAAATCTTGCTGAAACGCTGAAAGGCGACATAAATAAACGGAGAGGTGTCCGAGTGGTTTAAGGAGCTAGTCTTGAAAACTAGTGATCCCGCGAGGGACCAAGGGTTCGAATCCCTTCCTCTCCGCCATTTTATTTTTATAGTGCATTTAACTTCACACGGAGGATTACTCAAGTGGTGAAGAGGCTCCCCTGCTAAGGGAGTAGGTCGCTAACGCGGCGCGAGGGTTCAAATCCCTTGTCCTCCGCCAAAGGTCCGTCGTAATCTATTAGAATTACGACGGGTCTTTTTCTTTTGGCGGAGTTGTTTTTTTTATTCAATGTCAATAGTTGGGGTAACCCGAAAAAACAGAATATATGAGAATTACAAGCGGCAGAAATTAAACTGTCGCTTGTTGTTTTTACATATAATTTTATTTATTAGGCATTTTTTACAGGAGCGTACTCGCTGTTTACGGACTGATAATAACTAAGCAAAAAAGCAGTTCAGCCGATTTGACTAAACTGCCTCTTATGTTATTCGTATTGTTTATAACAGCTTATCCCTCAAAATCCCATTTTGGAACATAGCTTTCGCTTGCAGAAGAAAGCTCCTGTGTAAATCCGTCAATATTGAGCCTCATCATTTCAAGCTTTACCTTGTCATATTCTCTGCGTGTGATTTTACGGTTAATTCGCGAAAAATCTTTGTCGCTGACCTTGCCCATAGGAATGTACTGACACATAAGGCTTAACAAAACCTGATCGCCAAACCTGCGTTTTACAATGTCAAGCACTTCAAGGCTGTTTTTAGTGTGTGCAGGCAGAATAAGATGCCTTACGATAACACCTTTTTTCATAATGCCGTCATCGTCAAACTGCGGCAGACCGACCTGAAAAGTCATTTCGTGGATAGCGGCAACAGCCGTATTGACATAATTCGGTGCGGATGAATATTTTACCGCAAGAAAATCGTCCGCATATTTAAAGTCGGGAAGATAGATGTCAACAAGTCCGTCAAGCATATTGAGAGTTTTCGGGCTTGTGTAGCCGCTGCAGTTGTATACAATCGGAATCCTCGGTTTGTAAATTTCAAGACTTTTAACAACAGCGTGTGCAAAATGGTCGGCTGTTACAAGGTTAATGTTATGCACTCCCTTGTCCTCAAGCTCTTTGTAGCATTCGGCAAGCCTTTCCGGAGTGATTGTTCTTCCGCCGTTCTCGTTTGAAATTTCATAGTTTTGGCAATAAACGCATCTCATTGTACAACCCGAAAAGAAAACAGTTCCGCTGCCCCTTGTACCGCTTATGCACGGTTCTTCGCCATAATGCGGAGCAACCCTTGCAACAACGGGCAGCTCGCCCATTTTACAAAAGCCGTTTCCGCTGTGAGCAGTACGAACCGCACCGCATTTTCTCGGACATAAATTGCAAATCATGATATCACCTTGTTGTCTGATATATAATGTTCGGCAGAACATCAAACACTATTGTACCACAAGTATGACAAAAGTTAAAGTCCTTGCAAATTAAAGTGTGAAATCAGTAAGATAATCTTCAATGATGTCGTCAAGCTGACAGAGTTCAAGTTCTAACTCGTTGCACATTTCGACAAGTTCGGTCATTTCCCGAAAGCTTTCGCTGATTCCCGAAACGGATTTTACAAGCTTTTTGCCGCAAAAGGCACTTATGCCGAAGGTGTTAAGCCCGTCCTCAGGTGTATGATTTAATTTGTAGGTTATCATTTTTCCCTCCGAATGATAACCGGTCACAATATAATGATACTATTATATTGCGAAATTGTCAATATTGTTACAAAAATATTGCTGAATTGTAAGCAAACAGTGATGTGTTAGTCATAAATTGTACATAATGACAAATGAATGTAAACCGCAGTTAAAGAATTATATAACAATAAAACTTTTGTTCTAAAGGAATCTTAAAAATGTGTAATAAAATATTGAAAATACCGTGCAGCCGATATTTGCCGTGAAAACGGATTTTTCGGTAAATCACAAAACAATAACAATTAACTGATGAAATATTTCAATAATAGCTAATTATTGCTTTATGTCGGCTTTTATTTGTGCATAATGTATAAAAAGCACTCTCAAAGTTTGGCTTTAGGATGCTTTTTTAGTTCTCAATAGGAAAAATACGGCATTTATAAATGTTAAAATATAGTTATCGTGCGGTACTTTATGCGAAATAATATTTAGGAGTGAAAATATGAGATTACGCAAACCATTATCGATTCTTCTTTCTCTGTCCATGATTGCAGGTATGTCGGCCTTTGCCTCAAATGCGGCAGTAACAAGCGATGAATCGGTTTCAGCAGGCAATTATTACAATGCAAATTATCTTGAAAGCTATGCAAGCAAAGCGTATAACGAATTGGGACTCGGTTCAGTGTACAGCAAAACTTCCACAACATGGAAAACCTGGTCACCTGACGCGTCGTCCGTAAAGCTTAAGCTCTACACAACAGGTTCTGACAACGAGGCGGGCGCTTCGGCAATCGGCACCTATGATATGAAAAAAGACAGCTCAACAGGTGTTTGGTCAATCAGCCTTAACGGCGATTTTAAGAATAAGTATTATACATATCTTGTAACAGTAAACGGTACAACCAAGGAAACACAGGATGTTTACTCACAGGCTGTCGGTGTAAACGGCAACCGTACAATGGTTGTTGACCTTGACTCAACCGATCCGAGCGGTTGGTCGGACGATAAGCATGTTCTCTTTAACAGCGCATCCGAGGCGGCTGTATGGGAAGTTCATGTGCGAGATTTTTCAGTTTCCAAGAACTCGGGTGTGAGTGAGGATAACAAGGGTAAGTACCTTGCATTTGCCGAGGGCGGCACAACTCTTAATTCAGACACAAGTTCATCAGCCGTTTCAACAGGCATTGACTACCTTGTTGAGCAGGGCATTAACTGCGTTCAGCTTATGCCTGTTTACGATTTCGGTTCGGTAAAGGAAGATGTTGCAAGTTCTTCTTCAAACCGTAACTGGGGTTATGATCCGGTGAATTACAACGCTCCCGAGGGTTCATACTCAACGAATCCTTATGACGGCAACACAAGGATTACAGAGTTCAAGCAGATGATTCAGGCTCTTCACGACAGAGGAATTTCCGTTGTAATGGATGTTGTTTACAACCATACATATTCTACGGATTCATGCTTTAACAGAACTGTTCCCGGATATTATTACAGAATGAATTCATCATCCTCATATTCAAACGGTTCAGGCTGCGGTAGCGAAACTGCGTCAGATAAGCTGATGTACAGAAAGTATATGATTGAATCCGTAAAGTATTGGGCGGAGGAATATCACATTGACGGCTTCCGTTTTGACCTTATGGGTATTCACGATATCACAACAATGAACGATATCCGTTCTGCTCTTGACGGACTTTATTCAGACGGTTCGGGTAAAAAGATTCTTATGTACGGTGAACCGTGGACAGGCGGTAGTGTTGCAATTTCCGACGGTTGCTCGCAGTCAAAGGCAGGTTCACTCAACTCAAGAGTAGGTATGTTCTGCGACAGCTACCGTGACGCAATCAAGGGAAGCACAGACGGTTCCGATAAGGGATTTGTTCAGGGCAACACCGATAAGAGCAGAACGGTTGCAAACGGTGTAACGGGCAAGGGCTTTTCGGCTCAGGCTCCTTCACAGACAATTGCTTATGCCGACGCTCACGACAACCTTATCCTCTGGGATAAAATTGTAAAGAGTAACAGTTCATCAAGCTGGAATTCAACATCTTCATCGCTCAGGGGACAGGTTAAGAAAGTAATGGGACTTCTCCTTACTTCACAGGGTATCCCGTTTATGACGGCAGGCTCGGAATTTTGCCGTACAAAACAGGGTGATGCGAACAGCTACAAATCAAGCGACGCAATAAATGAGATTGATTGGTCAAGAGTAAAGACCTACTCGGATGTTGCCGCTTATTACAAGGGACTTCTTGAAATCAGAGAAAACTATTCTCCGATGAAGAGTTCAACCTTCAACACTCCTTCATTCCAGTCAACATACGGCGATGTTGTTGCTTACACATATTCAAACAACAAGTCAAATGAATGGGGCAAGGTTTGCGTTCTTGTAAACGCAAGTTCAACAAATGATTGGCCGATTACACTTGACGGCAGCGGCTGGACAGTAGTTGCAGACGGTACGACGGCAGGTCTTAAAAGTCTTGGCACAGTTTCGGGCAACACATACACAGTTCCTGCAAACAGCGCCTGCGTACTGGTTCAGAGTTCAACATTTGACAATCTTAAGGTTAGTGAAAAAACATTCGGTACGGTAACAATCAAACATATTGACGACAGCGGCAAGGTGCTTAAAACATCAACAGCTAAGTATGCTGACGGTACAACATACCGTACTTACCCCGACACAACCATCCTTTATGATTACAGCCTCAAGGATACTCAGGGTGCGACCTCAGGCAAGGTTACAGGCGGAAAGAACTACAATGTAACTTATGTTTACAGCTCCAGCGGTATTCGTTCAGGCTATGTTACGGTAAATTATGTTGACGAAAACGGTGAGTCAATTAAGGATACCGTTTCAACAAAGTATCGTGAAGGCGACAGCTACAGCGTTCCGTTCACATCAATTCAGGGCTATCAGCTTGACACGGACAAGTATCCTGCCAACACGACAGGTACATTTAACGGTACGAACACAACTGTTAACTTTGTTTATAAGGCACTTGACAAAACAAGTTCGGTTGTTCACTACTATAACTCAAACAACTGGTCAAATGTTCGTTGCTATGCTTACACAGACGGCGGTGAAGAGCCTAACGGCAAGTGGAACAACGCAACTGTTATGACAAGCGAGGGCAACGGATGGCTCAAGTGCACAATTCCTGCATCAAGCTCATATGTAATGTTCCACACAGACTCACAGCAGGAGCCGGGTGCAAACGAGACAGGCTACCTTGTTTCGGGCGAGGCATGGGTTCAGAATAAGAAACTCAGCTTTAGCAGCAAGGTTATCACAAGCCACATTGACGCCGCAACAGGTGAAAAGATTGCCGATGATGAAATTTTAATTCAGTCAAAGGTTTCTTCAGACGATACATACAAAACTTCTCCGCTTTCGGGCAGAACAGATGTTATTGCTCCCATAAATGCATCGGGCAGCCTCTCATCGGGCATTATCAATGTTGTTTATCTTTACACTTCGTCGGAGCGTCCTTCAACTGCTCCTTCAACGGTAACACCTACCACAGCTCCTGCTACACAGCCGACGGAAAAAATCCTTATCGGTGATGCTGATCTCAACGGTACAATTGATATAATTGACGCAACAGTAGTTCAGAAGTATATCGTAAAGCTTACAACGCTCTCAGACAAGGCTCTTATCGCAGCCGCAAGATGTGACGCTGACGGCGAGAATAATATCGTAAGCATTAAAGATGCAACATACATTCAGACGTATGCCGCAAAGCTTGACGGTTATGCGAATGTAGGCACTTACTATGAGCCGGAGGTTACTCCGACAACCGCTCCCGTGACTGAGCCTGCAACAGAAGAGCCGACAGTTGCTCCGACAACCGTTCCTGCAACAACAGCTCCTGTTACAGAGCCTACAACCACTCCGTCATCAACCTTCACAGTTAAGTTTACGGATTCACTCAACTGGGATGGTACACTCTACTGCTACTCATGGGCTGACGACGGTACATCTACAAAATCATGGCCGGGCGTTGCAATGACATATCTCAACACAAATGATTACGGTCAGAAGGTTTACTCGGTTGAAGTTCCGAACACTGTTAATTACATTATTTTCACAAACGGTTCGAGTCAGACCATTGATATCGGTTTTGACGGCACTTCGCTCAATTATTATACAGAGTCGCAGTATGACTCACAGGGTCATGCTTATGTCGGCACATGGTAATCATTTTTTGAAAAGTGTAAATAAGTAAAAACACAAGTCGGCAAGACAGTACGCAAATTAAACTGTCTCGCCGGCTTTTTATGTTGGCTTGAAATCAAATCTGCGGCTACAGGATAAAAGCGTGACACATTTTACGGGTGCATTACGGGTGCATTTAGTTTTGTTCTGCCCAGAAGCCGAAGAACCTTGCCAACCGTAAAGAAAATTTTAAAAAAACTCTTGACGAATGTGGCTGAGGATGATATAATAATCAAGCTGACTCATTCGAGGGCATCTTCAAAAATGAAAACACTTCAAAAAATTTTAAAAAAGTTTGAAAAAAGTGTTGACAAATGACGAAGAATGTGATATATTATATAAGCACTCGAAATTACAGAGCAAGCACAGGAGCGAAAAGCTTAATTTGCTGGTGTAGCTCAGTTGGTAGAGCAGCTGATTTGTAATCAGCAGGTCGGGGGTTCAAGTCCGTCCACCAGCTCCATTGAAGCCTACTGTTTAGGCAGTAGGCTTCGATTTTTGAAAACTTAATATGGGAGAATTCCCGAGTGGCCAAAGGGGGCAGACTGTAAATCTGTTGCGTTTCGCTTCGATGGTTCGAATCCATCTTCTCCCACCAAAAATCGACAAATCTCGTAAGGGGTTTGTCGATTTTACTTATTAACTTTTTTATGGCTCAATGTCAATAGTTGGGGTAACCCGAAAAAAAAGAATATATGATAATTACAAGCGACAGATTAAGTTCTGCCGCTTGTTTTGGTTATGTATGCATTTTATTTACTCTTTTTATTGTCTTCAAAAATTTCTTTAATATAAGTGAGGGATTCATCGTTGAAGTTATATGCGGTGACATCTTCGTATGTGCAATTGAATGTTACTGGAATATTTTTGTTATGGGAATTGTTCAGAAAATCTTTTATGAATGCCTCGGGATAGTCGGTATATTTTTCGTTGTCGGAATCGGTTTCGCCACTGTAGTCAACTGTTACGGTATCGCCGTTTTTCATATGTAAGTCAAGGTATAAATTGCTGCCGTCTTTGTTATCAATCTCAATTTTTGCAATGTCGGAATAGTTGTATTCCGTTCCCGACGGATTAAACGGCGACTTTTCTATTATCGTATCATTGGTAAAAACAGTGGAGTTAAATGTAGATACATAAACACTTCCGAGAAAAATCAAAATTGTGACTATCGGGATTGCAATCAATACAGCCTTTGCAATTTTATCATATTTTTTGTCGGATTGTTCTTCTTCAATTTCTTTTTCAGCAAAAGAGCTTTCTCCTTTCGATTCTAAATGTTTACCTCTCTTTAATAGTACTGCGTCTGAAATCACTTCGACTAAGGCAACAAATATTATTAAAAATACGACAAACAGTATTCCAAATATTGCATCGAATGCAAAGCCTGCCCATTTATTATATGCTATAAAGACTATGCTTTTTATTGCGCTATATCCGATTTTGTTTAACAGTGCTGTTGAAAGACCGCCTACAAACAGAGCTGTAAAAACAGCCGCAACTACAGCTAAAATGCGTAATATCATTTTTATAGGATGATGTTTCCATTGACGGATAAGCCAATTATTTTCGGCTTTTACACTTTCCAACTCGTTTTTAACCACATTTTTCATAATGTTCTCCGAAAATATTTTGATATCCAAATTTTAACATAAAAGTTGGATTATATCAATCGACATTTTTTGCAGAGATGTTGACTTTGCGAAAATTATTATTTATACTTTTCTCATAATCAATAGTTGTGGGGGAGAATATATGAAAAAATTCAGAGCGGTTTGCTTGGCTTTTGTGATGATGTTATCCGTTGCGGTAATGCTTTGCGGTTGCGGTGATACGAAAATTACAGACAAGGTTAATTTTTCCGATGTTGATGAAATAACCGTCGTAATGTCTGACGAGTCAACCGCCGTGCTTGGCGAGGTTGATTTCAAGACGGTCAAGAATATTCTGCAATCAGCCGAAACAGGCGGTACAAGCGGTGAGTTTGACGGTGGAATCCTTATTGAAACACGCAAAGACGGAATTGTTACCCACAATATTCGTGTCGGCGGTGCTGACAAAATCTGTGTTGACAAAGACAATTCAACCGTGTATAAAATTTCCGATGATGATTACATGACCTTGGAAAAGGTTATGGACAATTACAAGCTGTAACGCTTGAACAGAATCACGATAAATAAAAATATAAGCGAGATGAATTCAATCGAAAAATTCATCTCGCTTTTTGCTTGAAGATTAAATTGTTTGCTGAATAAAATCAGAAATCATCGCCGAAATCCGTGTCAAATTCATCATCTAAATCAGACGAAAACAAGTCGTCATTATCTTCATCTTCGTCATCATTCATAATATCTTCAATCACGGTGAATTCAAGACCTTTTTCAAGCGGATCAAGCATTCCGTCATGGTTTAAATCAAACAATCGTTCAAAATCGAAAATGCCCATAAAATTTCCTCCTTAACATATGGGATATCCTATATGTTAATCATATCAAATGAGGTGTACGATAAAACGGACTTTCCTTTGCTGTCAGACAAATTTATTGAGTTCTGCGTTGTATTTGTAGTCAATTGCAGAAAGCTTGTTTTCAATTTCTTCTTTACTGCAACCGAGATCGTCACACATTTTATCAAGGCTGGGGTAGAAATCACGCAGCTTTGTATTAACAAAGCTTAAAAGAATCATCGGATCGTTCGGAATTGTATTTTCAGCCATAATAATCGCCCTTTCAAAATTATTTACTGTATTTACTAATCTTACAATTAGTAGTATAATATACAGGTACAAATTTGTAAACGGTATTTTGTGTGATGCCGTGTGTAATAGATAAAATTTTTTCAAAGGAACTTGGAAATGGATAAGAAATTTGATGTTGTAATCGTTGGCACAGGTGCGGCAGGACTTTATGCGGCACTTAATTTTCCCGAAAGCGTGAATATTCTTCTTGTTTCAAAGCGTGAACTTCAGCTTTCAAACAGCTCTCTTGCGCAGGGTGGTGTTGCGTGTGTGCTTGATACGGTTCACGACAGCTACAAGCTGCATATTACGGATACATTGATTGCGGGAAAGTATAAAAATACTCTTTCCGCTGTTGAAAAGCTTGTTACCGAAGGTCCTTCGGATGTTCTTAAAATAAAAGACCTCGGTGTTGATTTTGACCTTAACGAGGACGGCACAATGTGCAAAACTCTTGAGGCAGGTCACAGCAGAAACAGAATTGTTCATCATAAGGATTCAACAGGCAAGGCAATTGTTGACGGACTTATCGCAAAGGTTACTCAGCTAAAAAATGTTACCGTGTGTGACAACGCTCTTGTTTATTCAATTGACAAGGTGCTGAACGGTTTTTATATAAGCATTTTGAGAAACGGTGAAAAGCTTCACTACGGCTGTAACTACTGTCTGCTTGCAACAGGCGGTATCGGCAGAGTTTATAAATACACAACCAACTCTGCAATTGCAACAGGTGACGGCATTGCGTTTGCATATATGCTTGGTGCAAGAATTAAAAATCTTTCGAGAATACAGTTTCACCCGACAGCATTTGCGGCTGATCATGGCAGAGAGCGTTTTCTTATAAGTGAGGCTGTTCGTGGTGAGGGTGCGGTTCTGCTCAACTGCAACGGCGAGAGATTTGCCTCAAATTATGACAGCAGAGGAGAGCTTGCTCCGAGAGATGTTGTTTCAAATGCGGTTATGCTTGAATCAATCAAGACAAACAGCGAGAATTTCTATCTTGACATAACCCACAAGCCGGCTGATTTTGTAAGAAATCGTTTTCCGATGATTTATGAAAGATGCCTTGAAGAGGGCGTTGACATTACAAAGGACAGAATCCCTGTATTTCCGTGCCAGCATTACCTTATGGGCGGTATTGATGTTGACCTTCATTCACGCACAACCGTTGAGGGCTTGTATGCCGCAGGAGAGTGCTCGCACACAGGTGTTCACGGTGCGAACCGTCTTGCAAGTAACTCGCTCCTTGAGGCGCTTGTTTATTCAAGAACAGCCGCTCTTGATATTACGGATAAAATAAACAAATTCGGCAGAAGAACTCTTGGTGAAGAACCTGTTTACCGCCCTGTTGAGGGCAAGACCATGCCACACGGCTGTCGTTCAAAAATCAGAGAGATTTTGCAGGACGCATATTTTGTTCTTCCAAAGCCTGAAAAATATGAAGAAAGCAGTAAGCAGATTCACGAGATTATGAGTGAACTGTTTGCAGAAAAGTACGAAATCAATTCCGACCTTGTTGAGGCAAGAAGTGCGGCAATTGTTGCAAGTATCATTTTTGACGAAATTATGGAGGGTACAGACTGATGACACTTAACAGCATTTATGTTGACAATCTTATCAAAACCGCATTGCTTGAGGATATCAACTATCTTGACACAACAACCGATTACCTTATTGACGAAAATCAGGAAAACACGGCAATTTTTCTTGCAAAAAGTTCAGGTGTTCTTTGCGGTATCGAGGTTGCGCTCCGTGTGTTTGAAATTCTTCAGCCAAACGGTTTTGAGGCAAAGGTTTATAAGCATGACGGCGACAAGCTTGTAAAGGGCGAAATTATCGCTGAAATTCACGGTAAGACAAGAACAATTTTAAAGGGCGAGAGAACGGCTCTCAACCTTATTCAGCATATGAGCGGCATTGCAACCGCAACAAACAAGGCTGTTGAAATTGTCAGCGGTACAAAGGCTTCTATTGCCGACACAAGAAAGACACTCCCGGGTATGCGTCCGCTCCAGAAGTATGCCGTTACGGTCGGAGGCGGAAGAAATCACCGCTACAATCTTTCAGATGCCGCAATGCTCAAGGATAACCACGTTGACGCAGGCGGCGGAATTGCCAACGCTGTTTCAAAGCTTAAATCAAAACTCGGTCATATGACCAAGGTTGAGCTTGAAGTAAGAAACCTTGACGAACTCAATCAGGCTCTTGAGGCAGGCGTTGATGTTATTATGCTCGACAATATGAGTCCCGAGCTTATGAAACAGGCTGTTGACATCACGGCAGGCAAGGCACTTCTTGAGGCAAGCGGCGGCATCACGGACGAAACTCTTCGTGAAATTGCCGAAACAGGTGTTGATATCATTTCAATGGGTGCGCTCACTCATTCGGTTAAGGCTTTTGATATTTCACTTAAAATTAAATAAGCCTGAATTGAAAAAATTTAAATCCAAAACCAAAAAAACAGCGGTGATTATTCTTCATCGCTGTTTTGTGTTGTTTGAGTCGAAATTAAATTGTTGTGCTTGTAAAATGCAGGGAGCATTGCATAATGACGATGATTTTATAATCGGAAGTTGTGATAACAATTAGCAAGATTTTTGTATATTTCTGTCGGTATCGCAAGATTTCCTTTCCCGACTCCAAGCGAAATATCGGGTTTTGTTGCTCCGTGAAAGTCACTTCCGCCGCTTTTCAAAAGACCGTATTCCTCACAGATTTTCTCGGCAAGCTCTGTTTCGGCATTGTCAAAAAGCGAATAGTACGCCTCCGTTGCGTTAAGACCGCAAGCCTTTGCTTTTGGCAGAAATTCTCTCAACTCATCTTCGTTCATATTGAGAAACGGATGTGCAAGAACGGATATTGAACCAAAACTTTTCAGCTTTTCAATTATATACAGAGATGACGGTCTTTTCGGCGGAACATAGTAGCCGAACTTCGACATAAGCAAGGTTTGAAATGCCTCTTTGACAGAAGAAACATAGCCCTTTTGCATAAGAGCGGCGGCGATGTTTGCACGGTTTACAAAGCCGTCAACCGTGCTGTTTTTGATTTCGTCATAGTCGAGAATATAGCCGTCTTTCGCAAGATTTTTAACGAGCAGTTTGTTGCTTTCCTCCTTTAATTTTTGCGACTCAGCCATAATTTCGGTTATGTCGGAATAGTTTTCTTTCTTGATAAACAGACCGACAATGTGCAGCTGTTTTGAATTGTATTCGGTTGAAAATTCAATCCCCGCAACGGTGGTTACGCCGTACTTTTTACCTGCCGAAACAAATTCGTCAAGTCCGGCGACCGTGTTGTGGTCGCAGAGTGCAACAGCGTCAAGCCCGATTTCTTTGGCTTTTAAAACGATTTCCGTAGGTGAAAATGTGCCGTCAGAAAATGTTGAATGTGTATGCAAATCGCAGAACATAAAATTCCTCCGATACAAAATGGAGTGGGATAATTTTACCCACTCCATTTTAGCATATACGGTTTGCAAATTCAACGCAGATGGATATTTCACACAAGCTTTTTCAGTTTCAGTGCAAGGTCGGCAATGTGATTTACTCCGTTTCTGAAAACATAGTCAAACTCGCCGGCATAGGTTTTGACTTTGCCGTTAAATCCCTGTTTAAAGCGGTAGACACCGTAGTTTTTATGCGTTTCGTCATACCAATAGGGAATACCGCAAAAATCGTATGTACGGCAGCCGCTCTCAATTGCGTACTTAATCATCGTCCATTGCATAAGATAATTCGGCATATATTTTCTGTATTCGTTTGATGAACAGCCGTAAACATAGCTTGCAACATTTGCATAATTTACAAGCAATGCACCCGACAAAACTTTTTCGTCAAGTTTTGCGATACATAGCTTTGCGTTGCCGTGAAATGCCTGTAAAAAATTTCTGAAATATTCTTCCGAACGAATTTCAAAGCCGTCACGCCTGCCTGTTTCTTTCATAAGCTCCATAAAATCGTCAAGCTCATCTTCACCGCAGAATTTACACTCAACACCTTTCCTCATTGCAAGGCGGATGTTGTACCGCCATTTTGATTTAAAATTTGCAAAAACTTCATCACACGATTTATCTTTTATGTCAAGCACATAATTTTCTCTGCATTGGGTGTTGTCATATCCTTGCTTTTCACCGTGATAAACAAAGCCGAGGTCAATAAGATTTTTAATCGAGATAAAGTCGGTTTCGTCAATCAGCGGATCGGTTTTGAGTGTGTATGCGTGATATTTTTCTGCAATCAGCTTTATCTGCTCAAATATTTTTCTGACGGTTTTACTGTCGTGAGTGTCGCATACAAAGCCCCTCGGTGCATAAAGCATTGCCGTGTTGAGAATCGGTATTTTCTTTACAAGCACAAGTGTACAGCCGTTGATTTTCCCGTTTTCGTCACGAACTGCAACATACTCGGGAATCCAACCCTTTTTAACCTTTGCCCAGTCTGCCGACTGCATAAAGTTTCCGTATTTACTGTTTTTACAAAATTCCTCATACTCTTTAATATCCATAAAAAAACAAGCCTTTCGTAAGTGTATCTATACTATACAAAAGGCTTGTTTCTGAATTTGTTCAAAAATGTATCATAGTTGTTTCATAACACATAATAATCAAATTGTTCGTTGTTTATTTTGCTGTATTCCAAAAATGGCTGCGGGCAGATGTTGATGCTGAAAGATTCGGGACTTACATTAACCGTTATTGAATCGGAACTGACACCCCAGTATTTTATGAGTGCATCGGACAACTCCTGTTCATAACTGTCGCTGTACGGAATAACCGAATACAGCGGATTTTCACTCTCGGTACCGCTGTCCGACAGGTAGGTTGTATCAATGTTAAGCTCATAAATTGTAAAGGTTTCCGTGTCAAACAGCATTGTTATGTTTAGTCCGTATCGTGCGCCCTCTTTGGCATAGTTGCATGCGACAAACATAAAATCGGACGAAACGATTACATTGCCGTCAAGTGTTCCGCGCATTGTAAGTTTGTAACCGCTGCAGCTGTCAAATGTAAAAAACTGCGGAATGTAGCCTGCAATATTGGAAAATAAATTTGTGTCTTTAAGCGAATTTGCAAGATTGCTTATCGCTTTTTTGGCATAGCTGATTACAGTTTCTGCTTTCGGAGCATTGTTTTGAAGAACCCAAACGGTATCTTCGCTTGAAACGAGTTTCAAAAATTCTCCGCCGCTCAAAGTAGTTATATCGGCGGTAAGTTTAAATGTTTCCGCCGTGTTTCCAACCGAATCCCGATTGTCCGTTACCGAATAATAAAAGCGGGGGAGAAACACAACGGTTGCGACTACGGTCAAGGTGAGCAGAGTGCAGATGATATATTTTGCGGATTTTTTAAGGTTAAATTTCATCTTCAAAATCCTCACTTTCCTCAGAATTATCGGCAAGGCTTACCGTAAAGCTGATGTCCGTACCCTTGCCGACTTCACTGACAATTTCAAGAGTTGAGCCGTGAAGCTTTGCAATTTCATTGCAGATTGAAAGTCCGAGTCCGGCTCCGCCCATACTTCTTGAACGGGATTTGTCAACCATATAAAACGGTTCGGTGATTTTGGCAAGGTCATCTTCCGCAATTCCGCAACCGCTGTCGGTAACGCAAAAACGGTATCTGTCGCTGTCAACATATCCCGTTAGTGTAACAGGCTTTCCGCTCTCACTCGCTTTGCAGGCATTGTCTATCAGATTGTACAAAAGCGTTTTCAAGAGTGACGGCTCAGCTTTGACAGTTGCTTTTTCAACATTTAATTTGAGCTTTACGCCGTATTTTTTCAAAATAAAGAGAACAGACTTTTTTGTGTCATCGGCAATTATGTCCGTTCTTATGTCTACGGTTTTGATTTCATCATTTTTCAAAACTATAAGGTTTAGCAGATTGAGCGAAAGCGCCTCAAGCCGACTGCCCTCTTTGTAGATAAGGTCGGCACATTCTCTGCGTTGTTCAGGCTCCATTTCGTAGGAACGGAGCATATCCGCATAGCCGATAACAGAGGTCAGCGGAGTTTTTAACTCATGGGTAAAATCCGCAATAAAGTTGTCACGATTTTGTGCGGCAAGTTTGAGCTGTTCAATGTAGTCTTCAACATAATCTGCCATGGTGTTAAAGCTCTGTGAAAGCTCGGTTATTTCGGTTGAAGATGTAATGCCGCGGCTTTCCTTTACTCTCATATTAAAGTTGCCTTTGGCAATTTCTTTTGACGCATCCTTTAACTTAACAAGCGGTCTTGTCAAAAGTTTTGAGAAGATTACGAGCAAAATTGACGCAAACAGTGCGACCCCTATGAGAATGAACTGATAAATTGTGCAGTACATATCACGGTCGCTGTACACGCTTGTTATATCGTCAACCGTTTCAATATAACAGCTTGCGGTTACAAGCTGAATTTTGCTTATTGTCTGAATATAGTATTTTTTGTTTTCCGTAACAATTCTGCTTTTTCTGGAGTTTACCGACATACCGTGAGCAAATTCATCCTCTGCCGAAAAGCTTAGCTCGTTTATTGAACCGATTTTGCTTTTGGAATCCGAATTGCCGGCAATCTGTTTTGCAAATCCTATTGCCGAAGTACGAAGATATTCCCAGTTTCCGTAGGTGGGTTTGTTGTTATCTGCATATACCGAAAGTGCTGTTGTGATGTAATTGTTGTTCTTTTTGGCTGAGTCAATGCGGTTGTTCAGCGTGTTTGTAAAAACGGTGTTGATGAGGAGAAAACCTCCCACACCGAAGGAAGTAATTATAATAAGAAAGGTAATAAAAAATATTTTCCACGAAAATTTCATTAAGGCTTTCCCTCCGCTTATTCAACAAGACGGTAACCGACTTTATACACAGATTGAATGTTGTCTTTTAAATCAAGCTTTTTTCTTAACCGCTGAATATGCAGATCCACGGTTCTTGTATCACCCATATACGGTTCATTCCATACCCTTTCGTAAATCATTTCACGGTAAAGGGCAATGTTTTTGTTGCGTACAAAAAGCAGAAGTATTTCGTATTCCTTTAATGTAAGGTCAATTTGT
The DNA here is from genome assembly GCF_002834225.1 of Ruminococcus bromii. Classification (GTDB taxonomy): domain Bacteria; phylum Bacillota; class Clostridia; order Oscillospirales; family Acutalibacteraceae; genus Ruminococcoides; species Ruminococcoides bromii. The sequence continues at coordinate 53,641 of NZ_NNSR01000074.1, read as the reverse complement.
ACTCCGTTTTTGGTGACTATTCTTGAATTTGTGTCAATTACTATGTCTTTAAAGCTGAGTTTTGTTTTTGCCTTGTTGTATCTTCGCAGTACCGCATCGACTCTTGCCTGAAGTTCCGAAATGTTAAACGGTTTTGTTATGTAATCGTCAGCCCCCAGGTTAAGCCCGTAAACCCTGTCCGATATATCTGATTTTGCAGTAATGAAAATTACGGGTGTGTCAAAGCCTTTGATGTAGTCCATAAGCTCAAAACCGCTGATTTTCGGCAACATAACATCAAGCAGAATAAGGTCAAAGTGCTTTTTCTCCAGAACATCGGCACAGCTTTCGCCGTCAAACACACAATCGGTTTTGTGCCCGTGCCGAGAAAGAGCCATTTCAATAAGATTTGAAATATTCTTTTCGTCCTCAACAATCAATATGTCAGCCAACAACCCCACCTCCAAGACACAGTTTATATTGCCATTGTATCATAGATGTATCATTTTTTTCAAATTATTCTTTTTTTTGCATAGCTGTATCCAAAAATCGGTTAATGCAGAATATTGTCAAATTATGTGTAGTTGTTAATTATTTCACGAACCGTACTTGAAAACAAGGTCGAATAATGGTATTATTTTATTCAAGTTATTCAAGCAAAACATTTTGAAAGGAAGATTACAATGGGTAATTCTAAATCGGTAAAAAAAGGTGTTGCAGTTGTAACGGCAGTTATTGTTGCTGCTGTTATGGTTTGCGTTTCGGTAGTTTGCAATTTGCTTTCAACAAAAACAGAAAGCTCAAATCAGACATATCTTGATGACGCAAAGGCTCAGCTTACAGAATACAGTGATAACTATAACTACACTAAATTTGAGTTTATGAACTCACTTTTTGAAAAGGCAAATGTAATTGCGAGTGTTGTTACGGAAAATACTTCGGCTGACACAAATGCCTCACTTGTAAAGAACCTCGGCATCAATTCATTTGTTATGACAGATGCTGACGGCAAGATTATCGCATCGTCAGACGATAAAAAGGTCGGCACAAATTTCCTTGATGACGAAACAACAAAGCAGTTCAAGGCTAACCTCAAGGGTATGAAGGTCAAGAGCATTTCAGAGCCGACAGCCGTTGAGGGCGAGGACGCTGTGTATAACCTCATGGCTTGCGTTGCAAGAACAGAGGGCGGCATCGTTATTATTGATACAAATACAAGCGACTATTCGGCTGTTATCGGTGCTGATATTGCAAAAAGCTGCAAGGGTGATACAATCATCGTTAAGAACGGCGAAGTTGTAAGTACAAATATGAACCTTGGCGATAACGGTCTTAAAAGCGCAGGTATTACAGACGAAATGATTCGTTCGGAAAATTTCAATGTTACAATCGACGGCACAACATATTCACTCAGCAGTATGCCGTCAGGTGAATATACAATCATCAGCGGACAGGCTGCGACAGAAAGCGGTTTCAATATGATTTACGGTGACGTAATTCCGTGTGCCGCAGGTTTTGTAATGATTATCATTTCCGGAATTATACTCAGCCTTGGCACAACAAAGAAAAAGGAAAACGAGTAATTGTTAATTACAGCATACAAACAAGAAGTGGACATTTCACGAAATTTGTATGTAAAATGACGAAAAGGTCATAAATTCAAGAAATATCTCCGAAAACATTGTGCTTTAGCACAAAGAATATTGTGCCGAAAAATATTGCATAACCGTATTTTGATGATATAATAATGGCATAAACAAAAAAGACGCAAAGCAAAGGAGCTTCTGAAAAGGAGGCTCCTTTTCTGTTTATCTTTTTTGGTATCTTAAAAAGGGGAAATTATTATGACACCTGAGAAAATTGTTGAAAACCATAAGAAATATGTTCTCCAGTCATGGAGCAAGCAGGGTAATCTTAATCCGATTCCCGTTGCAAAGGCAGACGGAATTTACTTTTACGATTTTGACGGTAACAGATATACAGATATGTCATCACAGCTTGTAAACCTCAATCTCGGTTACGGAAATAAAGCAATCGGTGACGCAATCAAGGAACAGGTTGACAAGTTTTGTTTTGTCGGTCCTTCATATGCCACAGAGGCAAAGTCAACGCTTGCAGAGATGATTATAAATCTTCTTCCCGACAGCTTCGGAAAGGTATTCTTTACAAATGCAGGTGCAGACGCAAACGAAAATGCAGTAAAGATTGCAAGAATGTTCACAGGCAGAAACAAAGTATTCAGCCGTTACAGAAGTTATCACGGTTCATCATTCGGTGCAGGCAACCTTACAGGTGAACCGAGAAGATATCCTCTCGAACCGGGTATTCCCGGATTTGTAAAGTTCTTTGATCCTTATGTTTACCGTGAGGCAATCAACTTTGAATCGGAGGAAGAAGCTACTAAGTTTTACCTTACAAAGCTCCGTGAACAGATTATTTACGAAGGTCCCGACAGTGTAGCCGCAATCGTAATGGAAACAATCACAGGTTCAAACGGTGTAATCATTCCGCCGAAGGGTTATCTGCCGGGCGTAAGAAAGATTTGTGATGAGTTCGGAATTCTGATGATTTGCGATGAAGTTATGGCCGGCTGGTGCAGAACAGGTAAGATGTTTGCATTCCAGAATTTTGATGTAGTTCCCGATATCGTAACATTTGCAAAGGGTGTTACCTGTGGCTATGTTCCTCTCGGCGGTGTTGCAGTATCAAAGAAGGTTGCAGAATATTTTGACGATCATCTTCTTTCATGCGGACTTACATACAGCGGTCATCCTCTTGCCTGTGCGGCAGGTGTCGCCTGTGTAAACTACTACGGTGAGGCACACATTCTTGACAATGTTGCAAAGTCGGGCAAGGTTCTCGGCGAAATCCTTGAAGAAATGAAAGCTAAGCATCCTTGCGTAGGTGATGTAAGATATATCGGTCTTTTCTCGGCAATTGAGCTTGTAAAGGATAAAAAGACAAAGGAACCTCTTGTTCCTTACGGCAAGGACGAAAAGGGTATTATGGGAACTCTCGTCGGTATGCTCAAAAAGAAAAAGTTCATGACATACTCACACGAAAATATGCTCTTCGTCAATCCGCCTCTCATTATTACGGAGGAGCAGATTAAGGAAGAAATGGAGAAGATGGACGAAGTTCTTACATATGTTGACAGCGAATTGATTTGATAATATGGGTTAATTAAAATTTCAAAAACAGGAGATAATAAAATGTCACATTTTGTAATACCAAATCATACGGTTGTCGGTACAAATGTTCTCAGTGAGGCCGCTCCTCTTCTTAAAAAAATGGGAAACAAGGCTTTTATAGTAACAGGCAGGCATGTTGCCGTTTCCGATATGATGAAACAGCTTACCGCCTTGCTTGATGAAAACGGTATAGACTGTGTTATCTTTGACGGCATAACAGGCGAACCGACCGACACTATGATTGAAAACGGTGTTGAAATGTTAAAATCTTCCGGTTGTGACTTTATCATCGGCATAGGCGGAGGCAGTCCTCTTGATTCGGCAAAGGCAATTGCAGCAATGGCAGTAAACGAGGGCAGTATAGCAGATTATAACGGAAAAGAAATTACGGGCGAAATTCTTCCCCTTGCCGCAATTCCGACAACAGCGGGAACAGGCAGTGAGGCAACAAAGTTTACAGTAATTACCGATTCCGAAAAGGGAATAAAAATGCTTTTGAAGGGCGATGTGCTTGTCCCGAAGCTTGCAATTGTTGACAGCAGTTTTACGGTTGGCACTCCAAAGTCGGTTACTTCGGCAACAGGTCTTGACGCTCTCACTCACGCAGTTGAGGCATACACTTCAAGAAAAGCATTTTCAATGACAGACACGCTTGCTGTTTCGGCAGTTAAGAGAATTATGAAATACTTACCGATTGCCTACAAAGAACCCGACAACTCACTTGCAAGGGAGCAGATGAGTATTGCGGCTCTTGAGGCAGGTATCTGTATCAATAATTCAAGTGTAACAATTGTTCACGGAATGAGCAGACCGATTGGCGCATTGTTCCATATTCCGCACGGAATGTCAAATGCAATGCTCCTTAAAGAGTGCTTAAGCTTTGCCGTATCGGGTGCATACGAAAAGTTTGCAAACCTCGGCAGAGAAACGGGTGTGGCAAATGACTCTGACAGCGACGAAACAGCCGCAGAAAAGTTTATCGATTCACTTCAAAACATTTGTGATGTGTGCGAAATTCCTACTCTTGAACAGTACGGAATTGACAGAGATGAGTATTACTCAAAAATTTCAAAAATGGCAACCGATGCGGTTGCAAGCGGAAGCCCCGCTAACACGGTAAAAGAAGTTACCGTTGATGATTGCATTGAAATCTACAAAAAATTGTATGTTTAGTATCTGAAAAATTTAAAATTTTTAACACGGCAAAGGCGCAGTTGTAATTGTACCTTTGCCGTGTTTTTTATTATCGGGAGGAATGATTATGAATTTGAACAGCGAAGCAATCAAGAAAAATGATGTTGAGATTGCGATAAATAATGTGTCGGTGGTATTCAAAGACAATCAGGGCAATGATGTAAAGGCACTCGATAACATTGATTTTGATATTCACAAGGGAGAATTCATTTCACTTCTCGGTCCGTCGGGATGCGGTAAAACAACTCTCCTTCGTACAATCGCCGATTTGCTTGAACCCACTTCGGGCAATGTCAGAGTAAGCAATATGACTCCGAAGGAAATCAGACTTATGCAGAAATTCGGTATTGTCTTTCAGAATCCCGTGCTTTTTGAGTGGAGAACAGTAAAGAAAAATATTGAGCTTCCGCTTGAAATTATGGGCTATTCAAAGAAAGACCGTTCGGACAGAGCCGATGAAATGCTTGAAATGGTCGGACTCACAAAGTTTGCGGACCATTATCCGCAGCAGCTTTCCGGCGGTATGCAGCAGAGAGTCGGCATTGCAAGAGCCTTTGGTATCAGACCTGAAATTCTTCTCATGGACGAGCCATTCTCGGCACTCGATGAGTTCACAAAGGAAAAGCTTCACCTTGACCTTTTGAAAATCTGGGAAAAGACAAATAAGACAATCGTTTTTGTAACGCATAACATTCAGGAGGCAGTTTTCCTTTCGACAAGAATTTGTGTTCTCTCACCTCACCCCGGCAGACTTTCTGCGGTAGTTGACGCAGACCTGCCGTATCCGAGAACAATTGATATGAGAGATACACCTCATTTCGGAGAACTTGTTTCAAAGGTAAGAAACAGCTTTGAAGGTGGCAGCTTATGATGAAAACAATAACAAAGATAAAAAATTCCAAAGCACTTGTAACCTTGGTATGGGTGCTCGGATTATTGGTGATATGGGAAATCTTCGCTTTTATAATTCAGGCAACAAAGCGAACTCCCGAAAACATTATGCCTCATGTATGGCAGATTTTCTATTCGTTAATTGATCCCAAACCCGTTTCAAACGGTATGAGTTGTCTGCAGGTTGTTCTTTTTAACGCAGGTCAAACGCTTTCAAGAGCGGGACAGGGCTTTATGATAGGTACGCTGATAGGTTTTGCACTTGCAATACTTATGAAGCTTTCACACATTGTTGAAAAGATTGCCGCCCCGTACCTTATGCTTATTCAGCTTATTCCTATTCTCGGCATGGCTCCGATCATTCTTGCAATGACACACGATATAGGTTCAAGCCGAATCATCATTGCGGCAATTCTCACATTCTATCCTGTTGCAACCAACACACTTGCAGGTCTTAACTCGGTAGAAAAACAAAAGTATGAGCTTATGTATTCATATGCCGCAAAGAAATCAACGGTGTATTTCAAAATGCTCATTCCCTCGTGTATCCCGTATTTCTTCACAGGTCTGAAAATTGCCGCACCGATGGCAATTACAGCGTCAATTCTTGTTGATACACTTCAGGGTGACGGCGGACTTGGCTGTATGCTTTCACAGTCGCTCAAACACGCAATGTCAATATATGTTTTCTGGGACATCGTAGTGTTCAGTGCGGTTATAGGTGTTTTAAGCTGTTCGCTCATGGGTTGGATTGAAAATGCAGTTTCACCGCTCAAGAGAATTGAACGCAAAACAAAAAAGAAAAAGGAGGCGGCTTAATTGATTAAAAAAAGAAAAAGCCTTTGGCGAAGGCTTAGAGAAAATAAAGTCGCTCAGGGTGTAAGCTCGGTGCTTCTTCCCGTGCTTTTCGGTGTTCTAATCCTCGCCTTGTGGCAGGGACAGATTCTTCACAAGATTTTCAACACGGACACAAACACTCTGCCGCTTCCGTCAAGAATTTGCCACATCATCATTGACAATATTCCCGCATTTGCACAGAATGCACTCTACACACTTCTGGTTGCGGTTATAGGACTTGTAATCGGTTCAATCATAGGATATCTGATTGCTGTCTTTGCGGCAACCTTTCAGAAATGGGGCAAAGGCGGTCTTACAATCGTAGGTGCATTCAACGCAATTCCGATTGTTGCTCTTGCTCCTGTAATGACAAACTGGACAAAGGATATAAGCAACGATCCGAACATAAGAAGTATGTTTGCAAAAACACTTGTTGTTATGATTGTCTGTATTGCAAGTATGAGTATCAACGCTTTCAGAGGACTTACGGAGCTTAAGCCGTTTGCCCTTGACCTTATGAAATCATATGCGGCAAAGAAAAGCACGGTATTCTTTAAGCTTAGACTTCCGAATTCCGTACCTTATGTATTTACCGCTCTCAGGGTAAGCGTTCCGATAAGTATTATCAGTGCAGTTGTTTCGGAATATTTTGCAGAATACATTGTCGGTGTCGGCAGAGAAATCAGAGAAAACATAGTTCTCGGTCAGTATCCGACAGCGTGGGCATATATTGTTGTTGCCTGTCTTATCGGACTTGTAATGTACGGTGTGCTGATGCTGGTTGAATCAATTGTTCTCAAGAACAGAAAAGTTAAATAAGTTGTTTACCGCTTTCGGTTTACATACAAATTTTGAAATTGGAGGAATCAAAATGAAAAAGACAAAGGAACTCAAAAAACTGCTCGCAGTTGTATTTGCAGGTGCAATTGCAGTAACAGCTTTTGCAGGTTGCGGTGAATCAGGCTCATCTTCGGATTCATCATCAAAAGACAGTTCAACTTCGGGTGAATTGATGTCAAATGAAGAGATTATCAAGAAAGCCGCCGCTGACGGCAAGGTTGGTAACTGGGGACTCGGTAACGAGTACGAAATTCTTGCACTTCTTCAGAAGTATGACCTCCCCACAAAGTACCTTTCGGAAGATTTCACAATGGACGGTTTCGATCAGGACGATATTACACTTGCTTCGGCAATGACATTTAACGAACTCGGACTTGTAAAGAATGACTATGACGGCGGTTACAAGTACGGCGATACAGTAGGCACAATCGATATGAACGATGAGGGTGTTGCAATGCTCGAGGACAATATTTTCTGTACCAAAGAGTTTGCAAAGAAAAACCCGAACACAGTAAAGGCTTTCCTTTACGCATCTATGAAGGGTTGGGCATATGCCGTTGAAAACCCGGAAGAAGCTGCTCAGATTGTATTTGACGCAGGCTCATCGGTATCATCGGACCACCAGCTCTATATGGCAAAAGAGGTTGCAAAGCTTGTTACAACAGACACAAATGGCAAGACAGTAAGCAACTACGGCAATATGGACGAGGATGCAATGCAGCAGACACTCGACCTCTGCAAGAAGTATGTACAGCTTGATGACTCATCAGCCGTAAAGAAGCTTGAAGGCTTCACACTTGACGATATCCGTGACACACAGTACATTGATGCCGCTAACAAGTCAAAGGACGGCAAGTTCGGTACACTCGAAAAGACAGATGTTACAATCCAGCTCAAGTGGTTGCCTCAGGCACAGTTTATGGGCTACTATGTTGCACAGGCAAAGGGTTACTATGACGAAGTCGGTCTTAAAGTAACAATCACACCCGGCGGCGGTGACATTTCGGAAACAACAGCAGTAAACAATGGCACAGTTGATTTCGGTGTTACATGGGTAGCAAACCTCACATCCGCAAATGCAGGCGGTATGGATCTCCTTGAAATCGCTCAGGTTTATCAGAGATCGGGTCTTGAGCTTGTTTACAAGAAAGACCTTTTCACAAAGTAATTGATTCAGGCTTTCGTCACGGTGGTAAACCGACTGCCGTGACGAAAAGGTCACAAATATGAAAGGAAGGAAACATTATGGATTTATTGATTAAAAACGGAACAATTGTTACGGCAAAGGAAAGCTACAAGGCTGATGTTGCAGTAAATGACGGCAAGATTGTCGCAATCGGCAGTAACCTTGATTTTGATGCAGACAAGGTTGTTGACGCAGGGGGAAAGCTCGTTCTCCCCGGTGCAATTGATGTGCACACTCATCTTGCAATGCCGTTCGGCGGCACGGTTTCTGCCGACAGCTACCTTGCAGGCACAAGAGCGGCGGCTTGCGGCGGTGTAACAACTGTTTTTGATTATCCCGTACAGCACAGCGGTGAAACAATTATGGGACTTATAAATTCAAAGAAAGAGGTTCTTGAAAAAGAGGCTTGTGTTGACTATGCCTTTCATTGTTGTATCACCGACCTTAACGGCGGTGAAATCCTTGATGAAATGGAAACAGCCGTAAAAGAAGGTATTACAAGCTTCAAGTGCTTCTTTGTATATAAGAAGGAACATATGATGGTTGATGACGCAACATTTGTAAGGCTTTTGCTCAGAGCAAAGGAGCTTGGTGCGAAAATCAATCTTCACGCAGAAAATCCCGACCTCATTGATATGAGAACGGAACAGTTTCTTAAAGAGGGCAAAACAAGCGCATGGTATCACTACCTCAGCCGCCCCGAATTTGTTGAGGCAGAGGCCGACAAGAGAGCCGTGCATTGGGCAACACATCTTGACGCTCCTCTTTACATTGTTCATATGGCTGACAAAGAAGGACTCGAGGAATGTATTAAAGCAAAAACAGAGGGACACGAACTCTACATTGAAACCTGTCCGCAGTACCTTGAATTTACCTGTGATGTCTATAAGCGTGAGGACGGCAGAAACTTTGTATGCTCACCGCCTATGAAAGGTAAGGAAAGCCAGGACGCTTTGTGGACAGCAATCAAGTCGGGTATGATTGATACGGTTGCAACAGACCATTGTCCTTTCCAAAGCTACGAAAAAGACTGGGGCAAGGATGATTTTACAAAGATTCCAAACGGCTGTGCGGGTATCGAAAATCTCTATCCTTATATGCTCGATGCGGCAAACAGCGGCAAGATTTCTTTTGAAAGAGCGGTTGAGCTTTGCTCAACAAACCCAGCAAAAATCTTCGGTTGCGACAACAAGGGCTCAATTGAAATCGGTAAGGATGCCGACATCGTGATTTACGATAAGGAAAAGGATTTTACAATCAGTGTAAACAACATGCATTCGGACTGTGACCATACTATCTGGGAGGGCAAAAAGCTCCACGGCTATCCCGTTCAGACCTACCTCAGAGGCAGTCTTGTTTATGACAACGGCGACTTTGTGGGAACTCCCGGTAACGGTAAGTATGTAAAACGCAGTACCTCAAAATAATTTATCTAAGTTTTGAAAGTAGTTGATGTTTATGGGATACAGAGAAGTTGTTTTAAAAAGTGAAAGCAGCAGATGCCTGCTCTGCAAGGATGCACCTTGTGCAAATGCCTGCAAGAACGGCGTCAGGATTGACCGCATTATCCGCTCCGTTAATTTTGACAACACAGAGGGAGCAAGATATATGCTTGGCGACAATCCGTGTGCGGGCTGCATTGACGGCGCCTGTATGCAGGCTTGCAACAGAGCAAAGTTTGATTCGCCCGTTAATATCAACAAGATTACGGATATTGTTTCAAGAGAAGAATTTGTTCCCGAATATAATGCGGATCTCACCACTGATTTGTGCGGAGTAAAGTGTGAAAACCCGTTCTTTTTGTCATCATCGGTTGTCGGCAGTAACTACGATATGGTTGCCAAGGCTTTTGATGAGGGCTGGGCAGGAGTTGCATTCAAGACAATCGGAATGTTTACCCCGAACGAGGTTTCGCCACGATTTGCAGAACTTGACAAGGAAGATACCGCATTTGTAGGTTTTAAGAATATTGAACAGATTTCGACATATTCTCTTGAAGAAAACCTTTCCTTTTTCAGGAAATTAAAGAAAAATTATCCGACAAAGGTTATCATCGCATCTATCATGGGCAGTAATGAAGAAGAATGGACAAAGCTTGCATCTCTTTGTGAAGACGCAGGGGCTGATGTTATAGAATGTAACTTCAGCTGTCCTCAGATGGTTGGCGAGGGACTCGGCAGTGATGTCGGAATAAATCCCGAACTTGTATATGCCTACACAAAGGCTGTAAGAAAGGGAACAAAGCTTCCGATTCTTGCCAAGATGACGCCGAACATCACCTCAATGATTCCTCCGGCAGTTAAGGCAATGGAGGCAGGCGCAGACGGACTTGCGGCAATCAATACGATTAAAAGTATTATGAATGTCAACCTCGACAATTTTTCAACATCTCCCGATGTTTGCGGAAAATCGTCAGTCGGCGGATATTCGGGCAAGGCTGTAAAGCCGATTGCACTACGATTCATTAACGAGATGAAGAGCGATGAAAGACTGAAGGATGTTCCGATAAGCGGTATGGGCGGTATCGAAACATGGTATGATGCGGCGGAGTTTATTTCACTCGGCTGCTCAACGGTTCAGATTACAACCTCGGTAATGCAGTATGGTTACCGCATTATTGACGATTTGAAGGACGGCTTGAAACGATATATGAAAGCTCACAATTTCAAGTCTGTTTCGGATTTTACGGGTATTGCAGAAAGCAATATCATCCCTGCCGATGACCTTGACAGAAGTTACATATGTTTTCCGAAGTTTGACCGTGAAAGATGCGTTGGCTGCGGAAGATGCTTCGTATCATGTTATGACGGCGGTCATCAGGCAATAAAGATGAATGACAATCAGAAACCCGTTCTCTACGGCAAAAAATGCGTTGGCTGTCACCTTTGCAAGGTTGTTTGCCCCGTGGGCGCAATAGGTTCGGGCAAAAAAGTCAGCAAAACTGCTTTAAATAAGCATTGATGTAAAAATATTAAACAGAATTTAATTTATTAAGGATGGTGCAAAGTATATGTTTACATGCAGCAAAGAAAGAATGCAGGATAAGATTTCAACTTTCAGTACATTCGGTGATGCCGGTCACGGCGGAATTACAAGATATTCACTTTCTCCCGAGGCATTACAGGCAAGAGCAGAGTTTGTAAAGAGAATGACAGCAATCGGTGCCGAAATCAAGACAGACGATGTTGCCAATGTTTATGCAACTCTCAAAGGTTCGGATCCGACTCTTCCGGCAATCGTTATGGCGTCACACTGTGACTCCGTTAAGAACGGCGGTAACTATGACGGTATCCTCGGTGTTATGGGTGCAATGGAAGTTCTTGAAACGGTTGCAAACGATAAGATTCCCCACAAGCACAACCTTGTTGCCATGATTTGGACAAACGAAGAGGGCTCTCTTTATCCGCCGGCTATGATGTGTTCGGGCATTGTCTGCAACGATTATCTTCCGGCTGACATTGCAAAGAACTTCAAAAAAGAAAATATGCTTGCATCAAAGTCAATTCTTGATCCGACAAAGACATTCGGTATGGCTCTTGAGGCATCCGGCTACAAGGGTGATGAGGCAAACAGACTTAATCCAAAGGATTATAAGGCAATGTTTGAACTCCACATTGAACAGGGACCAATCCTTGAGGCGGCAGGCAATGATATCGGTGTTGTAACCTGCGTACTCGGTATGGTAAACTACCGTATCAAGGTTTACGGACAGGCTGACCATGCAGGCACAACTCCAATGAAGTATCGTCACGATGCACTCTTCGGTGCCGCAAAGGTTCTTGAATATCTCCACACAGAGCTTGATAAGCTTGATCCCGAACTTGTTTACACAACCGGTGAAATTCTTTGTCATCCTGATGTACATACAGTAATTCCGGATTATGTTGAGTTTTCACTTGACGCCCGTCATGAAGATCCACGAGTAATTGAACAGGTTGTTTCCGTAATCGAGAATATCCCGAAAGATGTTGAAAAGTGCAAGACAGGATATGAAATTGCATGGACAAGAGATACTGTTTACTATGACAAGCAGCTTGTTGATTTTGTTCAGGAGGCAGTTGACGAACTCGGTTATTCAAATCAGAAAATCAACTCGGGTGCAGGTCACGATGCACAGTTTGCATCATATATGCTCCCGACAACAATGGTATTCGTTCCCTCAAAGGACGGCCATTCACACTGCGAACCCGAATTCACTTCAACAGAGCTTTGTACAGAGGGTGCGTCAGTACTTCTCAACGCAGTCCTCAAGTGTGATGCGGCTGATTGATAATCGGTTTTGCGGAGGATAAAATATGGACAATTATATAATTACAATTGCTCGCAGTTTTGGCAGCGGAGGCAAGGAAATTGCCTCCCTGCTTTCCGAAAAGCTGGGTATTCCGTGGTATGAAAGACAGATTCTGACAATGGCGTCACAGGCAAGCGGAATTGATGAAAGCGAATTCGTTGAGGTTGACGAAAAACTTCACGGAAGCTATCTTATAAAGTCACTCACAAGGCTGCCGACGGCAAATGTTCTTCGTCCCGAATCAAGAGCGTTTGTGTCGGATTTGAATTTGTACAATATTCAGGCGGCAATCATAGAAGAGCTTTCCCGCACACAGTCCTGTATCATTGTCGGAAAATGTGCCGATCATATTCTGAGGGATAGGTCAAATGTCCTGAGCGTGTTTGTTGATGCGTATTACGACGACTGTATTTCAAAAATCCGCTCGAGAATTTATGTTTCGGAAGAGCGTGCAAAAGATATGAAAAAGCGTACCGACAAGTACCGCACGGCTTATTACAAATACTATACAAGAGGCGAAAACTGGAAAGATACGCTTAACTACGATATGTTTTTAAACACATCAAGAAATTCAACGAATGACTGCGCCGAAATTATTGCAAAGGCTGTTGAACTGAAATTCGGCAAATAATTTGACGCAGATTAAGAGGTGAGATTTATGGCAGTAACACTCGGTTCACTGTGCGAAAAGGCGGGCTATCTCTACGGTATGCGTGTGATAGCAGGCAAAGAAGGAATGACCAATATCGTGCAATGGGTTCATTCCGTTGAGGATATTGAGGTAAGTGACTTTCTTCACGGAGGAGAGCTTATCTTTTCAACGGGCATTGCAAACAAAGGTCAGGAATGGTTGCTGCCGTTTGTCAAAAATCTCATTGCCAAAAATGTCAGCGGACTTGTTCTGAACATAGGTCCGTACATAAAGGGAATCCCGTCAGAGGTTATCAGCTATTGCAACGAGAAAAAGTTTCCTCTTATGGATATTCCGTGGAAAACCCGAATTGTTGATATTTCACGGGATTTTTGCAATCAGATTATCTCAAATGAACGCAAGGAGGAAACAATAGGCGATACGCTGAAAAATTTCATTTTCTTTCCCGGTGAGTATGAAAAATACTTTCCCGTTCTTGAAAGCAACGGTTTTGACCTTGCAACCGATTATGCAATCATCGGTGTGAAAGCCGATATGGCTGACCATATTTCTTCAAGAAAGCTTGAATCGGCATTTGAACGAACAATTTATTCCTACAAAAAGCACTGGGGCGGTTTTAAGGTGGACAACATGATGTTCTATGTCCTCAATGACTTTTCCAATGATGAAATTGAAAGCATAGCCGAAAAAATTCAGTCGGAAAAGGAGAGATATATAAGCGTCAACAAGCTGTATGTGGCAGTGAGCAAAACAAATAACAAGCTGAAATCACTCCCGAAAACATACCAGATTGTTTTAAGAATGTTAAGGCTTGCCGTCCGTACAGATATGACGCCTATGTTCTATGACCGACTTGAAGTTAAAAAGCTGATTCTTGCGGTTGACGATATTTCGTTGCTTGAAAGTATCTATAACGAAAATCTCAAAAAGCTTGAAGTGTATGACCGTGACAACGGCACGGATTATATGAATTTTTTAAGACTTTACCTAAAGTATGACGGAAGTGTTCAGAGGGTTGCTCAGGAAACCTTTGTTCACCGCAACACCATAAATTATCAGCTTGCAAAAATCAAAAAGATTCTCGGCAATAACCTCAAAACCTTTGAAGAACGATTCAAAATTATATTAGCCTTTGAAGTTCGTGATGTGCTTTGACCGCCTCCGTCCCCGTCACGATGTTAATACTGAAAATCCCCCGACAGCTTAACGAAAACCGCTGTCGGGGAATTTTTTATGTGTTTATTGTAGTTGTATTTATTTGAGTAACTGATACTAATTGATATCAATTAGTATCAGTTACTATCAGTCAGAGTTAGCATAAGTAAAAAAGAACCGATACAAAAGTATCGATTCTTCTTTGGTGCACCTGACAGGAATTGAACCTGCACTCCTCTCGAAACTAGAACCTAAATCTAGCGCGTCTGCCAGTTCCGCCACAGGTGCAAATATTAAACTGAAATATAAATAGTGGTTTTGCGAAGTGATACGCGCGTCTTCCGGTCTGAAATATAGTCGCAATGCGTCGCACATAAATGTACTTCCTTTTGCTCGTTATTTCAGACAGCGCATTGCTCTCTTTATCTGCCACAGGCAGCGGTCGCAAGGCTACCAATTCCGCCACACCCGCATTTTCAATTTCTGCAAGACCTACCGTTAGATAATACTATAAATATCAGCAAAAGTCAAGTATAAGCAAGCAGTATATTACTACTGCTTGCAGAACACGATTCCGTCTTTTTTGCTGATTGACTTGATTTTTGCCAAAGATTCAACTCTTATGCCCATATCACGAACGAGGTTGCCGCCGCCCTGATAAGCTTTTTCAATAACAATTCCCGCACCTGCTGTTTTTGCGCCTGCTTTTTCAATCAGCATAAGAAGTGCCGTCAAGGCACTGCCCTTTGCAAGAAAATCGTCAATGATAAGCACATTATCGTCTTTGTTCAAAAAATCCTTTGAAACAACTATGTCGTAATCCCTTTTATGAGTATAGGAGTGGACGGTTGCGTTGTATGTATCTGAGTAAATGTTTATCGTCTTTGTCTTTTTTGCAAAAACAACGGGAACATTAAAATACTGAGCCGTAAGACAGGCAATGCCGATTCCCGACGCTTCAATTGTCAGAATTTTTGTTATGTTTTCATCCTTGAAAAGTCTGTAAAATTCCTTGCCAAGCTCACATACAAAACTGACATCAATCTGATGGTTAAGAAAGCTGTCAACCTTTAACACATTTTCCTCACCGATGTGTCCGTCTTTAAGAATTTTGTCCTCTAAAAGCTTCATATCAATCTCTTTTCTGAAAAATAAAATAGTAACAAACAATACGATAGATTATACTACAAAAATTTTCACATTTCAATTGATTTTTGTGATATTCCATGTTTTATTTTTCTTATTTTCGCAAAATATTAAATTCAGACACAAAAAAGGCAGTCGTGATAAAGCGACTGCCCCTGTGTTTTATACTTCAATATTTTTAATTGAATCAAATTCGTCCGTGATTTCTTTTGACGGCTTTTTTGAAAGAAGAGAAACAACAACATTCACAATAAGCGCAAGTCCGAAGCCTACAACAAGTGAATAAAGATTTGTTGCCGCATAAAGCGTCTGACCGTTTACAAGCGGAATATAGTCCCATACGATAACTGTCAGAGCGCCTGTTGCCATACCGCTGATTGCACCCGAAAGTGTTGAGCGTTTCCAGAAAAGTGCCAACAGAACAACAGGTCCGAATGCCGAACCGAATCCTGCCCATGCATCCGAAACAAGTCCCATAATGCTTGATTTAGGATTAAGTGCAATGAAGAATGCGATTACAGCAACAACTGCAACTGCAATTTTGCCGACCAAAAGCGAACTCTTTTCGCTTGCATTCTTTTTAACAGCACCTTTGTAAAGATCCTCCGAAACAGCCGATGCAGTGACAAGAAGCTGACTGTCTGCTGTTGACATAATTGCGGCAAGGATTCCGCAAAGGAAAATACCGCCGATAAAGATAAGCACACCGTTGCCTGAGAAAAGCTGCTGGATTGTTCTGATGAATACAGATTCGCTTGTTGCATCGTCAAGCTGTGCTGTAAGGTAGCCTCTTGCGATAAGACCGATAAGGCATGACGCAGTGAGTGAAATAATTACCCAAACAACAGCAATTTTTCTTGACTTCTTGATTTCTTCATTGCTCTTTACAGCCATGAATCTGACGAGAATATGCGGCATACCGAAGTAACCGAGTCCCCACGCAAGGTTTGAAATAATCGAAACAGTCGAAACAGGCGTTCCGTCACCGTTTACAAAGAAGTTAAGGAACTGAGCAGGCTGTTCAACACCTTTTGCGGCAAGTGCGGAACTGAAGCTTGTGTCAAATGTGAGAATTGCATATGCAAGCACCGGAACGGTAAGGATTGCAACAATCATCATAAGTCCCTGAATGAGGTCGGTTGTACAAACTGCCTTGAAACCGCCCATAAATGTATATACAAGAATTACTACTGCGGCAACGATAAGACCGATAACATAAACCCGATTGTAGTTTTCGTCACCGCTCGCGCTGTCCGAGAAGAGCGTTGCAAAAAGCTTTGCGCCCGAACTGAATGCCGACGCTGTGTAAACCGTGAAGAAAACTGCGATGATTGACGCCGAAACAATCTTGATTATGTTTTTATGGTCACGGTAGCGATTTTTGAAAAAGCTCGGAATAGTGAGCGAGTTGCCTGCCACAATTGTGTATTTACGAAGTCTTGCCGAAACAATGTACCAGTTGAGAATTGTTCCGATAAGAAGTCCTACGGCAATCCATGCCTCGCCTGTGCCGGCAAGGTATACGGCGCCCGGAAGTCCCATCAAAAGCCAACCGCTCATATCAGATGCCTGTGCCGACATTGCGGCTGTCCAACTGCCGAGGTTTCTGCCACCGAGAAAGTAGTCCTCATTGTTCTTGTTGCCCTTTGAACAAACAAAGCCTATTACGATCATAATAATCATATAAGCTATAAATGCACAAAGAACTATTATGTTGTTTGTTGTCATTATGCCCCTCCTGAAATTATTTATAAATCAAATACCTTTTAATTCTACCAAAAATGAATAAATAAATCAAGTGAATTGCAGTATTTAGGGCTTTTATGCAGATGATTTGTGCATTTGCAAAAATTTAGGAGTAACATTTTGCACATAATTACGAATAAAATAACTTTTATATGCATTTAAAGGGGGATTTTGTGTTGATTTGAAGAATCAAAAGTATTATAATTACATTGATTGCAAATTGACTGTAAAAGGTATGTGGAGAGATAGAAATGAATATGGTAAAAAGAACTTGGGCTGAAATTTCACTTAATGCAATTGAGCATAACTATAATGTAATAAGAAATAAGGTTGCAGACGATACAAAGGTCTGTTGTGTTATAAAGGCTGACGGCTACGGCCACGGTGCAGTTGAGCTTTCACAGATTTATGAAAAACTCGGAGCGGATTTTTTTGCTGTTTCAAATATTGACGAGGGTATAGAAATCAGAAAGAGCGGTTCAAAACTCCCTATTGTGATTCTTGGCTACACTCCCGTTTCAGAGGCTGAAAATCTTGCTGAATATGATATTTCTCAGGCTGTTTTTTCACTTGAGTATGCAAAGGAGCTTTCCGAAAAATGTGTTGAAGAGGACTGTATCTGCAAAATGCACATCAAGGTTGACTCGGGAATGTCAAGAATCGGCTTTATGTGTCAGGAATTTCCACGGGATGAATATTCTATTGAAGAAATTTGCGAGGCTTGTTGCCTGCCGAATCTTGAGGTTGAGGGGCTTTTTACTCATTTTTGTGTGTCTGATGAAGATGCCGAGGGCAGAGAGTTCACAAACAAGCAGTATGAAAACTTTATTCATGTGCGTGACAGTCTTAAAAAGCGAGGCGTTGATATCAGCGTTGTTCATTGCTCAAACAGCGGTGCAATTGAAGATTACCCCGAAACCTGTTGCGATATGGTAAGAGCAGGTATTATCCTCTACGGACTTGCTCCGTCATCAAAGCTTGCCGACAGACTTGACCTTGTTCCTGCAATGACTCTTAAAACAGTTGTCGCTTTTGTAAAAGAGGTTCAAAAGGGTGCAACAATTTCCTACGGCAGAACTTTTACAGCCGACAGAAAGATGAAAATTGCAACCGTTCCTATCGGATACGCTGACGGATTTATCAGACAGAATGCAAAAGACGGCTATATGACGGTAAACGGAAAGAAAGCCAAAATTGTGGGCAGAATATGTATGGATCAGACAATGCTTGATGTTACCGATATTGAAGATGTCAAGACAGGTGACGAGGTTGTCGTATTCGGTACAGGCGAAAACGGTGAGCCTACTGCAGATTCACTTGCCGAAAATACAGGAACTATAAACTACGAAACCGTCTGTCTTGTCGGAAAGCGTGTTCCGAGAATTTACATTAAAGACGGAAAAATTGAGAATGTGATGTATAAATTATGAGATTACTTGCTGTTGACGGAAACAGTATTGTAAACCGTGCGTTTTACGGAATAAGACCGCTTACTACAAAGGACGGTCAGTTTACAAACGCAATTTACGGATTTCTTACAATGCTGTATAAAATTAAAAACGAAGAAAATCCCGATGCCGTGGCGATTGCCTTTGACCTGAAAACACCTACCTTCAGGCACAAGGCTTATGCAGGCTACAAGGCAACGCGAAAAGGTATGCCGGAAGAGCTTGCGTCACAAATGGAACCGCTGAAAAAGCTTCTTACCCTTTTAGGCTATAAGCTTGTTACCTGCGAGGGCTTTGAGGCTGACGATATTCTCGGTACGCTCGCCAAGGCTTGTGAAGAAAACGGAAACGAGTGTGTTATTGCAACAGGTGACCGTGACAGCCTTCAGCTTGTGTCGGACAAAACAAGCGTTCATCTTTGCTCAAACAAACAGGATATACTTTATACCCCCGAAAAGATTCTTGAAACTTACGGTGTAACTCCAAAGGAGCTTATAGAAATCAAGGCGATTCAGGGCGATACTTCGGATAATATTCCGGGTGTTGCGGGAATAGGACCAAAGGGTGCGGGTGATCTCATTCAGAGATATCACACGGTTGAGTATATCTATGACCATCTTGATGAACTTGAAATCAAGGACGGTGTGCGTAAAAAGCTGACTGCGTCAAAGGAAAATGCAATTCTCAGCCGTATGCTCGGTGAAATAAACTGCAACGCTCCTGTTGACACAAATGTCGAAAATTATGTTGTAGATATGAAAGATGCCGATGAATGTGCCGGATTTATGGCAAAACTTGAACTGTTTTCTTTAATAGAAAAATACGGTATCAAGGCTGACAAAAACACAAAGACAAAAGAAACTGAGAAAAAAACACTTGAGGTTGTATCTGATTTTGATGAAAATGAACTTTTAAAAAATGTTAAGCCAAAGATAAAACTCTATATTAGCTTTGAAATTGAGAATAAAGAATTAAAATCCTTTGCCGTGCTTTTTGACGGCAAGGTGTATATAAGCACGGACGAAGAACTTTTTGTTAAGTTTATTGCCGACAGTGAACTTCAAAAGTACACAAGAAATATCAAAACGCTCTACGCTTATGCCGATGAGAAAAATATTGATGTTGAAAACATTGTGTTTGATATTGAGCTTGCGGCATATCTGATTGAACCGTCGTCAAAGGATTATTCGGACAAAAATCTTTGTGCCGCTTACGAAATCACTCTGCCCGTCTGCACTGATGAGCAGAATGAAAAATACGAGGCATTTGCCTGTTACGCCGAGTTGTGCGAAAAACTCGGAGATAAAATCAAGGCTCACGGTCAGGAAAAGCTGTTGAGCGAAATTGAAATTCCGCTTGCAAAGGTGCTTGCAAGAATGGAAAATATCGGTGTCTGTGTTGACCGACAGGGCATTGAAAGCTACGGCAAAATGCTTTCTGCACAGATTAAGGAGCTTGAAACCGCAATTTACGAAAGTGCGGGCTGTGAGTTTAACATCAATTCTCCGAAACAGCTTGGCGTAGTTTTATTTGAAAACCTCGGACTCCCCTGCAAAAAGAAAACGAAGAGCGGCTACAGCACAAATGCAGAGGTGCTTGAAAGCCTGAGGTATGACCACCCTGTTGTTGAAATGGTGCTGAGATACAGAACGCTCTCAAAGCTAAATTCAACCTACTGCGAGGGACTTTTAAAGGTCATTGCAGATGACGGCAGAATCCATTCAAACTTTAACCAGACCGAAACAAGAACAGGCAGAATCAGCTCAACAGAGCCGAATCTCCAGAACATTCCCGTAAGGACCGAACTCGGCAGAGAGATGAGAAAGTTTTTCTGCGCAGGAGAGGGTCAGGTGCTAGTTGATGCCGACTATTCGCAGATTGAACTCCGTGTGCTTGCCCATATTTCGGGTGACAAAAATATGATAAAAGCGTTCAGGGACAACGAAGATATCCACGCAATCACAGCGTCACAGGTGTTCAATATGCCGCTTGATATGGTAACTCCGATTATGAGAAGCCGTGCAAAGGCTGTTAACTTCGGTATTGTTTACGGTATCGGCGCATTTTCACTTGCAAAGGATATCGGTGTTTCAAATAAAGAGGCAAAGCACTACATTGAAAGCTATCTTGCCCATTACAGCGGTGTTGACAGCTATATGAAAAATGTTGTTGAAAGAGCAAAGGCTGACGGCTATGTTGAAACGATGTTCGGCAGAAGAAGAAATCTTCCCGAACTCACCTCGAGCAAGCATATGATCCGTGCATTCGGTGAGAGAGTTGCAAGAAATATGCCTATTCAAGGCACAGCCGCAGACATTATCAAAATTGCAATGATTAAGGTTGACGAGCGAATGAAAGCCGAAAATCTCCGTGCAAGACTTGTGTTGCAGGTTCACGACGAACTTATTGTCGAAGCTCCGCAGGATGAGAGCATGAGGGTTGCGCTCATCGTTCAGGAAGAAATGGAAAACGCAGTAAAAATGAGCGTTCCGCTCACAGCCGATGCGGCAGTCGGAAGGACTTGGTATGATGCAAAAGGATAACAGAACAATTGCCTTTGTCTGCACGGGCAACACCTGTCGCAGTCCTATGGCAGAGGCAATTTTTAATGATATGGCAGAGAAAAACGGCGTTTGCGTCAGGGCGGAAAGCTTTGGCATTGCGACCTCAACGGGACTTCCCGTGTCGGAAAATTCCGTGATTGCCTGTAAGGAAATCGGAATTGACCTTTCGGGCAAAGTTTCAACAGCCGTAGCTGATGCCGGCATTGAAAAATACGAAAAATTTTACTGTATGTCGCAAAGTCACGCAAAAATGTTGATGCAGTTTTTTCTTGTACAGCCCGAAAAAATCGCCGTGCTCGGTATAAGCGATCCCTACGGCGGCGACATTGAGGTGTACAGACATTGCCGTGATGAAATTGTTAATTCTGTAAAGGAAATATTAAAAGCGTATGAAAATTGACAGAATGGCCGAAAATCAGCTTGAGGCGGTTGCACAGCTTGAACAGCGGTGCTTTTCACATCCGTGGTCGGTTAACAGCCTTGAGGAAGAACTGAACAACGAAACCTCGCTGTTTTTTACCGCAACGGAAGATAATGCCGTTGTCGGATATATAGGAATGAGCGTTGTTGTTGACGAGGGTTACATTTTCAATGTTGCCGTTGACGGCACACACAGAAATCGGGGAATAGGTTCGGCGCTTGTTGAAACGCTTGTGACCTATGCCAAGAAAAATAACCTCTGCTTTCTCACTCTTGAGGTTCGTGAAAGCAACAAAAATGCCCGTTCTCTCTATGAAAAATTCGGATTCATCAAGGTGGGAGAGAGGAAAAACTACTACTCTTCTCCTGCTGAAAACGCTGTTTTAATGACACGCTTTTTTTGACATATATATGTAATAAAACATTATATTAATGATATTACGGAACTTCATCATAAATGTTTCGTAGTGAAAGGAAAATTATGAAGATACTCGCAATAGAATCGTCCTGTGACGAAACTGCGGCAGCGGTTGTTGAGGACGGCAGAAACATAATCTCCTCGGTGGTTGCATCTCAGGTTGAGGAACACAAGCTTTACGGCGGTGTTGTTCCCGAAATCGCATCCCGCCGTCACGCAGAGGCAATTGTTCCTGTTGTAAGACAGGCTCTTGAAGATGCAGACTGCACGCTTTCGGATATTGACGCAATCGGTGTTACATATGCCCCCGGACTTATCGGAGCGTTACTTGTGGGGGTGAATTTTGCAAAGGGACTTTCACTCGCAACAGGAATTCCCCTTGTGCCTGTTCACCATCTGCGTTCGCATATTGCGTCAAATTATATTTCAAATAAAGAATTAAAACCGCCGTTCCTCTGCCTTGTTGTGTCGGGCGGTCACAGTCACATTGTTATGGTTGAGGACTACACAAAGATGAAAATTATCGGCAAAACCCGTGATGATGCCGCAGGCGAGGCTTTTGACAAAGCTGCAAGAACAATGGGAATGCCGTATCCCGGCGGAATTGAAATGGACAGAGTTGCGGAAAACGGCAATCCGTTTGCGTTCAAGCTTCCCCGTCCCGCAGTTCACGATGCGCCCTATGATTTCAGCTTTTCGGGGCTTAAAACTGCGGTAATCAACCTCATTCACAATTCAGCGCAAAAGGGTGTTGAGCTTAACAAAGCCGATGTCTGTGCATCATTCCGCTATGCCGTTGTCGATTGCCTTGTTACAAACTTTATCAAGGCGGCTGAAGACCTGGGACAGAAAAAGCTTGTAATCGCAGGCGGTGTTTCTGCAAATTCACTTCTCAGAAGAACCCTTGCAGAAGAGTGTAAAAAGCGTGATTGGGAAATGTATATGCCCGAAAAATCTCTTTGCGGAGACAATGCAGCCATGGTCGGTTCACAGGGATATTACGAGTTTCTCAGCGGAAATATTGCAGGAACAGACCTCAATGCTTTTGCCACAATGAGTATTGAAAAAGGCTGATTTATTCGCAAATAATCACTAAAACACTTGCTATTTTATCAAGAATATACTAAAATAGTGTTAATAAACCGAAAGGACGATTTAAAATGAGCAATCCTATTGTTACTTTTGAAATGGAAAACGGAAAAATAATCAAAGCGGAGCTTTATCCCGAAATTGCTCCGAATACTGTAAATAATTTTCTCAGCCTTGTAAACAAGGGTTACTATAACGGTCTCACATTCCACCGTGTAATCTACGGATTTATGATTCAGGGCGGTTGTCCCGAAGGCACGGGCATGGGAGGTCCCGGATATTCAATCAAGGGCGAATTTGCCGCAAACGGTTTTGAAAACGACCTCAAACACACAGAGGGCGTTCTCTCAATGGCTCGCTCAATGATGCCCGACTCCGCAGGCTCGCAGTTCTTCATTATGCACAAAAACGCTCCTCACCTTGACGGTCAGTATGCCGCTTTCGGCAAGGTAATCGAGGGTATGGATGTTGTAAATGAAATTGCAGAATGTGACACGGACTATTCTGACAAACCGCTTGACCCACAGGTTATGGCAAAGGTTACCGCCGAAACATTCGGCATTGACTACCCTGACCCGAAAAAGTGCTGATATAATTGCGAAAGGAAAATAGATATGAATGTTTTGCTTGCAGGCGGTGCCGGATATATCGGCTCGCACACTTGTGTTGAGCTTATCAATGCAGGTCATGATGTTGTAATTGCGGATAATTTTTCAAACAGCTGTCCCGTGGCGGTTGAAAGAGTGGAAGAGCTTACAGGAAAGAAAATTCCCCTCTATGAAGCCGATGTTTGTGACAGGGATGCCGTTGAAAAGATTTTTTCGGAAAATAAGATTGATGCGGTAATTCACTTTGCAGGTCTTAAAGCAGTAGGCGAAAGCTGCGAAAAGCCTGTTGAATACTACCGCAACAATATTGATTCAACGCTCACATTGCTTGAAGCAATGAAGAAACACGGTGTAAATAACTTTATTTTCAGCTCAAGCGCAACGGTATACGGCACACCCGAAACAGTTCCGCTTGTTGAAACAATGCCAAAGGGTTCTCCGACAAACCCATACGGCTGGACAAAGTTTATGATGGAACAGATTCTTACGGATGCCGCAAACGCAAATCCCGATATGTCTGTTGTTCTTCTCCGTTACTTCAACCCGATTGGTGCTCACGAAAGCGGCAGAATCGGTGAAGACCCTAACGGAATCCCGAACAACCTTATGCCGTACATAACTCAGGTTGCCGCAGGCAGACTCAAATGTCTTGGTGTGTTTGGTGACGATTACCCGACTCATGACGGCACAGGTGTGCGTGACTATATCCATGTTGTTGACCTTGCAAAGGGTCATGTTAAGGCCATTGAATATTCCGCAGTTCATAAGGGAACAGAGGTGTTTAACCTCGGCACGGGAGTCGGATACAGCGTTCTTGATATTGTAAAGGCTTTTGAAAAGGCAAATTCAATCAAAATTCCTTATGTAATCAAGCCCCGCCGTGCAGGCGACATTGCAGAATGCTTTGCCGACGCAACAAAAGCCAAAAATGTGCTTGGTTGGGTTGCCGAAAAGAACCTTGAGGATATGTGCAGAGACAGTTGGAACTGGCAATCTAACAATGTTAATGGTTACAAATAACAAATTATCATCATTTAATTTGTGCAATCCTACAAAAAACAATATTTTGTAAAATAATCTACGGTTAAAGGTCATTTACAGTTGACTTTTAATGGTCGATTGTTGTATAATGATAATGCTTATAGAAGCATTATCACATAAGGAGGAAAAAGAAAATGTTCAAAAAAGCACTTAGCCTTTTACTGTCTATGATGCTTGTTGTGACATCACTCGTTGTAACTGTAGTGAGCGTTTCTGCTGCCGGCGATACATATTTCGTATCCGGTTGTGAAGAACTCACAGGTTACAAGTGGGCTACGACTGAAGCAACTTGCGGAGATAATGTAATGACAGCAAACGGCGACGGTAACTACGAAAAAGTATTTACCAACGTAGCAGTCGGCAACGGCTATCAGTTCAAAGTCGTTAAAAACGACGGTGAAGAATGGATTGGTATCGGTGACGGCTACGAACAGAACTTCACATTCAATGTAAAAACTGCTTGTGATGTAACAGTAACTTTCAACCCAACAACAAAGGAAATCAATGTAACAGGTGACGGCGTTGATATTCCGAAAGACCTTGTTATTGACCATGTTACAGCTGTAGGTAACGGCTTTGGTGAATGGCTCCATGCTAAGGACTGGAAGTTAGATGCTGATGTTAACAACTTAACAGAAACATCTGAGGGTTCAAAGGTTTATCAGATTACCTACGAGAACCTTGACGTTTACGAGAACTATCAGTTCAAGTTTGCTGCAAACAGTTCTTGGGCAGACAACTGGGGCCTTCCTGAGTCAGGCGGTGCTCCGCTCAACGAGTGGTTCGACCTTACGTACAACGGTCAGGATATGATTATTGACACTGATGAAGCAGGTTACGATGACGGTTATGATATCGTTCTTACACTTGACCTTTCAAACTTCAGCTATGCAACAAAGCAGGGTGCTAGATGCAAGATTGACATTGTAACAGGTGACAAGCCTACAGAGCCTGCAACAGAAGAGCCTACAACAGTAGCAGCTCCTACAACAGTAGCTCCTACAACAGCAGCTCCTGAAACAGAGCCTGCAACTGAGCCTGCAACAGAGGCAGCTACAACAGCTGCTGCTGAAAATGGTCTTACAGTAAAGGCTACTTCAAACCTCTTCCCTGAGAAGAAGATCGTTCTTAGCCCTGACCAGAAGACATTCAAGGTTACTTATGTATTCCAGTCTAAGGACAAGGATGTGCTTGACTTCCAGTGGTTTATGTACTATGATTCAAACGTACTCAAGCCAACAGATAATACAAATAAGTCAACTTCTTTTGAATATCCCAGCCAGGGCAGCTACATGTTCAACAAGAAGATTCCGGGCGAGATCGGTGCTACCGGTACAAACCTCAGTCTTTATAACTCAACTTCAAAGGAAATCGTATTTGCTTCAGCTGAGTTTGAAGTAATTGATCCTTCAGCTACTGAAACAACAGTTAATCTCGATGCACAGGTACTTCGTCTTTCAAAGGTTGATCCTGACACAGACTACACAATTACAGAAGAAGAAGTAGAGATTACAAACTTTGGTCTCAATCAGGAGAACTATGATAAGTTCGTAACTGTTTGTAAGACAGATTCAGCTCCTGTTACTTCAGAAGAAACAACAGTAGCTCCTACAACTGAAGAGGTTACAACAGTTGCTCCGACAACTGAAGAGGCTACAACAGTAGCTCCTACAACTGAAGAGGCTACAACAGTAGCTCCTACAACTGAAGAGGCTACAACAGTAGCTCCTACAACTGAAGAGCCGACTGAAGCTCCTACAACAGAAGAAGCTACAACAGCTCCTGCAACAGAGCCTACAACAGTAGCTCCTACAACAGAGCCTACAACAGAGCCTACAACAGAGCCTGCTCCTGCAGCAGATCCTATTTATGTAGTAGCCGGTTCAGAAGAATTTGCCGGTCTTAAGTGGATTGGTGATCCTGTAGGCGGTGCTCAGAATGTTATGACAAAAGACGGCGACTTGTACACAAAGACATTCACTGCAACTCCTGCAGGCAAAGACTATCAGATTAAGGTAGTTAAGAATGTAGAAGGTACAGATCCTGAAACAGGCAACAAAGTTTGGAATCAGACTTGGTTTGGTATCGGCGAAGAATACAAAGATAACCTCACATTCAATGTAACAGATACTTGTGATGTAACAGTAACATTCAATCCTGCTACAAACGAAATTAATGTAACAGGTGACAACGTTAAGGTTGTTACAGATCTCGAAGTTGAGTATATTACAGCAGTAGGTAACGGCTACGAAGGCTGGCTCAACGGTGTAGCATGGGGTGTTGATGCTGCTTCAAACAAGATGGATAAGATTGCTGATAAAGTTTATAAGATTTCTTATACAAATGTAGTATCATCAGACAGCTATGAATTTAAGTTTGCTGCAAACGGTTCATGGGCTGCTAGCTGGGGTCTTCCGGCAGAAGAGAACGGTGCTCCTGTTGGCGAAAACTATGCTCTTACATACAACGGTGAGAATATGGTTCTCGATACAGTAGCTCTTGGTTATGAAGAGGGTACACCCTTAGATGTAACACTTACACTTGACCTTACAAACTTTGACTATCCTTCAAAGCAGGGTGCAAAGGCATTTATTCAGGTTACACCTCAGGCTCCTTCTGACGAAGCTACAATCACAGCTTCTTCAAACATCTGCCAGGCTAACGGCACAGGCACATACAAGGTTGGCGACAAGGTATCTGTTTACTATGTTCTTGATACTAAGGACGCTCAGGTAGAGGATGTTGAGTGGAATCTCTCATTCGACAAGGATGCACTTGAACTCAACTCACTTACAATGCCTGCAATCAATGATGGCCTTGTCAACACTGACAACTATTCAGGTAACGCTTCAAGTCTTTCACTCTACGACTTTGCCGGCGGTAAGAAGCTCGTTGAGGCTGCATTTACTGTAAAGGCAGCAGGTGAAACAAAAGTAAACCTTAATGTTGTTGATCTTACACTTGCTAAGCTCAACGCTGATACAGGTCATGCAGATGAAGACTCAGAGTACGAGGCAGTTGTTAACAGCGACATTGCTAATGATATCTTTGATAACATTAACTCAGAGGCTAAGGTAGAAGCTTATGTTGAGCCTGCAACAACAGAGCCTGTAACAACAGAGCCTACAACAACAGAGCCTGCAACAACAGAGCCTGCAACAACAGAGCCTACAACAACAGAGCCTACAACAGTAGCTCCTGAAACAACAGAGCCTACAACAGTAGCTCCTGAAACAACAGAGCCTACAACAGTAGCTCCTGAAACAACAGAGCCTACAACAGTAGCTCCTGAAACAACAGAGCCTACAACAGTAGCTCCTGAAACAACAGAGCCTACAACAGTAGCTCCTGAAACAACAGAGCCTACAACAGTAGAGCCTGCAACAGTAGCTCCTGAAACAACAGAGCCTACAGATGCTCCTGCAACAGAGCCTACAGATGCACCGGCTACAGATGCTCCGGCTACAGATGCTCCGGCTACAGATGCTCCGGCTACAGTAGCTCCTACTACACCTGATGCTACATCTGGTTCACAGGCTGCAGCAAATGGTCAGTCAACAGCTGACACAGCTACTCCTGACACACCGGCTAACGGCACAAGCAGCAATGCAGTACAGACAGGCAATGCTTCTATGGCAATAGTTATCCTCTTAGCTCTTATTTCTGCTACAGGTGTTGTTTATTTCACAAGAAAGAGATTCACAAAGTAATTTGAATTTCTGATTGTAAAAAATTGTTGACGATGTTGACGGTTTTAAAAAAATAATTTTTCACCCCTCGGTGCTCCGAGGGGTGTTTTTGTTTAACCTCCTTTTAATTGGATGTTTTTGCAGTCGAAAATTTTGGTCGTAAATTTTCACACAAAATTCATTGAAAATTGTGAATATATTCATTGAAATTTTTTTTGTAATGATATATAATAGAAACATCAAACTAAAGGAATGAAAAAAATGTCTAAAAAAATAAAAAGTATTCTTTCAATTCTATTTGTCGCAATTATGACAGCGTCATGCTTTTGTATTCCTGTTAATGCTGCCGATGATGATTTGAAAATCAAAATCTCGTCTGATGACAAAGATTCCGTAACTGCCAAGGTTGGTGATACTGTAAAGTATGCGGTCTATATGTCGCAGACCAATGAAAAGGTAATCGGCATTCAGATGAGCTTCTTCTATGATGACGCTTATTTAAAAATGGATGCTGATTCGGTTAAATGTGAAAGCTTTCCTAACTCAGTGGGCAACACGGCTTTGAAGAATTATTACATCTTTACATGGACAGATGTACAGAACCCTGTGACGCTTAATTCAAACAAATCTCTTGTTTCCGCAGAATTTAAGGTTCTCAAGGGCGGTGAAACCGATCTTTCATACTTTATTTCTGACATCTACGGTGATGATATGACTTACCTAAAGTCTTATAAGATTACCTGTAAGCTTTGGGTAAACGGTGAAGAGGTTAAGCAGGATGCAGTTCCGATCGTTGATGAAAAGAAAGCAAGCGAAAACAAACTTCAAGGTGACTTCATAAACTATGTTGACGGTATGGGTGAGGAGAATACTCCTAACAAAGATGACCATAAATCTGTAATTGTTGAGAAAAGATACATTACAACCCAGAAAAGCACTTCAGTTGTTGATGTTACAAAGACTGTTGAAACATCAACAAACGGTTCGGGTTCGGGTTCAAGCACAACAATTATTATCATCGTTGCGATAGCGGTCGTATTGCTTGCAGCAGGTGCGATAATTCTTGTAAAGAAGAAAGACGATAAGAAAAAATCGGATTCGTTAGGTAATGTAAATTCGGACGAAAATAACGAAAATTGATATCTTCTTTGAGTTTAATAGATAAAAATTCATATATTGTCGCTAAATACACAAAATTGTAACTTCAATTTTGTGTATTTTTTTGCTTCCATATAAATTAAAAAGATTGCATTTTTCAATTTTTTGTTATATAATTAGTGCATACCGATAGATATCGGAAATTTTTTTTGGAGGAGATTCAAATGTCAAAAAAACTTATTAGTATCATTTTGTCATGTGTTCTCGTTGCTTCACTTGCAGTTGTAGGTGTTGTAAGCGTTTCAGCAGCTATTGACAAGGATGGTCGCTACGTTCCGAGTGAGGGCGTAACAGAAACACACAGAATATACTTCTTTATGCCTGAGTCATGGAAGAGTGAAAAGTTCAATGCATCAGACGCCGGTGCATACTGGTGGAGCGGTACAGACGCTTGCGAGGCTAAAGACGGTTCTGCAAAGGGTGCTCCGTGGCCGGGATACAAGATGCAGGTTTACGATGCAGACGCTAACCTCTTCTATATTGACCTTCCTGCAGATGCACCTAATATTATTTTCAACAACTTCCTTAACGGCGGTGAGAAAACTACTGATAAGTCAGGTAAAGTAACTTATCAGTACAGCAAGGAACAGTTCGAGGCTGCTGCTCAGACAAAGGATGCGACTTGTCAGTACTATTCGGATGGTGATGACGAATACTATGACAATATGTTAGACGGTGAGTTCTGGACAAAGGCTGAAGAGGCTGTTGTAGGTAATGATAAGTCGTTCCTCGGCAACTTCAAGGATAACTTCTTTATCGAGACAGAGTATGACCTCGGTATCTCAATGACATTCGATAACATGATTTTCGTTATTGATCCTGAAAACTCTGATGTTAATGATCTCAGCGGTAAGGTATCTTACGGCGGTAACTTCTACTTCTTCTATGGTAAGAACGCAGATGGCAAATATGAGTACGGCGGACTTCCTAACTATGAAATGGCTAAGGATAATGGTGTAGTCAATGTTCTTGACAAAGATGCTAAACCTGCTACACCTATACAGCCGAATAAGCCACAAGTTCCGGACGACAACAACGGCGGCAACAATAACGGTGGCAACAACAACAACGGTGGCAACAACAACGGTGCCAACAATAACGGTGCCAACAACAACGGTGGCAACACAAACCCAACTGCTACAGTTCCCGCTCCTGATAAGAATGCTACATCTTCAGCAGATTCAGTTTCTACATCAGACACAACACCTACAAGTGACAACGGCGCAGTTCAGACAGGCGTTGCAACAGCAGCTGCAGCTCTCGCAGTTGTTCTTATTGCAGGCGGTGCAGTTCTTTACACACGCAAGAGATTTGAATAATCTCACTTGAATAATTATATATAAATATAATTGCTTATGCCCTCCAATCGGAGGGCATTTTTGCTTTACTGTTTATTATTTGTTCTCTTATGTATGACTGAATAAGCGGAAATTACGTATGAAAATATGCCAAAATTCCGTAAAATGCAAATTTGGTGGAATTTAACACAAAAATTTGGTTGTTATTACATTGAGATTAAGACTCAAAATTCCCTGTAACACTTGATTTTTACTGTGTTTTATACTATAATAAGCATACAGATGCAAGTATGGTGTCGGAAATTCATAAGGAGGATATTTAAAATGTCCAAAAAAGTTATAAGTCTTTTATTGGCTGTTATGCTTACAATGGCAATGATTGCAGTTGCTGCAGTCAGCGTTTCTGCCGATACGGACGATGAAGGCAGATATGTTCCTTCTGAAGGCACGAAGACTTACCGTATATATTTCTATAAACCTGCTTACTGGGAAAACGAGTTCGCATCAGATACAGATATTTTTTGGCAGAGCGGTTCTGACAGCCCTTCTGCTTTCCCCGGTTACTGTGCTCAGAAAGCCGATGTCCCGAATGTATACTATTGTGATGTTCCGACGGATGTTGACAATGTAATCTGGAATAATGTTATTGACGGAGCTGATGGCTCAAGCAATTCTGAGATTGCTCCTGCTTATAAGACAACCGATATAGCTTTGGTCGGTTATGATGCTAAAAAATCCGCCTATTATCCTGAAGGTGTAAAAAACTTTGATAATATGATTTATGTCATCAATCCCGACAGCACATCTGTTGACGATGAGGGCAAATCAGTCTGTTCAGGTGAATGGTTCTACTACTACGGTAACGGCGAGTACGGTACTGTTCCTGTAAAGGAAAAGCTTAAGAGCGGTGATTATTACGGCGAAGACGGTGTGTTTCCCACAGAATACACTGCCTTGGAGGAAACAACAACTGCTCCTTCCGCAAAAGCTGCGACAGAACCGGCGGCTACAGAGTCTGCTGTCGAATCAACTGCTGCAACTTCGCCTTCCGAAGCTTCTTCGCTTGCACTCACAGTTAATGCAACATCAAATTATTTTCCGATGGCAACTGCACAGTACAACCCGACTACAAATCAGGTAACGGTTACATACAATTTAGAGTCCGCTGAGAATGTTCTTGACACGCAGTGGTACATTTCGTATGACACGGCAATTCTTTCCCTTTCAAAAGATAACAATGTAAAATCTGTTTGTCCTGTAATGAACGGCAAGGGCGCTTATGTCAACTTGTGTGATGAGGATGACGGCACAGGTTATGTTAGATTCTGTGCAAGCGACCTTTCGCTCTATAATTTCAGTGAAAAAACTCCTTTTGCAAGGATTGTTTTTGATGTAAAGGATATTTCAAAGGTCGCTCCGGTTTCTACAACTGTTGACCTTGTTGTTCAGGTACTTCGTGTTTCTGAGCTTGATCCTGACACCGAAATGACAGACAGTGACAAGGAAGTTGTTCTTGTCGATAAGGAAATTGTAAAAAAAGACCCTGTTGCCGCTGCAAAGGTTGACCTTTCTACAATGCTTACACTTTCAACTTATGTTGAGCCTGCTACAACTACTGCTCCTACTACGGTTGAAACGACAGAGGCTCCGTCAACAGAATCTTCAACAGCGACTTCTCAAGCGGCTTCAACCGAGAAACCAACGCAAATCCCTGCGCAGACTTCTGCGACAGAATTTGTAACAGAGAAAATCAATTCAACATCCGACACTCCCGATACACCCGACAGCAACGGCGGCAATGACGGCGTTGTCCAGACAGGTGAAGCTCCTCTGGCTGTTGTAATTCTTACACTTCTCATCGGCTCAACTTGTGTAATGTTCGTTCTCCGCAAGAAGGAAGAAATCCTTTAACGGCTGATAAAGACTAATAATTAAGAGGGCTGACCAAACAAAGGTCAGCCCTCTTTCTGTGCCATGATTGAGGTTTAAAATCCTGATAAAAATACAAAAAAACAGCTCCACTATTTTTTAGTGGAGCTGTTTCGTAATCTGTAAAATCAGTTAGCTCTGGTAACCTTACCTGAACGCAAACA
This sequence comes from Ruminococcus bromii, assembly GCF_002834225.1. Lineage (GTDB taxonomy): Bacteria > Bacillota > Clostridia > Oscillospirales > Acutalibacteraceae > Ruminococcoides > Ruminococcoides bromii. Next base: position 20,707 of record NZ_NNSR01000074.1, on the reverse strand, counting down.
ACGGGTGCAAGCATATACACGCTTTGGTGAACCGTCAACAATAGCCTTAACACGCTGTACGTTGGGCTTCCATGTTCTGTTTGATCTTCTGTGTGAGTGAGATACCTTAATACCGAACTTTACATCCTTACCGCAGAATTCACATTTTGCCATGCGTCTGCACCTCCTTAAAGAAAACTAATTCTATTTCTAACTTTGTTATAATAACAGAAATTGAGAAAAAATGCAAGTGTTTTTTGAAAATTTCTTAACTTGTTTTTTGCTCTTGTAATTTTTGACGATATATTATATAATTAAAAATAAATATAGTTACACGATTGTTACCTAAAATTTTGAATTTAAGGAGGCTCTTATGCTCTCATTATTACTTAACGGAATCAGAAACGGAAATCTCGACTTCGGTGCCGTAATTGCCGAAATATTGGCTGTGCTTGTCATCATATTTTTAATTCTCCCATTCCATGAATGGGCGCACGCTTTCACGGCGTCACTTCTCGGCGACAAGGCTGTAAAGGGCAGAGGCAGACTTTCACTCAATCCGCTCAGCCACATTGACCCTATGGGTGCCTTGTGTATGCTTTTGTTCGGATTCGGTTGGGCAAAGCCTGTTCCGATTGATCCGAGAAATTTTAAAAATCCAAAGGTCGGTATGGCAATCACCGCAATTATGGGACCGATTGCAAATATCGTTGCCGCATTGGCAGGACTTCTCATTTATTATCCGATTATCCTTTTTACAGGCGCATTTCCGCTTTCGACAATCGGAGGATATGTTGTTCAATTCTTGAGCTTCTACATTTCGTGCAATGTCGGACTTGCAGTGTTCAACCTTATTCCCATTCCTCCGCTTGACGGTTCAAAGGTTCTCTTTGTATTTTTGCCCGACAAGGCTGTTGAGTTTTTTTACAGATATCAGATGTATTTCTTCATCGGTCTTTTTGTTCTCCTTTATGTAGGAGTTCTCAACACACCGATTAACTGGGTGAGCAATCAGATTCTCAACTTCATCAGCTGGCTTGCAAGCCTGCCGTATATGCCGTTTGTCGGTTAATTTAATCATCCGCAACAAAAATTACAACAAAGAAATTATCTATGGAAACACAACAACTTCAATACAAGCTGTCGGCATTTGAAGGACCTCTTGACCTGTTGCTGACGCTGATTTCTAAAAACAAAATAGATATTTACGACATCAGCATTTCCGAATTGCTCGACCAGTACATGGAGCAGATTAATATGATGCAGGAAAATCAGATGGATATCGCATCGGAATTTCTGACAATGGCATCAAGGCTTGTATATATCAAGTCTGTAATGCTCCTGCCAAAATATGAGGAAGAGGCTGAAGAGCTCAAGAAAGAACTTTCGGGACAGCTTCTTGAATATGCAGTCTGCCGTGAAATGGCGGCAAAACTCGGCGATATTTATGACTTTGACAGCTTTTACAGAGAGGCTTCTCCCGTTGAATTTGACTTGACTTACAACCGTATTCATCCGAGTGAGGATATTGCAAAGGCATATGTCAGCGCAGTCGGACGGGGCAAGCGTAAGCTTCCACCGTCAAAAGACGCATTTTCGGGTATTGTGTCGCATAAAATCGTGTCGGTAAACAGTAAGATTATCCATCTTATGAGAAGACTCTGGCACGGCAAAAGGCTTGAATATCACGAAATTTTTGAGGTGTGCGAGGGCAAAAGCGACCTTGTGGCAACATTTCTTGCAACGCTGGAGCTTGTAAAGGGTAAGCGTATCAGAATTGAGGGCAGTGGTGAAAATGCCGTTGTTCATATGATTGAGGATAAAAACGCAATGCCTTTGCCGCAGGCTGGCGAGGACGAAAACAAAGAAAATGAGGAGGTGCAGTAATGGCTGTTGAAAATATTCGTGGTGCGATTGAGGCGATTTTGTTCGCAAACGGTGCGTCGGTTGAATTTTCCCGAATAGCGCAGGCACTTGAAATTTCCGAAAAAAAGGTTAAAGAGCATATTTCTGCACTGATTGATGATTATGAGGCGGCAGGACGGGGAATAACTATAATATTGCTTGACAATTCCTGTCAGATGGTTTCAAAAAAGGAATTTGCTCCGCAGATTCGTACCGTTATGGATTTGAGGAGGAACACTCCGCTTTCACAGGCGGCTCTTGAAGTCCTTGCGGTTGTTGCATACAATCAGCCTGTTACAAAGGCTTTTGTCGAGCAGGTGCGCGGTGTTGACTGCAGTGGTGTAATCGGCAGTTTGACAACAAAGGGACTTGTTGAAGAAAAGGGCAGACTTGAGCTACCCGGCAGACCGTTGCTTTACGGCACAACCGAAAACTTTTTGCGTTGCTTTAACATTTCAAGTCTTGACGAGCTTCCTCCGCTTCCCGAAAGTGAAGAGGACAAGGAGTCCGAAGAAAACGGTGAAGAACAGGAAAAGACAGAAAACGGCGGAGAACAGATGGATTTGTTTTCGATACAGCCTGATGACAAACAGTAAAAATTAGGGGGAATACCCTTGCTTTGGTTATATATTTTACTCGGAATTGCTCTGTTTGTTGCGCTTGTGATGTTTATTCCGATTACTTTGCGTGCATCATATAAAGAGGAGTTTTGGTGCGCCGTGTATATCGGCTTTGTAAAGCTGCAGCTTGTGCCGGCAAAGCCTAAAAAAGAAAAGAAGAAGAAAGTTAAAAAACAAACTCCGAAAACCGAACAGTCTAAAAAACCGACAGAAAAAAAGCCGAGCCTTATAAAAAAATACGGTATTGAGTGGCTTTTGAACCTGATAAAAAAAGTTGCAGAGCTTGCAGTATCTGCATTGCAGGATTTTTTCAGTCACATACTGATTAAAAAATTCTCGCTGAGTATCAGCGTTGCAGGTGACGATGCGGCTGATACGGCTATAAAATACGGCAAATACTGTGCCGTTGTTTATCCGGCAGTAGGCACAATTGTCCGTGTTGTAAAATGCAAAGGCTACGGAGTTGACATAAATCCGAATTTTTCGGAAAAAGCAGAAACTGAAATTAACTTTGACTTTGCCGCAAGAATTTTCGCATTCCGACTTATCGGTCTTGCTGTTAAGCACGGAATCAAGGGACTTAAGCTTCTTGCAGAAGTGAAAAACGAACTATAAATAACTGATGATTTATATAAATATAAAAAGGAGAATGGCTATGGAACATCCTATCGGTAATCTGATGAATATTACAATGGAAAAAATTAAGGAAATGATTGATGTCAATACTATCATCGGCGATCCAATTACCTCGCCTGACGGTACACTCATCATTCCTGTTTCAAAGGTAAGCTACGGCTTTGCGTCAGGCGGTTCTGATTTGCCCACAAAAAAAGAAAACAAGGACTGCTTTGGCGGCGGAAGCGGTGCGGGTGTTACTATTCAGCCTGTTGCCTTTCTTACCGTTTATCAGGGCGATGTAAGGCTTGTTTCCGTTGATAGTGAAGAAGGTACAGCCGACAAGCTCGTTAATATGATTCCTGATGTTCTCAAAAAAGTAAAGGGAGTTTTCAAAAAGGATAAGAGCGAATCCGCAGACGATTTTTCCGAAATCACACAGGACGATATTGACGGCTGATTCGTAATATTGCAACACCCCTCGGCATAGATTTATGCAGGGGGTGTCCTTATGAAAAAAATAATCTCGCTTGCGGTGTGCTTTGTTATGCCGTTTGTGCTTATGGGCGCAAAAACTGCGGAGGATACTCCTCCCACAACTTCTGCACAGGCATTTGTTCTTTATTGTCCCGATAACAACACGGTTATCTGTTCCAAAAATGCAGATGAAAAAATGAAGCCTGCGAGCACCACAAAGATTATGACATCTCTCATAACGCTTGAGGAGGCGGCATCCTGTAACAGCGAAGTAACCTTCAAACAGGAAATGGTTGCCGAGGGCAGTTCGATGTATCTTAAAGTCGGTGAAAAAGTCCGACTTTCGGACCTTGCTTCAGGAATGATGATGGCATCGGGCAATGATGCGGCGAATGCGGCGGCATATACGATTTCGGGCAGTCCCGAAAAGTTTTCACAACGAATGAATGAAAAGGCAAAGCAAATCGGTATGACGAATACCAATTTTGTAACGCCGAGCGGACTTGACGACGAAAACCATTACTCAAGTGCAAAGGATATGGCTCTGCTTATGTCATATGCACTTGAAAATGACGATTTTGCAAATCTTACGGCTAAGAAGAGCGTGACCGTTGAATTTCTTGAACCGAAATCAAAGAAAACCGCATATGCAAATCATAACAGGCTTTTGTCGCTTTATCCCTACTGTACAGGCGGAAAAACAGGCTATACAACAGCGGCAGGGCGGTGCCTTGTTTCCTCTGCAAAAAAAGACGGTGTAACGCTTGTGTGCGTCACTCTGAATGACCGCAACGATTGGAATGACCATATTTCTCTTTATGATTACGCTTTTGAAAAGTACAGGGGAGTTGACTGCAAGGACGCTGACTTTTGTGCCGATATTCCGTGCGTGGGCGGTGATAAGGACAGCGTAACGGTTACAGGTGAGAAGAACAACACAATCGTTTTAAAGCGTGAGGACTGCGATAAAATCAAGAAAAAAATCTTCATAGACAGCTTTTTGTATGCTCCGATTGAAAAGAACGAATCGGTCGGCAGAATTGAATACACACTCGGCGGAAAGCTGCTTTATAAATGCAACATTGTTGCAGGCGAAAAGATTAAATCGGATAAAAAGAGTGTGTCAATATTTTCGGCAATAGGAAATCTGTTTTCGTAACAGCTTAAATATAAAGAAAATTTTAATATAAAGGAATTTACATATGGCTAAAATTGAACCTATAAGACTTCAGAAATTCATAGCGCAATGCGGCATTGCGTCAAGGCGAAAGGCCGAGGAGCTTATTCTCGGCGGTCATGTCAAGGTGAACGGCAAAACCGCAATTCTCGGCGATAAGGTTCTTCCTACAGACAAGGTGTTTGTAAGAGGCAAGAGGATTGTCGTGCCGAAGGGCGGCAATTACCGATATATTATGCTCAACAAGCCCCGTGGATTCATTACCACAATGAATGATGAGCGTGGCAGAAAGTGTGTTGCACAGCTTGTTGAGAATGTCGGCGAGCGAGTTTATCCGATCGGCAGACTTGACAAAGACAGCGAGGGTATGCTTGTTTTTACAAATGACGGTGACTTTGCAAACAAGGTTATGCACCCGAAAAACAATGTTTACAAGATTTACAGAGTAACCGTTCGACCGTCAATTGACGAGGATCAGCTTGTAAAGCTTGAAACAGGCGTTGAGCTTGACGGCAGGAAAACCGCTCCTGCATATGTCCGTGTAATTCACAAGGAGCAGGGCAGAGTAGTTCTTGAAATGATTCTTCACGAGGGTAAGAACCGTGAAATCAGAAGAATGTGCGAGGCTGTCGGGCTTGAGGTTGCAAGACTCAAACGCACTCAAATCGGCGGTGTAAAAATGGGTATGCTTAAGCAGGGCGACTGGAGAGATTTGACCGAACAAGAGGTAAAAAAACTGCTTGCAAACCCGTTTTTAAACGGCAAACAGCTTTAATTTTCTGTTTTTGAAAAATACTTCTGAAACGGTGAATAAAACTATTCGTTAATTTGACAATAAATTTACGGTTTTTGTGTAATAACTATTAAATGTGTTCAAAATTGAAATAGTACAGCGTGTTTTTCTTGTACTTTTGAAGATTATAGAGTATAATGTATCGTGTAGAAAATTAGTATGCACGCTCAGTTTTCGTGCATATTCAATACATGGTATTGGAGGATTTTAAGATGAGTATTGAAAAGATCAATCAGGCAAAGGCTGAAATTGCCGCAACTTCCGCTTATAAGACAATTACGGCGTTTTTTGATGCAGACAGCTTTTGTGAAATTGATGCCTTTGCAAAATCCGGTGAAGGTTTTGCCGAGGTTGTTGCAGGCTTTGGAACAGTAGAAGGTATGCCTGTTTATGCGTTTGCACAGAACAGCGACATTTGCGGCGGTGCCATGAGTAAGGCACAGGCTGCCAAGCTTAAAAAGCTGTATGGTCTTGCACTCAAGACAGGCGCTCCTGTTGTAGGTTTCTATGACAGCGTTGGCGGCAGACTTAATCAGGGTACAGAGCTTCTCGCAGGTTGCGGTGATGTTCTCAATGCGGCTGCGTCACTTTCCGGTGTTGTACCGCAGATTTCGGTTGTTCTCGGCACTTGCCTCGGAACAAACGCTCTTAACGCTGCAAGCGCAGACATCGTTATCATGAGCAAAGACGCACAGCTTTCGCTTTCGGTAACAGGCAAGCATTCCGATGCCGCTTACAATGCTGAAAACGGTATTGCCTCAATCGTTTGTGACGATGCAGACAAGGCAATCAAGGCTGCAAAGGAACTTATCCTTTATCTTCCGTCAAATAACCTCACAATGGCTCCTCAGTCATTTGAAGAAGCTCCGGCAGAGGACGGCTGCGGTTGTGTAGTCAGCAGAACTGTTGACGGCAACAGCATTGTAAAGCTTTTCAATGATTACGGCAAGGAAGCAAATGTTCGTTTTGCAAGACTCGGCGGTCAGGTTGTAGGTATTGTTGTTACAAAGGGCAAGGAGCTTGGTTGCAAGTCTGCAAACAAGGTAGCAAAGTTTGTTCGTTTCTGCGACGCTTTCTCACTCCCTGTTGTAACATTCGTAAACTGCCCGGGCTTTGAGTCAATCAAGTCGGCAACAAAGGCGTCAGCCGCTTATGCTGAGGCAACAACAGTCAAGATTTCTGTTGTTACAGGCAAGGCAATCGGTTCAGGCTATGTTGCTCTTGCAGGCACAGGCGCTAATGCAGATGTTGTTTACGCACTTCCCGATGCGGTTATTTCACCTGTTAATGTTGAGGCTGCCGCATTCATTATGGCTCCCGAAGTTATGAATGTTGCCACAGATAAGCAGGCTGAGGTTGCTCAGAAGTTTGCTGACGAGAATCTTTCTGCTTACAATGCCGCTCAGAACGGCTACGTTGACGGTATTGTTGAAGAAGCTCAGCTCCGTCAGACTCTTATTTCTGCTCTTGATATGCTCTCGGGCAAGCGTGTTTCAACACTTTCAAAGAAGCATTCAACTATCTGATAAATGATTACTTGTTAAAATAAAAGGGGATACTAAAAATGAAGAATTTAAGAATTACAGTTAACGGCACAGCATATGATGTTCAGGTTGAAGAACTCGGCGGTTCTTCAGCTCCCGCAGCAGCCGCTCCTGCTCCGGCAGCCGCTCCCGCTCCTGCAGCAAAGCCTGCAGCTCCCGCAGGCGCTCAGGGTTCTGTTGTTGTAAAGGCTCCTATGCCCGGTACAGTTGTTAATGTTGTTGTTTCGGCAGGACAGGCTGTTAAGGCCGGAGATGACCTCGTATTCATCGAGGCTATGAAGATGGAAACTCCCGTTAAGGCTCCGCAGGACGGCACAGTTGCAACAGTTGATGTTGCAAAGGGTGAGTCTGTTGACTCAGGTAAGGTTCTCGTAACACTTAACTAATCAATAATTCGGAGAAAGGGATGCTGTAAAATGGCAAAAAAAATCAGAGTTACCGAAACTGCTCTGCGTGACGCTCATCAGTCACTCATTGCAACAAGAATGACAACAGAGGAAATGCTCCCTGTTCTTGACAAACTCGATAAAATCGGTTATTACTCACTCGAATGCTGGGGCGGCGCAACATATGACTCATGCCTCAGATTCTTAAACGAAGATCCGTGGGACAGACTCCGCACAATCAGAGAGCATTGCCCTAACACAAAGCTCCAGATGCTTTTCAGAGGACAGAATATGCTCGGTTATCGTCACTATGCCGATGACTGCGTTGAGTACCTTGTTCAGCGTTCAATCGCAAACGGTATTGACATTATCCGTATTTTTGATGCTCTTAACGACATCAAGAATCTTAAAACAGCTATCAAGGCCGCTAACAAAGAAGGCGGTCATGCACAGGTTGCTATCAGCTACACAACAGGTCCTGTATTCACAGATGAATACTATGTTGAGTATGCTAAGAGAATTGCAGACGCAGGTGCAGATTCAATCTGTATCAAGGATATGGCTGCTCTTCTTACTCCGACAAGAACCGAAAGCCTTGTAAAGGCTATCAAAGCCGCTGTTCCGGAGCTTCCGCTTCAGCTCCACACCCACTACACATCAGGTCTTGCATCAATGTGTCTTTTAAAGGGTGTTGAGGCAGGTGCCGACGGCATTGACACAGCAATCAGCCCACTCGCTCTCGGTACATCACACGCACCTACAGAGTCAATGGTTGCCGCTCTTTCAGGCACAGAGTTCGACACAGGTCTTGACCTTAAACAGTTCTCTGACATCCGTGCTTACTTCATGACTCTCCGTGAGAAGTACATCAAATCAGGACTTCTTGATCCTAAGATGCTCGCAACAGATGCTAACGCTCTTATCTATCAGGTTCCCGGCGGTATGCTTTCCAACCTTCTTTCACAGCTCAAGCAGGCCGGTAAGGAAGACAAGCTTGACGAAGTTCTTGCAGAAGTACCCCGTGTTCGTAAGGATTCAGGTTATCCTCCGCTTGTTACTCCGACATCACAGATTGTCGGCACACAGGCTGTATTCAATGTAATCACAGGCAAGCGCTACTCAATGTGCACAAACGAGTTCAAGGGACTTGTTGCCGGTGAGTATGGTACAACTCCAATGCCGATTGATCCTGAGTTTCAGAAGAAGATTATCGGTGACAAGAAGATTATCAAAGGTCGTCCTGCAGATCAGCTTAAGCCTGAGCTTGATAAGCTCCGTGGCGAGATTGAGCAGTGGATTGAACAGCCTGAGGATGTTCTTTCTTATGCACAGTTCCCGAAGGTTGCCCTCGACTTCTTTGAAAAGAGAAGAAATGCCAAGGTTGGCATCAACGGCGACAAGCTTGACAAGAAAAATATGGTTCACCCAGTTTGATTTGACAACAAAAATTAACATTTATGCCACTTTCGCTATGAAAGTGGCATTTTCATTTGAGCAGAATTATTTTATGTGAATTTTTAGCAACTATATTGCATTACATGTATTTTAGTGGTATAATAAAGTAAATTGAATATCTGTTGCATATACCATTATTACAGATAGAATAAATGAAAGGTGAGGAAATAAAAATGAAAAAATTTTTAACAGCATTGATAGCATTTGTAATGTGCTTTTCGGTTGTAACAACAGCTTTTGCGGCTACACCTGATGAAATATCAGAATCGGATGTTGCATCAGAAATCAGACAGGTGATGATAGATACATATTACGGTGGTAAAGAGCCTGAGTATCTCAACATTGAAATTGTTGGTTCAACAAGTGACGGCGGAGTTTATTTTATGCACAATGAAGGTTTTAGCCTTGATTATTCAATTGAAGAAACAATTGGTGACTATACTTATCATTACAACCATAACGATGATGTTATGCTTTATAAGAATGGCAATGTTTACTCAATTAAAGAGGCTTATGAAAGCGGAGTTATTGACGATAGTATTCTTGAAGAATTGTCAAAAATGAATTTTGGTTTGGAATCTAATAAACCGAATACAACTGTTCCTACTGAGCCTACAACTACGGTTGCAACAGTTGACGAACCTGTAACAGTACCCGATACAACTTCTGCAACTTCTGCAACAAACCCTGTTTCAACAAGCGACACAGCAACTAAGGACACTCTGAACGATTCACAGAATAACAGCGGTGCTGTACAGACAGGACAGAACAGCGTTGCTGTAATTCTTCTTGTTGCAATGCTTGCAGGTTGTGCAGTAATTTTTGCAAAACGCAGAAATTATTTTAAATAATTCAAAACATCAACAGAATATATAAAATAAACCGTTCTCGCTTTTGTGAACGGTTTATTTGTTTTAGCTTAAAAATTTGTGATAGTTTATCAAGATGTATTGCTTTTTATATCATTTAATGCTACAATTAACTTGCATAAAAATTTAGCGAAAGTTTTTAATAATGCGTAGAATATTTACAAAGTGAGAGGTAACTATGAAAAAATTTATATCAATAGCGATGGCGGCGGTAATGTCGATGTCTGCGGTTGCGGTTTCGGCAGTTTCTGCAAATGCCGCTGAACCACTTAACACACCCGTGCAGTATGCACAGGTTGCAAGGGCAAGCTTGGCAACTCCGAAAATTTCAAAGGCTGAAAGCGTTTACGGCGGTGTAAAGCTTACATGGAACAAAGTAAGCGGTGCGGCTAAGTACAGAGTTTACTACAAGGGCCGTAAAGGTTGGACACGAATGGTCGATACAACTTCAACATCATATATCGACAAGGATGTTTCATCGGGCAGGAATTACACCTATACTGTAAGATGTATTTCTGCTGACGGAAAGAGCTTTACAAGCGGTTATGATTCAAAGGGCAAAAGTGTAAAATATATTGCCGCCCCCGAAATTTCAAAGCTTGAAAGCGTTTACGGCGGTGTAAAGCTTACATGGAACAAAGTGAATGGTGCGGCTAAATACAGAGTTTACTACAAGGGCCGTAAAGGTTGGACACGAATGGTCGATACAACTTCAACCTCATATATCGACAAGGATGTTTCATCGGGCAGGAATTACACCTATACTGTAAGATGTATTTCTGCTGACGGAAAGAGCTTTACAAGCGGTTATGATTCAAAGGGCAAAAGTGTAAAATATATTGCCGCCCCCGAAATTTCAAAGCTTGAAAATGTAAACGGCGGTGTGAAAATTACATGGAACAAAGTAAACGGTGCATCAAAGTATAGAATTTATCATAAAAATTCGTCAGATTGGTTCAGAGTATCAGATACGACTTCTAATTCTATAGTTGATAAATCTGTTGGTATGGGAACCTATACTTATACCGTGAGGTGTATAAGTGATGACGGAAAAAGTTTTGAGAGTGGATTTAACCCAAAAGGCTTAAGTATCAGATATAATCAAGCTCCTAAAATACTTGAAACCAATGTTGTAAACGGCGGTATTAAGGTGATTTGGGAGACTGAAAACAATACAAATTACAGATTGTACTGCAAAACAGAAGGTAAGGGCTGGACAAAAGTATGCGATAACAAAACAGGTGTTGTGACACATAAAAATTTACAGCCGAATAAGACCTATACATACACTGTAAGAGCAATCAGTTCCGACGCTAAAAAGTATTTGAGCGGTTATGACCCTGTGGGAATGAGCGCAAAATATGTTGCCACACCGAAAATATCAAAGGCAGAATATACATATGACGGTATCAAGCTTGCGTGGAATAAGGTTGCAGGTGCTGAAAAATATCGTGTATATTATAAGGATGCTACCGGTTGGAATAAACTTGTAGATACAAAAGGTACAAGTTATCTTGACAAGGGACTTGTTTCAAGAGAACTCAGCGTAAAAGATAGTTCTGTAAACGGTCAGTATATTTATACTGTTCGCTGTATTTCAAGTAACGGCAAAGTTTTTCAGAGCGGTTATGACACAAAGGGTGTAAAAAGTGCATTATATAACAACGGATGTCCGGAAATTTATAATATTGATACAATGCACGGAGGAATTACTTTAACTTGGAATTCTACCGCCGATAAAAATTCAAAGTATCGTGTTTATATTAAGCAAAGTGGTTCGTGGAAAAAGATTGCCGATACAACCGATAACCAGTACACTTATAAGAATGTAAAAGCAGGACAGACCTATACTTTTACCGTAAGATGTGTATCAAAGGATGAGAAGAAATTTACAAGTACCTATAATCCGTCAGGTGTTGCATTTAAGTATAAAACAACCAACAAAACAAGAGATGCATATATAGATTATCTGCTTAAACATGAATCGGAGTGGTTGCCTGAACTCAAGGTGGGGGACATTGCTTTGGCAGGTGTGCAGTTTACAGACCTTGATTTTGACGGTGTTCCTGAGCTTATAGCGCAGGAAGCAGGGGATAAGGAATACTATTTGAATGCAAGGGTATATACTTTCAAGAATGGAAAGCTTTCATTGGTTGGATTTGATAATTCTATGACCTACATTCAGAATAGATTGGCCTACTTATACGATAAATCGGCTAAAAGGTATGTGATAAATTCAGCCGAGTTATCAACCAGCAATCCCGATCGTTATCTTGATTGTGAAAACTATACATTGAGTTATGATGGCAACCTTATAAGTGCTCATCCGTATTCTTCTTATCATTTAGCTCTTGAAAATTGGGGATTGGATTACACCTATTATGTTCATGGCAGGACAAGCAAACAAGTGTATAATGCTGCAAACTTGAGTACACTCGATAATTGTGTAAATGCACATATGTACAGTCAGTTTGTTTACTGTTCTGTTGACGGCTATCCAAAGCTTTGGAATAGTTATAGCGAAACACAGAAGAAACAGCACCTTACTGATTCTTATAATGCATTCTCATACGATAAATACTAATTGAAACATAGATTGGTGTGAAAAATTTCATACCTATAGCCACGGCGGCGGTTTTGGAGAATGCGATTGAACTGCTGAAAATTTTGCAGCATTTTATGGATGGGTATTTTATAAGTGGCGATTACAAATGGCATAAATTGTATTTTAATATTTACAAAGTTGTTTAAACAATATTTGTTCAGCAGCTTATTAAACAAGGTGCATACATTGTGCATCTAAAAGTCATTATACGAGGAGGAATTATTATGAAAAAATTATTATCCCTCGCAATCGCAGCACTACTTACTTTTTCGTGTGCTTTAACCGCCTTTGCGGCTGCCGATGATTCGGCAACTCCCGATGAGGCAAAAACACCCGTGGAGCTTAAGATAATTGAGCCTCCGTCAAAAACCTATTTTTGGGAAGATGTTGTTCTTCCGTCCGAATCAGTTAAAAATGTTTACGCAGACAGCGAACATTACTATGCTTTTGCCGACAAAATGAACGCATACAGTTTCAACCCGATGCTTGACCTTTCGGATGCAAAGCTTGAAGTGGTTTACAATGACGGTTCTTCGGAAAGTGTTGATCCAGCCGACTGTACCGCAGAAGTTTCCGATCCGTTTAATTACGGCGAGGTAATGCGAACAGCTCTTGATGCCGCAGGCAATCTTGAACTTGATACACCGTATGAAGAAAATCTAAGATAAGGATAATGCAACTAAGAATACCGTGACGAACGATAACGGTTCTGTTCCGACAGGCAGTCCGATTACAACAATGTTATTCACATTATCTGCTGTTATTGCAGGCGGTGCATTGTTTCTTTCTTACAGAAAAAAGTTTGAAAAGTAAATCAAATAATTGACACTCATTTTTCTTAATATTCAGACAACTGCCCCCGAATCTTTCAAAGGTTCGGGGGCAGTTATGTTCTGTAAACAACGAAACGGCAACGGAAAAATTTATCCCACTGCCGTTTAATTTTTATTCTTCGCCTACAAGTTTTACGGTTGTTGCGGTGTGGTGAACCGCATCAAGATATTTTCCGAAAACATCGGCGGTTTTAATTTTTAAACTTGAGGTGTTTACACACGGATGACAGCCGACATATTCGCCTTTCAAAACATCCTCGTCAACAAGAAGTCTTACTCGGTTGTCTTTGTCATTCATAAGCCCCATAACGCTCACCGCACCGGGTTTAATGTCGAGAAATTCGAGCATAAAATCGGGAGATGCAAACGAAAGTCTTGCACTTCCGATTTGCTTTGACAGTTCCTTTGTTTTAAAAGGTTTGTCACCCGGCATCATAAGAAGATAGAAGTCGGTTTTCTGCCTGTTGCACAGAAAAAGATTCTTGCAAATCAGAACATCAAGCACAGCGTCAATCTCGTTGCAAGCCTCCATTGTGTCAGCGTGTCCGTGGTCGGTTCGCTGATATTCAATTCCAAGGCTGTCGAGAAGGTCATATACTCTGATTTCACGGTCTTCTCTGCCTGTTAAGTCGGTTGGTCGTCCGTTGTAAAGTTCCATTTAAAATCCTGCTTTCCTGTAGTGTAATGCCTGTATCAATATTCGCTGTCATCAATGCCCGATACGCTGTCTGAGTAATCAGAATCATCATAATAATCGTCATATGTGATTATACTTGTTCCGTTATAATCATCGTTTGCCTTGACATACATATTTTTGTCGAGCATACCGAGATCCTGCAAAACCTCAATTGTCTTTGTAAAGCTTCTCGGAATAACATAGGATGCGGTTGTGTAAGCAGTGTCGGAATCTGCAGATTTGTAATAGGATGACAGGTCTGAAATGTAAATATTGTAGGGTGCGCCTGTTGCAAGCTGTATTACACATACAACATCGGGAATGGATTCAACGAGTGTACTGTAATCTGAATAATCAGGGTCGGCTGAACCGTAGAATGTGTTACTGTATCCGACAACTTTTTTAAATTCTTCATCACTGCAGTTGTCAATATCTTTAAGAAAAGCATCCTTGATGCGTTTGTATGTCTCGCCGGGGCCTGTGAGTGCAACTGACTGGCTGTCATCACCGTAATAGCCTGAAGCAATGCGGTTTACAACCAAGTCAGCGTGCTTTTTCTCCGTATCCTTGCGGTTAAATCCAAAAACTGCAAATTCACTTAAATCATCGTATTCCGCCTTTGCAATAGGACTGTAGGTTTTGATATAACCCTTTGAATTTATTATATCCGTGTTGTCGTCATCGTATAGGGTATCTGAATTATAAAATGCGTTGAATCTGTTGTATGCCCTTGTAATAATGCGACCGTCATTGAGCTTGTATGCATATCCGCAGTATGGCTGCGAAAGCTCTTTGCTAAAAAACAGAAAGTTGTCCGTAAACATTGAAACCCATGTGTTCTTGAACTTGTTCTGAATTGAATAGTCACGCTTGTTGATAAGATTTGAATGTGAGTTGGTGATAAAAGTGATTGTGTCTTTGTCTGTAATATCGTCAGCCATATCTTTAAGATTTTTGCCGACAGCACTGCCTTTTGCCTGATAGTTTGAATTTGCGTCATAGAATCCGGCACTCTTGATATCCTGAGCTTTCGGTACATAGCTGTTGTAGCCGAATGCGTCAAAACAGCAGAGAGCAACACCGACGCAGCTTACAATAATTAACGCACCGAGCGGAATCGAAGTTTTGATAAGCTTTGAAAAGCCTCTGTACAAAATAAGATGAACGATTATGTAAACGGGAACGCTTGCAAGAATAAATCCGAAAACAAAACCCGCATATCCGCCGAAAACATTCATTGAACCGAAAAGAACACCGAGGAACATACCTGCAAGGAATGAAACAAGCACCTTGATTATGTAGCACGGAAGGTGGAATGCAAATGCCGACTGAGCTCTTTCCGCCTTTCTTTTCTTTGCAAGAAAAGCGCCGAGGGCAATACATACAACCGAGAAAATCAGCCAGTAAATAACATTGATTCCGTCATACGCCGCGAGCGGATTGAGTGCATTCATAATGACGCTGTCTTTGAAAATGCCAACATAGAAACCGTCAAAACAACCCACAACAGTACCTTTGATGAAGATTGCGGAAAGCGGATAAGCTACGCAAACCGCAACGAACATAAGCACGGAGTTAAGCATCGTTCCGCAGCAAACTGCAATAAGACCGAAAAATGCGATTGATGCGAGTGTACCCATACATATTTCGGGGAATAATTTTGTCACTTCCGAAACAACCGAATGTCCCGAACAAACCGATATAATGGATATTAAGCTGAGAAAGAAAATTGCAGGGATAATCGACATAAGGTAAGCCGATACGGATTTTGCAATAAAAAGTGTTGCTCTTCCAATCGGCAGTGAACCGTACAAATCCGCCTTGCGTTTATTGTGCAGATACGAATAAATTCGCACCGTGTAGATGATTGTAAATACTATTGAAATGAGATAGACGAGTGATGCCGAGGAGTATTGAAAAAGTTCAATTTCTCCGATACCGCTGTTTGCAATGCCTGTAATGCTCAACGCAGAAAGCATCATTGAAAAAGATGAATCGTTTCCGAGTACAACGCAGATTGTAAAGCATACTGTAATTGCAACAGCCGAAATAATACCGAATACAATGAGAAATGTATTGCAGGACTTAAGGTCGCTGAGGAAGAACGACAGCATCTGCTTCAGTCTGCTTTTAAAGGATGTTTTCTGTGTCATAACCTGCAACCCCCATTTCACATATAAAAATTTCTTCCAAGGTCATCGGAACAGCTGAGATATAAATCGGATTAAGCTCCTGCAATTTGGGCATAAACTCTTCCTCTGTTCCTTTGATTGTAAGATTAAATATATTTCCGTTTCTCCATGTGTTTATAACATTGATTTCGTTGAAGAATGAATTATCGGGAACTTCGGTGAATGCAACCTGAACCTTACGAAGACCGAGTTTAATTTCGTCAATTTCCCTCTCAAGCAAAAGCTTGCCCTTGTGCATAAGACAAATTCTGTCACATAATTCTTCAAGCTCACGCAAATTGTGTGACGCAACGACAACTGTCATATCATTTGCGGAAACATTGTCAATGATTATTTTTTTTACAAGCTTGCGTACAACAGGGTCAAGTCCGTCAAAAATTTCATCAAGCAGCAGATATCTCGGACAGGTTGAAAGCGCCAATATCAAAGCCGCCTGTCTTTGCATACCCTTTGACATATCGATTATCCTTGCATCAGGATCAATCGGAAACACCGAGCAAAACTGTTTGAAAGCGTTCTCGTTCCAGTTTGGATAAAGACTTCGAAAAAGGAATGCAGTGTTTTCAAGAGTTGAGCTGTTTGAAAAATAGGGGTAATCGGGAATGAAAAAACATTCTCCCTTTACTGACGGATTGTTAAGAATGTTTATTCCGTTAATATTCACCTCGCCCTTATCGGGGTCAAACACACCCGACATAATTCGCAGAAGTGTTGACTTTCCGCCGCCGTTGCTTCCGACAATGCCGAGAACAGAGCCTCTGTTTACGGTAAGCGTGAAATCGTCAACGGCAGTCACTTTGCCGAATTTTTTGGTTATGTGATTAACTTCAATCATTCTCTCTGCCTCCTTCGTATACGGAATTGATGATTTTTATGAGCTGTTCACGGGGAACACTGTACAGCTCTGCATTCTTTACGGCATCACGGAATGTTTTGAGAGCCATTTCTTGGAAAGCTGCGTTTTTTGTCAACTTGTCTGTCAAAAATGTTCCCCGTCCAACAGTTGAATAGATGTAGCCCTCTGTTTCAAGAACACGATATGCCTTTGCAACCGTGTTTGGGTTTACACCGATTTCCTGTGCTACCGTTCGTACAGGCGGCAGCCTGTCACCCGATTTGAACACGCCTGCCGACGCAAGCTTGATTATATTGTTGCAAATCTGTTCATAAATCGGCACACGGCTTGTGAAATCAATTGTGAACATAGCCGTCCTCCTTTTTTTGTATAGAAAATTGTATAATATGGCCAATCCTACAGTTAAATTGTAACATTCAATTGTACCATTGTCAATGTACAATTTTAATTTAAAAGACCGTTTGAGAAATTTTTAAAAGAACTTAAAAAGAATAAAACAGCCAAAACCGTCAATAATTATTGTAAAGACAAAACCGATAAAAATTCAGATTCGGGGGTAATTCTTTGCAATACGGAAAAGTTGAAATCTGCGGAGTAAATACATCACAGCTCAAGCTGCTGAAGGAGAGCGAAAAG
The DNA here is from genome assembly GCF_002834225.1 of Ruminococcus bromii. GTDB lineage: Bacteria > Bacillota > Clostridia > Oscillospirales > Acutalibacteraceae > Ruminococcoides > Ruminococcoides bromii. The sequence continues at coordinate 3,089 of NZ_NNSR01000074.1, read as the reverse complement.
CGTGAGCTGCTTAACACAATCAGAAACGGTTCTCCTGCCGAAAAGAAAATGGCGAGGGATAAGATGATTAACGGGAATTTAAGGCTTGTTCTTTCTGTTATTCAGAGGTTTACAAACAGAGGCGAAAATCCCGACGATCTGTTTCAGGTGGGTGTTATCGGACTCATCAAGGCGATTGATAACTTTGACCCTACGCTTGATGTGCGGTTCAGCACCTACGGAGTGCCTATGATAATCGGTGAAATACGGAGGTTTTTGCGTGATAACAATGCAGTCAGGGTATCCCGCTCAATGAGAGATACAGCCTACCGTGCAATGCAGATAAAGGAACAGCTGACTAATAAAAACAATCGGGAGCCAACCATAGAAGAAATCGCCAAAATAATGGAGATGCCGAAAGAACAGGTGGTGCTTTCGCTTGAGGCGATAGTTGATCCCGTGTCGCTTTACGAGCCTGTTTTTTCGGACGGAAACGATACTATATATGTTATGGATCAAATCGGCGACAAAAACGATGATTCCGCTTGGCTTGAAGAAATTGCGGTAAAAGAGGCGATTTCCAATCTTTCCGACAGAGAAAAACGGATTCTTTCAATGAGATTTTTTCGCGGCAAAACTCAGATGGAGGTTGCGGCTGAAATAGGAATATCACAGGCGCAGGTCAGCCGCATTGAAAAAGGCGCTCTTGATACTATAAAGAAAAGCATTTAGCAATATATGCAAAACAGCTGTTCAATCGGACAACTGTTTTGCGGTTACATAGGTTTGTATAAAAATGTATGGGAAAATTACAACTGATTTTTGTAAAAAAGAAGAAAAAATTTAATTCCGCTTTACTTTCGTGCTTTTGTGTGTTAAAATTTTAATGTATAAAAACTTAATGCTTTATTGCAGAAATAAGGAGGTAACGGTTTTGAATTCTAAACTTAAAAATGATTCTACCGACTATTTGTTCAAGGCGATTCTATCGCTTGAAAACGAAGAAGATTGCTACCGCTTTTTTGAAGATTTATGCACAAGCGCAGAACTCAAGGCAATGTCACAGCGCCTTGTCGTTGCAAAAATGCTTACCGAGAAAAAGGTATATACAGAAATCGTCAAGGAAACCGGTGCGTCAACCGCAACCATCAGCCGAGTAAAAAGAGCGTTGTTTGATAACGATACATATGGCTACACTCTTGTACTCGACAGGATTGAAAACGGAGAAAAAGAATAATGCCGAGCTATTTGTCGTTTGCCCGATTTTATGACGGGCTTATGCAGGATGCCTGCTATGAAAAAAGATGCGGCTATATTCTTGAGCTTGCCGAAAAATTCAGACATGATATGGGTATAACCCTTGACCTTGCCTGCGGAACAGGAACTCTCACACGCCTTTTGAAAAAGCGGGGAGTGGATGTTTTCGGGATAGATTACAGTATGGAAATGCTCAGCGAGGCAATGCAGAGTGCTTCCGAAGAAGGGCTTGATATCCTGTTTTTAAGGCAGAAAATGCAAAGCATTGACTTGTACGGTACAATAAATACCTGTGTGTGTACGCTTGACAGCATAAATCACCTTACAAAAATTGAAGATGTTGCAAAGACATTTGACCGTGTGGGACTTTTTATGGACGATGACGGTCTGTTTATTTTTGATGTCAACACGGTGTACAAGCATAAAAATGTTCTTGCGGATAATACCTTTGTGTATGAAAACGACAGCGTTTTCTGCGTATGGCAAAACACCCCCGAGGATGATAACAAGGTGAAAATCGACCTTGATTTCTTTGAGGAAGAAAACGGTGTGTATTATCGTTCATCCGAAAGCTTTGCCGAAAGAGCATATACAGATGATGAAATCAGAAAAATGCTCACGGATGCAGGTTTTGAAGTAGAGGCTGTTTACGGCGACCTTACATTTGAAAGTCCGAAAGCGGATGAACAGAGGGTAATTTATGTTGCAAGAATGAAAACATCACGCAACAAAGAGTTTAATGAATCGAAAGGATAACCGATATGGATAAAATAATTCGTTGTATTACATCTGACGGTGCGATTATGGCGGCTTGCGTTGATGCGTCCGACATAGTTTTTACCGCAAAGAAGATTCACCACCTTTCACGCAGTGCCACAGCCGCACTCGGCAGACTTTTGTGTGTAACCTCAATTATGGGCGATATGCTCAAACAGAAAGATGCGTCAGTCAACCTTCGTGTAATGGGTGACGGTGAACTCGGTCCCGTTATCGCAGTCGGCGACAGCAGCGGCAATGTAAAGGGATATGTCGGCAATGCAGACTGCCCGACGGAATATTACGAAAACGGTAAAATCAATGTTGCAAAAGCAGTCGGCAGAACAGGTATGCTAAATGTTATGCGTGACTACGGTTCAGGCGATCCGTACATAGGTCAGGTTGAGCTTGTCAGCGGTGAAATTGCCGAGGATATTGCAAACTACTACGCAACAAGCGAGCAGATTCCTACAGTTTGTGCCTTGGGTGTGCTTATTGATAAAGAAGACGGAGAAGTTCTTCTTGCAGGCGGATTGCTTATTCAGCTTCTTCCGGGTGCAGACGATACTGTTATCGACAAGCTTGAAAAGAATATTGCAGAGCTTGAACCCGTTACAACTATGCTTGCAAAGGGTATGAGTATTCTCGATATCTGCAAAACAGCCCTCAAAGGCTTTGAGGTTGAAGTGCTTGACGAAAACCCTGTTAAGTATGTTTGCGGTTGTTCAAAAGAAAAGCTTGAAAATTATTTTTGTACCCTCAGCGATGATGACATCCGTTCTATGGTCAATGAACAGGGTGTTGCCGTTGCAACCTGTCATTTCTGCAATAAGAAATATGTCTTTACAAAGGATGACCTTGAAAAGTTGATTGCAGAGAAAAACAGCAAAGAATAAAGATTTTTAAAGACCTTGTCGCAAATGTTCGTGATGTCACTCATAAAAATGAAAAAAATTTCAAAAAAGTGTTGACATTTTAATCATAATGTAGTATTATGGTATCTGTCGCCGAGAGATAAACGAAATTCGACAGAACTTCGATACAGCGACAAAGGCATGTGGGAGCATAGCTCAGCTGGGAGAGCATCTGCCTTACAA
>NZ_NNSR01000073.1 GCF_002834225.1 Ruminococcus bromii | reverse complement strand
GCACGCACGCTTAAAGGAGCATATGCTGACACACCGAATGTATTAACACTTGACAATTGTATCAATATATCAGCTATCAATAAGATGTATGCTGCTCCAGCCGACCATTGTGACTGGGAGGTAATTGATTGTACTGACTTATCAAACGAGGTTCTCGGAAACAAAGCTGATAAGGCAACAACACTTGCAGGGTACGGCATTTCAGACGCATATACTAAAAATGTTGTTGATACTTCACTGGCAAATAAAGCTAACCTCGTTAATAGCTCGAATATTTTTGATTTCGATGCTTGGGCAAAAGGATTACAGGGGCTTACTAATCCAGTTTACAGAGGTACTCTTGACAAAGTGGATTATAATGAAAAATCATTTGCCATAACAACTACTGAACCCAATGGATACACAAACGGATGGAATCCGTCAGCACCGCAATCTATGAGAATAGCAGTAAAGCCAAATACAAAATATTTATTCTCGTGGTTACCATCTTCCACCACTTGTGGAGCGTATGTCTTTTTAAACGGAATTAATACAGACGCAACTCGCTTTGAACTTAGAAAGGGTTTTGGTTCATTTACGACAGCAGAGGATACCACTTATATTGCGATTCGGTTTGATTATTACGGAACAGGATTCTTCAAAGTGTCCAAAATTATGATTGCTGAAAAAGAATCAATCTATTTGCCGAATGAAGTTGCGGAAGGTGTCACAGAAGTTGCGAACGAGGTTTTGGCATTTGAAAAGACAACCCAAACTTCACTTGCGAATAAATACGATTCGTCAAATGTTGAGGTCGGCAAAGGGGAGCTTACTCCTGCGCAGGCTATTTATGACGGCTGCGAGGGCAGTTTTAACTATTCAAAAATCGGTAAAACCGTGACGGTAGCACTAAACATCACAACCCTTGTTGCAGGTAAAAACTATGTACAGTTCGCAGGACTGCCATTCAATGCTATGACTGCAAGCGGATTGTCAAGCATTGCGGTGTATACAACTGCCAACAAGCTTGTTAATATTCGCCTTGACGGCTCATGGCTGTACATAAACAGTCCCGATACGACATTTGCAGAAGGCGAAAAAATCAATGTAATAGTTACATACATCATAGACTAAGGAGGCAAAAATTATGGAATTAAAAGAAAAAATCACACTTGATATGCTGACAAAAGACAGCGTATCGGTACTCAGACAGCAGTTTATAAACTATAACGGAACTGAAATGCAGGTCGGCGAAAATGTTCGCAACGCATACATGAACAGCAAATCGGGCAGAGAACAGCTCAGAGCGGTGCTGCCGGACGAATACTACAATGCCGTTATGGCAGTCTGGCAGTGAATGATTCAAATTGAAAGTTGAAAATGGAAAATGGAAAATTGCGGTCGAGAAGATAGTTTGTTTAAATGCAAAAAATATTTTGCCCGAGCGTAGCATTGTAAAAATTTGTACAATTTAAATTGTAGCGGCGAACCGTGTTCGCCATAAATAAACAGTAAATTTCATATTAACAAAACAGTCGGGAAGACATTGCATTTTATTTTGCAAACTGTCTTCCCGACATTAATTTTCCATTTTCAATTTTCAATTTTACATTAATTAAACCTTTCGCTCGGGCATAATATGTTTTTTACATTACAAACTGTCTTCCCGAATTGGGTACGGCGGCTCGCCGTTTACGGTTTTTCGCCTGTCAAAAACTCAACGCTTCTCTCAATTGAATCCTTGGAAGTGCCCCAGTCCTTGCCTTGATTGCGGTAATCAAACATTGAGCAAAAGTATGTTATATCCTCTTTGAGTGACAAAAGATAATTTTTTGTAAGACCTGCCGTTTCGGCACAGAATTGCGGTAAAAGCTTTGACGGCAGCTTGCTCTTTTGGGTTGCAACATTCATAATAAAATCGTAGTGTTTAAAGCAGATAAACGGCTGTTCGTTGTACAGCTTATAAAACTCCTCTCCCTTTGCCCACTCAACAAAAATCGTGTCGCAAAAATGGTGCATATCCCACTCGATTCTGTCGCATACATAACACGAATCAAGTCGCTTTTTAATGACTTCAAGCTGTTTCTTATCAGGCTTACCCTTCAGCTTTTTCGGCATATCGTTATCAATAATTTCCTGAAGATGACTTTCAAGAATGAGAGCGTTCGGGAGTTTTTGTCCTTTTTCAAACATCTGCGAAAAATGGCGGTGACAAAAGCCTTTTTTGTTGGTTTCAATCCTGATATTAGGCTCCATCATCGCGTCACCCGTAATAAATTTTACATACTGCTCCTCAAGCATACTCTCCATTCGGCAAAACGGACATCCGCATTTCGGCATAAATATATCGTTAATCGGAATTGTGCAGATAGTTTCTTTCACTTATAATTCTCCTTTTGTTAGCGTAAATGAGGCACGGCTGCACTCTGTCGACGGCTCGCCGCTGCTTTTTTCATATTTCTGATATAGGCAAATGTTTTTTCCTCGCCCTCATCTCTCAGCATAACCAATAATTTTTCAAGCAACGCTTCGGTGTTGGGATGCATGCGGTGCTTGCCTCTGATTCTGCAAAAATATGTGAACGGATCGCTGTCCTTGTAGTTTTTGCCGTTATAGATTTTGCTTGCGGCTACTCGGTCGCAGAACATTTCGACAACATATTTTATCGGCATTTCAACATTTTCAATTTGCTTTGACTTTGGGTTGTAATCGTTCCAGTACTCGTAATGATGGCGGTTTCTGCCCTTGTGATGCATCCAAGCCAGAGAGTAGCCGTACCGCTCTCTCTCCTTTTCATTCGGACTTCTTGTTCCCTGAAAATACTTTGCACCAAGAATAAATTCCGTGGGCGAATATTTTGACAAATCGTGCCTTAATCCCTGCCAAAAAATTCCTGCCCTTGCGCAGTTGGCAATTACCTTGTGTCTGTGGCGGGTTATTGTTCTGAAATGTTTAATCGGATGTGCCATAATTATCACCATAAATTATTTTAATCATTAGTTCGGAAATTACAAAAACATTTTCCGACTGACATTTTACCACATTTTCAGCCAATTTAAAATAGTACTTGCAAGATTACACTAAAAAAGTTATAATAGGAAAAGGTTAAATTTTTGTAACCATTTTTTGTAAAGGGCATAAGGATAGAAAGTATATGAAAAAGAAGATTTTCCTTTTTTTCCTTTGTGTTGTACTTATCGCAACCAGCATATTATGCGGCACAATGGGTATAATCAGAAATGATTCTAAATCACATAAAAAAACACAGACGGCGGATACAGCCGCAACAGAAAATCCGACATTACCAAGCACATTAGATTCGCTCACATTAAAAGTCGGCGAAACAAAGCTTATTGAGCTGTCATCCGAAAAAGCAGAATCTGTTACAAAATGGACAAGCTCGGACATTAAAACCGTGACTGTTGATGACGGCGGAAGGGTTGATGCATTAAAAGAAGGCACGGCACTTGTTTCGGCAATCCTAAAGGACAAATCCAAAGCCGAATTTCAGATAACAGTTACGAAGTCAACGGTAAAAAAACAGCAGAGCTATTCAACCTGCATAACGGCAAATACAGACAAGCTCGAGCAAAACAAGCGCAACAAGGCAAAAAATCTGTATGAAATCAAGGTGAACCGCACGGCAAACTGCGTGACTGTCTACACATACGACAAAAACGGCAAGTACACAATTCCTGTCAGAGCGATGGTTTGTTCAACGGGGTTGAACAACGCAACAATCACAGGCGACTACACAATCGGAATAAAGACCGAATGGCTGTTCCTTGTGGGCGATGTTTTCGGCAGGTACATCAGCGGAATTTCAGGCGATTACCTCTTTCACTCTGTTCCCTACTACACCTTAAACGAACAGGATTTAGAGGTTGACGAGTTCAACAAGCTCGGTGAGCAGGCGTCGCAGGGCTGCGTAAGGCTTGCGGTTTCGGACGCAAAGTGGATTTATGACAATTGCCCCACAGGTACGGCGGTCAATATTTATGACGATGCCGAAACGGCAGGACCTCTCGGAAAGCCTGACGCGATAAAAATTACGGATTTCAATAACAAATGGGATCCGACAGACAGCAGTAAAAAGTGTCCGTATGCCACAGCCGCCCCGACAATCAGCGGTGCGAACGATTGCGCAATAAAAAGCGGCGGAGAATTTTATGCTCTGACAGGGGTAACGGCGGTTGACACCTGCGGCAATGATATAACCTCAGATATTGAGGTTGTGGGTAATGTAGTAACCGCACGCAAGGGCAAATATAAGGTGACCTATTCAGTTACCGATGTGCTTAAAAGAACTTCAAGCGTTACAATTACGGTTACGGTACAATAAACAGCAACATAAATCAAGAGCATTATTGCCAAATATGGCAGTAATGCTCTTTGTCGGTTAATTACGCATTTTTGCTGATAGCGAACACACCTAAAAACCTCTGTCTTAATGGTTATCACATTCAAATTTCATTGCAATTTGCAATATTACAAAATTTGATAAATGCCGCAAAGCCGCCCATACAAAACACAAAAAGGCTGTGAAGAAGTGAAGTTTAAAACTTCGTTCTTCACAACCTCTGATTTACTGTACTAATCCTGAGAATCAGCCTTGGCTTTCTCAATAATTTTTTGAGCAACATTTGCAGGGGTGTCCTCATAGCGAACAAACGCAAAATCAAACGAACCTCTGCCCTGTGTTACCTGACGAATGTAGGTTGCAAAGTCATCCATTTCTGCCATAGGAACTTCTGCCTCAACAATCTGCGTGCCGTTTTCACCCGGCTGCATACCGAGTACACGACCTCTACGCTTGTTGACCTCGCCCATTACATCGCCCATATTTGCATCCGGAACATTGGCTTTAAGGCTTCCGATTGGCTCAAGAAGCGTGGGAGAAGCATTTGGAATACCGTTCTTATAAGCCAGAGAAGCCGCTGTTTTGAATGACATTTCGGAGGAATCAACGGGATGATATGAACCGTCATAGAGAGTAGCCTTGATGCCTACCATCGGATAGCCTGCAAGAACGCCCTTCTTGATTGAGTCCTGAAGTCCCTTTTCAACGGCAGGGAAGAAATTCTTCGGAACTGCACCACCGACAACTCTTTCGGCAAATACAAGACCGTCAGAATCACACGGCTCAAATTCAATCCACACATCACCGAACTGACCGTGGCCGCCCGACTGCTTTTTATATCTGCCCTGTGCGGAAACCTTTTTGCGGATAGTTTCTCTGTATGCAATCTTTGGCTTTTTGAGGACTGCGTCAACATTATATTTTGTTTTAAGTCTTGAAATTACAACATCAAGATGCTGTTCACCGAGTCCCGAAAGGAGCATTTCATGGGTTTCGTGGTTTGAAACAAGTTTGATTGTCGGATCTTCGTCCGCAAGCTTTGCAATGCCCTGAGCGACCTTATCCTCGTCACCCTTCTTTGCCGGATACACAGCCATTGTATATGATGATGACGGATAGTCGATTCCGTCAAGAACAACCTTTCTGAGAGGCGAACAGAGTGTGTCGCCTGTCTTTGTTGATGCAAGCTTCGGGATTGCGCCGATGTCGCCTGCACCAATGTACGGAACATCCGTCTGCTTTTTTCCGCTTACGGAAAGCACCTTTGTTATCCTCTCCTGTGCGCCTGTGCGCATATTGATGAGAGGAGCGTCCGAGCTTACCTTGCCCGAAACAACCTTTACATATGAAAGTCTGCCGATGAACGGGTCTGCAACTGTCTTGAATACGATTGCGGCAGCCGCACCGCTGTCATTAACCGAAACATCAACGGGTTCACCGTCAAGGTCAACACCGATTTCACCGCTCTTGTCAGCCGCTGACGGAGCAAGCCATGTAAGACTGTTCAAAAGCTGATCAATTGCGAATGTATTATGAGCGTCGCCGCAGAATACGGGGCAGATTGTGCCGTCCTTAACACCCTGACTTACACCGAGAATGATTTCTTCGGGAGTAAACTCCTCACCCATAATAAACTTGTCAAGAAGTTCCTCGCTTGTTTCGGCAACAGCCTCCTTGATAGCCTCACGCAAGCCCTCAAGCCTGTCGCCCATATCAGGAAGCGCAGTCTGTTTTACACTGCCGTCTGTGCCGTACTCATAAGCCTTGTAATCAAACAAATTAACATAAGTGTTTGCCTGACCGTCAACAATGTACGGAACAACAACAGGACAAACAGACGGACCGAATGTAGCCTTCAAGCTCTCGAATACACGATAGAAACGGGCGCTTTCGTCACAAAGACCGTTTACAAAGAACACCTTTGTAAGCCCTGCCTTTGTTGCCGCTTCAACTGCTTTTTCGGTACCTACACAGACACCGTCCTTGCCCGAAACAACGATGAGCGCCGTGTCAGCCGCTCTCATGCCCTCTGCAACACCGCCTGCAAAATCAAAAAGGCCGGGGGTGTCGATTAGGTTGATTTTTGTATTTTTCCATTCAATCGGTGCAACCGCCGTCATAATTGAAGTCTGTCTTTTGATCTCCTCGCTGTCAAAATCAAGGACTGTGTTGCCGTCTGCAACCTTACCGAGTCTTTCGCTCATCTTTGAGAGATAGAGTATTGACTCCGCAACCGAGGTTTTGCCGCTGCCGCTGTGTCCTGCGAGGGCAATATTAAGAATTTTTTTAGCGTCGTATTGTTTCAAAAGTGAAATCCCCTTTCGTAAAATTTCTATTCTAATCAAGCTTATTTCGACAAAATTAAACAATAGTGTCAATTAATACGGAATTATTATAGCATATTTGTATAAAATAAACAACCGAATTATGGCAAAATAAAAAAATTCACCCTTTGCCCAAATGGACAAGGGGTGAATTGTGCAACTTGCTTTTTTATTTTATGTTAAGCCGAAAAATATACAGATTTTCGCAAGTTCAATTGTGCATTTTAACGATTGATTCCCTAAAAAATCAGTTTTCGACAAAAGAAAAGGCTCTCAAAACGAGAGCCTTGAAAACTTGATTATTCGAGAACCGCACCCTGTGCGCCTGATGTAACAAGCTTTGCATAACGAGCAAGGTAGCCTGTTGTAATCTTGGGCTGACGGGGTTTCCACTCTGCCTTACGCTTTGCAAGCTCTTCGTCAGAAACGAGGAGATTGATTGTGTTTGCAGGAATGTCGATTTCAATCATATCGCCCTCTTTAACAAGTGCGATCGGACCGCCGACTGCTGCCTCGGGAGATACATGACCGATAGCCGCACCTCTTGTTGCGCCTGAGAAACGACCGTCTGTGATAAGAGCAACACAGTTGCCGAGACCGCTGCCCATAATAGCGGAAGTCGGGTTGAGCATTTCTCTCATGCCCGGACCGCCCTTAGGACCTTCGTATCTGATAACAACAACCTCACCGGGATTGATTTTGCCGTCATAAATTGCACTGAGAGCGTCCTCTTCGCAGTCAAACACTCTTGCCGCACCCTTGTGGTGCATCATTTCCTCTGCAACGGCACTTCTCTTAACAACAGAACCGTCAGGAGCAAGGTTACCCTTGAGAACAGCAATACCGCCTGTCTTGCTGTATGGATTTGTAACAGGGCGAATGATGTCCGTGTCCTTGATTTCACAACCCTTAATGTTCTCGCCTACAGTCTTGCCTGTTGCAGTGATAAGGTCTGTGTCAAGGAGTCCAACCTTTGTAAGCTCGTTCATTACGGCATAAACACCGCCTGCCTCGTTGAGATCCTCCATATATGTGTGACCTGCAGGAGCAAGGTGACAAAGGTTAGGAGTCTTTTTGCTGATTTCATTGGCAATGTCAAGGTTAAGCTTAACACCTGCCTCTTTTGCGATTGCAGGAAGGTGGAGCATTGTATTTGTTGAACAGCCGAGAGCCATATCAACAGTAAGAGCATTCATAAATGCTTTTTCCGTGAGAATGTCACGAGGACGGATATCCTTTTCAAGAAGTTCCATAACCTTCATGCCGGCGTGCTTTGCAAGCTTGATTCTTTCTGAGTAAACAGCAGGAATTGTACCGTTGCCCTGAAGTCCCATACCGATTGCCTCGGTAAGACAGTTCATACTGTTGGCGGTGTACATACCCGAACATGAACCGCATGACGGACAAGCCTTGTTTTCAAACTCGGCAAGCTCTTCGGCAGTAATCTTGTTTGCCGTGTAAGCGCCGACTGCCTCAAACATACTCGAAAGACTTGTCTTTTTGCCCTTAACATGACCAGCAAGCATAGGACCGCCGCTTACAAAAACTGTCGGAACATTAATTCTTGCGGCAGCCATAAGCATACCCGGAACATTCTTGTCGCAGTTAGGAACCATTACAAGTGCGTCAAACGCATGAGCCTTTGCCATAGCCTCTGTTGAGTCTGCGATAAGCTCACGGGTTACGAGAGAATACTTCATTCCCTCATGTCCCATAGCAATACCGTCACAAACAGCGATTGCAGGGAATACAATCGGAACACCGCCTGCAAGAGCAACGCCCTGCTTAACGGCATCAACAATCTTATCTATATTCATATGTCCCGGAACGATATCGTTCTTGGAACTTACAATACCGATAAAAGGTCTCTTAATTTCTTCTTCGGTAAGACCGAGAGCATTCAAAAGCGAACGCTGAGGTGCGGTACTTACGCCGTCCTTTATAACTGAACTTTTCATTGTAAACACCCTTTCCATAATTATCAAATCGGAACAAAATTCACATACAAGCCCTTCAATTGTTCCATAATAAAACACAGTGAAAATTTCTGTATCGTTAATCTTAATTTTAGCACATCGGCTGTTCAAAATCAAGTAGAGAACCTATATTGCCAAAATCATTTATTGCGGCTCAATCGTTGATTATTCTGCCCTTTTCAACATTGGGCATAATAAAGTTATCCCTTGAATATTCCCACAGCTTTTTTGAGCCGTCGGCAGTGTTTTTGTTGCGGTTAAGAATACTGTGCAGATGAACAATATGCTCAACCCACGCCTTGCCGTCGGTTGCATCATTGAGCATGGCGGGCTGAATGTTGTCCATTGTGTGAGCAAACTTTGCTTCGGCTGTTTCACCGCTTTCAAATTCAAGCCACAGATTCATCATCTTTTCGCCCTGATCTTCCGGAAGAAGTCCGAAAATTCTTTTTGCGGCTTTCATTTCACGCTCTGCCTGAGTTTTCTTAGCTTCCTCATCATAGGCATATGTATCGCCTGCGTCAATCTCGACAATATCGTGAATAAGAAGCATTGTCATTGTTTTAAGCACATCAATTTCGGAATTTGCATATTCGGAAAGCATAACTGTCATTATCGCCATATGCCATGCGTGCTCGGCATCGTTTTCCTTTTTTCGAGCGTCGGAAAGGTAGGTTTGACGGATGATGAATTTTTCCTTATCAATTTCCTTTATAAAATCAAATTGCTTTTCAATTCTTGATTTCTCCATAATGTTCCCTCTTAAAATTCAGGCCTGCACATGGGCACAGTGCAGGCTTTATGTGATTATTTATTTACTACAGGAAGTTTGGTTTTATCGTATTCATCCAGTCTGTTGCCGTAAAGGTAATAGTTTGTTTCTTTTACAACAACAGGCGAAAGCACAACTACGGCAATAAGGTTGGGAATTGACATAAGTGCATTGAAGATGTCAGCCATTGTCCAAACAAGGTCGAGCTTGATAACAGGACCGATGAGAAGAATAAATACAAAAATCAGCTTGTAAGGAATCATACCGCCTCTGCCGAAAAGATATTCAACGCAGCGTTCACCGTAGTATGACCAGCCGAGGATTGTTGAATATGCAAAAGCGGCAATACCGATAACAAGAATCGGTGTGCCGATTACGGGAATCTGCTGGAAGGCTTTGTATGTAAGGTCACCGCCGTCGGAAACATCAATTGCAGGATTTTTGATAATTGAGCTTACAAGCACAAGACCTGTCATAAGACAAACAACGACTGTGTCCCAGAAAGTACCCGTTGAAGAAATCATAGCCTGACGAACAGGGTTTCTTGTTTGAGCGGCAGAGGCAACTATCGGAGCAGAACCCATACCGGATTCGTTACTGAAAAGGCCTCTTGCAATACCGTAACGAGCGGCAAGCATAAGGCTTGAACCGAGGAAACCGCCTGCAACGGACTTGAGAGAAAATGCGTCCTGAAAAATCATTTCAAATGTCTTACCGAGAACATCAAAGTTCATGCCGAGGATAATAATACAGCCGAGAACATAGAAAACAGCCATAAACGGTACAAGAAGTTCGCAAACTCTTGAGATTGACTTGATACCTCCGAAAATTACAACGGCTGTAATTGCGGCAACAAGAACACCTACAATAATCGAAATAACCGAAGCGTCCTGACCGAAAAGATTCACCGTACCAAGGTCAAAGGTGTTGTTCATAATGTTTGAAATTGCATTAACCTGAACACCCGAACCGATGCCGAAGGATGCAAGCAATGCAAAAAGTGCAAAAAGAACGGCTAAAATTTTGCCGAGAGTTTTAAACTTAAATCCTCTTTCAAGGGCATACATGGCGCCGCCGAGCATTCTGCCGTCAGAGGTCTTTACACGATACTTTACACCGATGAGTGACTCGGAATACTTCGTTGCGATACCGAAAACACCGGTGAGCCAGCACCAGAGAACCGCACCGGGTCCGCCGAGTGCAATTGCAGTACCTACGCCTATGATATTACCCGTGCCGATTGTTGAGGCAAGTGCTGTTGCAAGAGCCTGAAACGGGCTGATGTCACCGTCTGAATCGGGATCCTTTGTCACCGAAAGTTTGATTGCCTTAAAAGTTTTTCTCTGTACAAATTTTGTGCGAATTGTGAGGAAAATGTGAGTTCCGAGAAGAAGGATAATCATAAACCAACCCCACAGGAAGTCATTGAAGCTATTCATCACAGCTGAAATCGCATCCCACATATTGTACGCCTCCTTGTTTTAGTATAATCCTACCCTGTTTAATATACAAAAGCAAAACCTGCTTTATGTCCGTTAATGTTTTTTACAAAAATCGTTTTACATCAATAAGGTTGTCTGCAACTCCGTAAAGAAGGGGAATTGCCTCTGCATTCGGACGGTCAAGGTCGGGAACCATAACCGTTTTACACCCTGCCGAGCTTGCCGACTTTATGCCGTTGAACGAGTCCTCAAGTGCAATGCAGTTTTCGGGAGCAAGTCCGAGTTTTTCTGCGGCATAAAGATAAATATCAGGTTCGGGCTTTCCTTTTGCAACCATTGACGCACAAACTATTTCGTCAAAATAATCGTAAAGACCGAGAGCCGAAAGATATTTTTTCGTTCTTTCCGGAGCGGTTGCGGTTGCAAGGGCAACCCTGTAGCCGTTCTGCTTTAAAAAGCCGAGAAATTCAGCAGCACCGGGCTTTGATTCAATGCCGTTTTCCGAGATGAACTTATCCATAAGCTCAATTCTTTTATCGTGAACCTTGCAGTAGTCAAAATTCTCTCCGAAAAAGCCCTTTAATTTTGCAATTGCAAACGGGCGAGCCATTGAACGAATACTGAGTGCGTGGTGCGTTTCCATAGGATAACCGTAAAAAAGAGCCGCCTCACACCAAAAACGGACATACAGCTTTTCTGTGTCAAGAATGACACCGTCCATGTCGGAAATAATACCTTTTATATCAGGATTCATATTTTACCTCCCGATTTTTTTAGATTCATATTTACAAACGCAATTCCGAGTGAAATCAGAATAAGCGAGATGAGCGTTTCGATTCTGAAAACATTTTCACCGAGCATAAGTCCCGACAAAACCGTTCCGAACACGGGAACAAGCAGATTGAAAACGGAAATTCTGCTTGCATCATGAAATTTGAGAAGTCCTGTCCACAGCGAAAATGCCGCCGCAGATACGAACGCAAGCCAGAGCAACACGGAAACACTTTCAACATTTATCAAACCAATACTGCCACCGCAGCATATGCCCGACACAAGCAGTATAAAACCGCCTGTTAAAAGCTGAAAAGCGGTTACAGGGAACGGATCTCGTCCTGTTGTGACTTTTTTCGCCACAATGTTGCCCGCCGCCGCAGATATTGTTGAAAAGAGAATCATCATATCGCCGAACCAAGTGCCCGTGCTGACAGTTCCGCCGAAATTGATTGCGATAATTCCGCCGAATCCGAGAATACAACCGATAATTTTCATCAGCGTGAGCCTGTCGTTTTTGAAAAACAACGGCACGAAAAGTACGGTAAAGAACGACGCACAAGCTGTTATTATAGAGGTGTTCGTTCCGCTTGTAAAACCGATTCCGATGTATGTAAAAATATACTGCAATCCTGTCTGAACCACTCCGAGCGAACAGACGGGCAGTATATCTTTTTTTGAAAGCGTCGGCGGTTTTCTTTTTGATATCCACAAAAAGAGAAACACCATAAATCCCGCCAACATAAAGCGCATTCCTGCAAAAATCAGCTTTGAGCCGATATCAGACTCCTCAATCTTAAAAGCAGAGTAGCCGACCTTTATAAACGGAAAAGCCGTTCCCCACAAAAGTGTGCAGAAAATTGCTGTTAAATATGCTATTTTTTTATTTTGTAACAGTTTCATTTTATTCATCCGGAAAAATTAACAATATCAGGTATATTGTAACACAAAAGTCAGAAAAAGAAAACCTTACAATTTCAAAAATTTGTTTATTCCGTAAACAGAATTTGCACCGTCACAACAGGCGGTTATAATTTGTCGCAGATTTTTTGTGCGGATATCCCCTGCAACAAAAATTCCCGACACGGATGTCTGACAGGTTTCATCGGCAATCACATATCCGTTGTCATCAGTTTTTACAAAACCCTTGACACATTCGGTTCTCGGTTCAAGACCTACCGCAACAAAAACTCCGTCAGTTTTCAGAATTTTCTCATTATCAAGCGTAACCGATTTAACCTTTTCGTCACCGTCAATTTTCACAACATTAGTGTTGTAAAGAATTTTGACATTGCCCGATTTTTCAAGCTTTTGCACAAGCACTCTGTCGGCTTTTAATGCGTCGCCCCTGTGAATAAGAAAAACCCGTTTGCATATATGAGAAAGATAGGTCGCCTCGGTAACGGCTGTGTTTCCTCCGCCGATTACCGCCACTGTTTTGTCTTTGAAAAAATAGCCGTCACACACGGCACAATAGCTTACTCCTCTGCCCTCAAACTTATTTTCACCGTCAATTCCCAATTTTTTGTGGGTTGCGCCCATGCAGAGAATAACAGATTTTGTCTTGACCTCGCTGTCGGAACATTCAAGGATAAAACCGTCATAATTTTTTCTTATGCCGACAAGGGATTGTCTGACAAAATTTGCACCGAATGACTTTGCGTGTGAATAAAAGTGCTGGATGAGATCAAAGCCTGCAATATCGCTGAAGCCCGTGTAGTTTTCAACCGCATCCGTAAGGGCAATTGAACTGCCCTCGGGTGATGCAGGATCAAGCACAATGCAGTCAAGTCCGCTCCGTGAGGCATAGAGCGCCGCAGTAAGTCCTGCCGCACCTCCGCCGACAATTACAAGATCATACAAGGCTCTCACCCATCTTTTCTGAGATTGCGGAAATTATTCTTTCCTTTGTCTGAACTCCCGACATACGGAAAACTTCCCTTCCGTCCTTAAAAAATAAAAGTGCAGGGATTCCCGAAATGCCGTAACGCTCCGTAAGCTCGGGATTTTCGTCAACATTTATCTTGACGGTTTCAAAACAATTGCTGTACTCACTGTGAATTTCTTCAATTGTCGGAGCAAGCATTCTGCACGGTGAACACCATATTGCGTAAAAATCCGCAAGAACAGGCTTTCCTGATTTAATTAAACCTTCAAATTCATTTTTCTGTATATTTTCGGTCACAATTACCACTCCGTAAATTATTTTTGATTATTGTTCCCTATTTGCGGAGAATTATGAAACCGAAATTTTATCAGCCTCGGCACTGTTGCAATATCTGTCCGATAATTAAAAATCGGTAAAATCGGTATAAAAATAAAAACACCATCTGCGAAAAGGCAAATGGTGTTTTGGCGCGCCGGAAGAGACTCGAACTCCCGACCTTCTGATTCGTAGTCAGACACTCTATCCAGCTGAGCTACCGGCGCATATGCGACTGTTTATCAGCCGCAATTAGTATAATATCACAACTTAACTTAAAAATCAAGTCTTTTTTTATTTTTTCCGGAAATTAGTCTTTGGCGTCAAAGAATGTAAAAAATGCTCTGTATGCCATATAGACATCTGTCTTGGAAACAATCTCAAACGGAGCGTGCATTGAAAGCACGGGAACGCCGAGATCGACAACATCGACATTCATATTGGCAACATACTTGGCGATTGTTCCGCCGCCGCCGCCGTCAACCTTGCCGAGCTCACCGACCTGCCAGAGAATATCGTTGTTCTCAAGCATAGCCCTGATTTTTCCCATATATTCGGCAGACGCATCTGATGTGTCATACTTTCCGCCGTGACCTGTGTATTTTGAAATAATTACACCGTTGTTAATGTATGAGCAGTTGTTAGCCTCATATGCAGACGCAAAAGTCGGATCAAATGCGGCATTTACATCGGCTGAAAGACAGGTGCTTTTTGAAAGAACACGGTAGCCGTCAACACCGTCCTGTTTTGCAAGGTCATAGATGAAGAAGCGGAGGAAGTCGCTCTGCATACCTGTGTTGCCGTCACTGCCTGTTTCTTCTTTGTCTGTAAGATATGTGATACAAGTCTGCTCGGGCATTTCAACATCAAGCGCCGCCATAACAGCCGGATAAGCACAAACCTTATCATCGTGACCGTAACCGCCGATCATGCTTCTGTCAAAACCGATATCTCTTGACTTGAAAGACGGGATAAGGCAGAGCTCAGCCGAAAGGAAGTCGCCCTCACAGATACCGTACTTCTCATTGAGTACAGCCATTACATTGAGCTTTACAAGGTCTTTTTCGTCGCTGTCTGCATCATACGGACGAGAGCCGAGGATAACATTGAGGTTTTCGCCCTCAATTGCCTTTGCCATTGGCTTTGACGCCTGCTCTCTTGCAAGGTGCGGAAGAAGGTCTGTAATGCAGAAGCAGCTTTCGTTCTCATCATCGCCCCAGCAGATGTCAACTCTTGTACCGTCAAGCTTTACAACCGAACCGTGAAGTGAAAGCGGAATTGTTGTCCACTGATATTTTTTAAGACCGCCGTAGTAATGAGTCTTAAAGAAAGCAAGATTGTTTGCCTCAAAAAGAGGATTCGGTTTGAGGTCAACTCTCGGGGAATCAATATGAGCAATTGCAAGCCTTGCACCGTTCTTAACACCGTTTTTACCAATTACGGCAAGAGCAACAGCCTTGTCACGGTTTACATAATAAAGCCTGTCACCGGCCTTATATTCTTTGTCCTGCTCATACTCTGCAAAGCCCGCTTTTTTGGCAAGCTCAACAGTATAGCGAACAGCCTCACGCTCAACGGGTGAGTTATCAAGAAACTTTTTGTAACCATCGCAAAAGCTGTCTGCCTTTTTAATTTCTTCCTCCGAAAGAGCCTTAACGCCCTTCGGTTCGGTCATCATAATTTTTTCCTTTAATAAAGTTGTCTTTGACTTTTCTTCAGCCATAATAACCGTCCTTTCTGTGCCGTAAAACACGGCAAAACTATTTTATTTTGAAATCCGCCGCCAAAGGCATCGGAACATCTTTGCACTTAATTAGATTGTGAATAATAAAGTTTTATATACATTTCCTTGGCACTTTCAACCTTGTCAACATAATTCTCTGTTTCGGGATACGGAATGGAATCAAGATTTTTTCCGTCCGAACTGTAATTTGTGTCGTTGAGCCAGTCGCTTACAACAAAGCCGGCATTATATGCGGCAATTGCCGAGCGTTCCGTGCCGTAATAATCGTAAAAATATTTTAAAAGATAACTACCGTAATCAATACAGATTTCGGGGTCAAACAGGTCATCCTCGGTGTACTGTCCCGCACAACCTCTTTGCTCCTGTAGCCACTCAAAGGACGATGGCATCATCTGCATAACACCCTTTGCTCCGACTCCCGATTCGGCTTTCGGATCAAAGCCGCTTTCCGTGTGGATTACGGCATATATCAACGCAGGATCAAGGTCATAATCCTTGGCGGCTTTTTCAACATATGTGCTGTAGGTGCGTGGATAATTCATCTCATCAAGCTTTTTCTTTGTGTCCTCGTAAAAGACCGAAACAAACACAAATACTGCCGCCGCAAGAATTGCAAGCACAATTATCCATGCCAAAATCGCCTTTCCTGCACTTTTTTTCTTTTTATATCGCCTTGATTGGGGCATCTTATCACCTCATCAGGTTGTTAATAGCCTCTGCCGCCTTTTGTGCGGCAAGCTCGACTTGCTCTATCGAAAAATTGTTTTCAATGACAATGTCGCTGTGACTTCTGAAAAATTCCTCGTCAAGCTGTGCAGACATTCTTAGCTCTGCACGGGAAATGTCAATGTTATCCCTTTTGCAGATTCTCTCAAGCCTTATTTCTTTTTTAGCAGTAACGCTTACAATAAGGTCGCAAAACACATCGGCACCGCTTTCAAAAAGCTGAGGAGCGTCATAAATCACAACGCTTTTGCCGTCTGTCTGAGCCTGTTTCGCCATCTGCATAAATACATATGTAACAAACGGATGAACAATTGAATTGAGCAAATGTGTGTTTTCTTTGCTTGAAAATGCTCTTTTGGCAAGCAAAGGTCTGTCAATGTTGCCGTCAGAAAGGATAATATCCTGACCGAAAACACCCGAAACAGCCTTTAAACATACGGAATCGGGAGTGTAAAGATTTTTTACAATCTCGTCAGCATTTATAACACACATTCCGTTTTTGGCAAAATATGCCGAAACCGTGCTTTTTCCCGCACCGCTCTGTCCCGTAAGACCGACAATTTTAATTCTGTTCAAGGTCAATCACCTCAAAGCCTGCCGCTCTTATAAGACGGTTGTAAACAGCCATTCCGACACCGTTCGTTTTTGGCAGTCTTGAATATACAACCTTAACGCTGTCGTCCTCATCAATTCTGCGAAGCTCGTCAAAAAGCGTGTGAGCCTGTCTTGTATAGTCGTTTCGTTTTCCGAGAGAGAAAACGGGAGTTTTCAAAAGCGGAATATCCTCGTCGCAACAGAGTGCCGCAACTCCTTCAGCCGCCTTTTTGTTTACATAATCAATATATTGCTCATCGTTGCAATTAAGAAGTATTACTCTCGCCCTTGGCGCATAGTGCTTGTACTTCATACCGGGGCTTGCAACCTTAACATTGTCTGCAAGTTTGTGCAGTACTGCATCATCAACTTCAACCTTGCCGAGAACACTCTCGAGCATTTCAACCGTAATTCCGCCCGGGCGAAGTACCCTCGGAACATCTCCCGCAAGAGTGATTACCGTGCTTTCAAGACCTACCTCACTTGCACCGCCGTCAAGAACAGCGTCGATTTTGCCGTCCATATCGTTCATAACATGCCGTGCGGTTGTCGGACTGGGTGAGCCCGAAATATTTGCCGAAGGTGCGGCAAGAACCGTACCCGATTCACGGATAATCGCCTGTGCGGTTTTGTGGCTCGGAAAACGGATTGCAACCGTGTCAAGTCCTGCCGAAACTTCATTCGGAATAACATCCGACTTTTTCATAATCATTGTGAGCGGTCCCGGCCAGAACGCATCGGCAAGTTTTTTTGCCGTGTCGGGAATTTTCGTCACAAGGTTAAGTCTTTCAATATCGGAAAAATCGCAGATGTGGACAATCAGCGGATTATCCCCGGGTCTGCCCTTTGCTTTAAAAATCTTCTTTACGGCCTCGGGGTTGAGTGCGTCAGCCGCAAGTCCGTAAACTGTTTCGGTCGGGATTCCTACAACACCGCCGTTTTTAAGCAGCTCTGCGGCGGTTTTTATATCTTCCTCTGTATTTTTTAACAACAATGTTTTCACAATTATCACCGGATTATTTTTCCATACTTTCTTTGAGCTTTTCGGCTCTGTCAGCAGCAACAAGTGCGTCAATCACTTCGTCAAGGTTGCCGTTGAGAATTTCTTCAAGCTTGTAGAGAGTAAGACCGATTCTGTGGTCGGTTACTCTGCCCTGCGGATAGTTATATGTGCGGATTCGCTCACTGCGGTCGCCCGTACCTACCTGCATTTTTCTGTTTTCGGCAATTTCACTCGCCTGTTTGTCCTGTTTTTCCTTGAGAAGTCGGCTTTTGAGAACTTTAAGAGCCTTGTCCTTGTTCTTGTACTGACTTCTCTCGTCCTGACACTCAACTACCATACCTGTGGGCAAGTGAGTGATTCGGATTGCGGAACTTGTTTTGTTGATATGCTGACCGCCTGCGCCGCTTGAACGGAAGGTGTCAATTTTGAGGTCATTCGGATCAATTTCAAGCTCAACATCTTCTGCCTCGGGCAAAACCGCAACAGTTGTTGTCGATGTGTGAACTCTGCCCTGACTTTCGGTTTCGGGTACTCGCTGAACACGGTGAACACCGCTTTCGTACTTAAAGCGTGAGTATGCACCCTCGCCCTCAATCATAAAGGAAATTTCCTTGTAACCGCCGATTTCGGTTTCATTGGCATTGATAATCTCGATTTTAAAGCCCTTCTTTTCGGCATACATCGAGTACATTCTGAACAGAACCGCACTGAACAGAGCCGATTCCTCACCGCCTGCACCGCCACGGATTTCAACGATAACATTCCGTTCATCGTTCGGATCCTTCGGCAAAAGCAGAATTTTCAGCTTCTCCGAAAGACTTTCAATATTATCCTTAGCCTTGTTAAGCTCTGCCTGAGCAAGCTCTTTAAGCTCTTTGTCGCTTGTTTCCTCAAGAATTTCAAGGCTGTCTTTTTCGGTCTGAACAGCCTCTTTGTATTTACGGTAGGTCAAAACGATTTCCTCAATCGACTTGATTTCCTTCATAATTTTCTGATATTCCTCGGGATTGCCCGCTACTGACGGCTGGTAGAGCCTTTCGGAAAGCTCGGAGTACCTTTTGTCAAATATTTCGATTTTTTCAAACATATATATCTTACTCCGTCAAAATTTTTTTAATATTTTTTTCAATCTTTGCACGGGGCGCCATAACCTCTCTGCCGCATTTTTCGCATTTTATCTTAAAATCCATTCCCACACGCAGAATTTCAAAGGTTTTGCAGCCGCATGGGTGCTGTTTTTTCATCTCAACTCTGTCGCCAACGCTGATATTCACAAAAATCACCCTCCTGCAAATTTTTTACATTTTTCACATTTTGAATTTCTATGATTATTTACATCACTTTAGAGATGCAAATAATCTGCACTTAGATTATACAACAGAGATTTAAAAATATCAACCAATGCCGATAATTCCGAGAAGTCCCGTGTATTCAAGCGAAAGGGCAACGGGAATTGAAATCAGCAGAGAAAATGCACTCTGTTTTACATCCTTGAACAAAATTCCGATGCTTGCAAGCCAAAGTATAAATTCGGGGAAGTACAGAATTCTGAAATCGGCAAAGTTGAGATTAAATGCAAAGCAACAGAATATTGCTATGAGTACGGAAGAAATTCCGATTGCAAGCGCACCCCGTCCCCTTGCATACCAAATCAGAAATGCCAAAAACGGCGATACAACAGCAAGAATCAGCCACCTCATAAGGTACGGAATATCGGGATAAAAGCCTGCAAAAACACTTGTCCACACATAGTACCCTATTAACATTCCCACAAAAAACGCAAAAACATTAATTCCTGCTTTTAAGGGAGATTTGCTGAATACGGCAAGGCACACGGCAATAAATATCCACGGTGCCGTTCTGCCCAAAAAGTTTGACAAATCAAGCCAATCGAGAAAGCTCGGCAGTCTGTTCAAATCAAGAAACTTTGCGACAATTCCCATGCCACCGCCAAAAAGCAGAGCAAAGAATGTTGTCATAATTTGTTTTGGTACGGACATTTTGCCCGATACCTTTCGGGTTTTATTCAAAATTTTTAACATAAAATCCTCGTTTCATCTACATCAAAAGGACTTCTCAAAAAAGAAGTCCTCTTTAATCTTAATTATTCCGCACTGTTTTGCTCACCGAAAACCTTTAAAATTTCGTCCTTGTGAGCCATAATCGCATCATAGCCCTCCTGAATGGTTTCGTCAACGCTGTCCATTGAGAAAAGCTGTGTGTTTTCGTTCTTGATATCAATTGCGAGGTCAGCCATTTTCTTTGACTCTCTTGTACCGTCAATTGAATAAACATCAAGCGCACGCCAAATAACCTTAATAAGACCGCCCAGGCCTGCGTCGGGATTGTAGTTCATAATATCAAAGCCGATTGCAAGAACCTTGCCGACGCCCATATCACGCAGAATTTTTACGGGCAAATTGTCCTTTGAACCGCCGTCAATAAAGTTGTACTTGTCATAAGGACAGGTTGTGTAAATTGCAGGGAACGACATACTTGCACGAACAGCAGTTTCAAGCGGAGCGCCTGTTATGTAGTGAATATGCTCGTTTTCAAGATTTTCTTCCTTGGTTGTAAAAATACATTCATCGGTTGTAAGCGTGTCAACCGTACAGATTGAAAGGTTAATCGGAAGATTTTCAAAGCCTGTTATTCCTTTTTCATTCATAATGTCACGGATAACATCTTCAATCAGTTCACCCGACTTGA
Organism: Ruminococcus bromii; assembly: GCF_002834225.1. GTDB lineage: Bacteria > Bacillota > Clostridia > Oscillospirales > Acutalibacteraceae > Ruminococcoides > Ruminococcoides bromii. Next base: position 228,222 of record NZ_NNSR01000073.1, on the reverse strand, counting down.
TGCCGTCTTTCTGAATCTTTTTATTTAGAATAAGCTGTGCAAGAGATTTGAAAATAAGGCCGTTGTCGATTTCGGCAAGAGTTTTCCAATGCTTTTTTGCAACTCTTTTCATTTCATCGGAATCACAGCCCATTGCAACGATTGCCGCCATTGCCGCACCCGAGCTTGTACCCGAAACATACTGCGGATGGATTCCGAGTTCATAAAGAGCCTGAACAGCACCGATGTGAGCAATACCTTGAAGTCCGCCGCCCGAAAATGCTACACCGATAGAATTTTTGCGATCGATTTTATCCGAATTCATTTTAAACACCTCTGTTAATAAAAACGATAAACATTGCAATACGACTCGGTTTCAACAAAATAGTCGTACCAGTTGTAGAAATCTTCAAAGCTGTAATCAGCCTGAATAAGCTCATAATTCTTAAATTTTGTGTTTTCCGTTATGTATTTAAGCACATCATCTTTGTCTGCAAGGCGGGAAACATAAACCGTTACCTCGTCAAGTGACGCAAGCTTTTTGTCCGTTTTGAGTTTTTCCATGCTGTCGGTTTCCTGCTTATTTGTGTCGCCGTTAAACATAAATGCCTCGGCAAGCGAAGAAACCTTTCCGTTGGTGATAACTCCTCGTTTTTCGGCAAATTCTTCAAGCTCATCACCGAGAGTCGGAGAGAACTTTGAACTCTGAACAATCATTGTGCTGTCGTAGTTCATAAACTTGTCAATACACTTGTTCCATTCAAGCATTGCAGTTCCGACAAAAATGCAGTTGTCTGTCTTTGGCTCATAGAGATTTGTTTTGCCGTATGTGTAATAGGGCTTAACCGTAACAAACGCTGTGACTGACGCAAGCAAAATGCATACAGGCACGGCAAGGCGTATCTTCTGATTTTTGAAAAGTGTGAAAATTCTGATGAACGAGAATGCAAAAAGCATCGCAATCAGCGGAAGTGACGCCATAACATAGCGGTCGCTGTTAAATGGTGAAACAAGTGAAATGCCGATGAAATAGCAAACTGCCGGAACTACGGCAAACATCGCCTTTTTAGGAATTTTTACCTTTTTCACAAAACGGAAATAAATTCCGAAGCCGATAACTGCGGCTGTACAAAGTCCGAGCAGCCAAACCTGATTGATGAACATATCCTTTGCAAGAATCTGAACATAGGTGCAAAGCTTGTAGAAAACATAGGTCACAACCGTAATCATATCAAGCGCCGACATATCAAGCGAACTGAGTCCACGGTTGCCGCCGAGTACATTCGAGATTATGTACGGATAAATGCAGAGTGCAAGTCCTGCACCGACAACAGCCGCAATAATGTACTTGATAAGGTCTTTACCGCACTTTTCCCTGATTTTGAGCACAAGGAAAACAAGTCCCGTAAGTCCTGCAAAGAGGATGAAATAATACTGGGTAAGCACACCGCAAAGCACTGTAACTGCAAGCAGAATGCAGTCCTTTATGCTGACGGTGTTCTTTTTTTCATAGAGCTTTATGCTCATATAAACGAACGCAAGCACCCAGAAGGTAAGCGTTGCGTACATTCTCAGGTAAATTGTCGTGGTAATACACGCAATACTCAGAGCATATGCCCCCACACCGATCAAGGCATAAAGATTGTTGCCCGTGATTTTCCGTCCGATTTTATAAAGCATAATCAAAATGCCTGCCATGGCAAGCACATTTATTGAATAGGCAAGCCATTTTGAGAACACGCCAGGAAAGAACGAACAGACCGTGTGAACAAGTGCGTAATAGAGAGGCGGATGCGACGCATCTATAATCTGATTTTCATATACCTGAGCATAGTCGAATCTGTCATCGGGCGACACGGCAAGATACTCGCTGAAATCTTCGGGACTGTTCCAACCCCCGTCAACATTAAGCTGTTTTGAGGAATTTGCAAGGTTATAGGTCAGAAGCTCGTCCTCATGAAAGCCCTGTTTTGCAAACATATAAACCGTGCTTATGACAAGGCTCACCGCAATAATAACCGCAAGAATTATTCTTGCCTTTTTGTTGTCGATTTTCATATAAAATTCTCCGTAATAATCAAAATTAAAATCAGCCGACAATTTTGTGCCGTTCAAACGGCAATTTTCGGCATTCCGCATTTAAATGATTATACCACAAATACGGTCACAATAACAATAGACTTTACAAAAATTTTGTATGTGATGCGTTTTCGGACAAACAAAAATGCCGACAGAAAAATCCGTCGGCACAAATGATTTGTAATATTTTGATTATTTTTTAGCTGTTGTTTTCTTTTCGGCAGGCTTTTCCGCTTTTACGGTTTTGCTTTCAGCCTTTACGGCAGTTTCGGTTTTCTCGACTTTTTCAGCCTTAACTGCTTTTTCTGTTTTTTCAGCTTTTTTCTCAACCTCAGCAGGAGTTTTCTCCTTAACTGCTTTTACTGCCTTTTTAACGGGCTTTTCGGGAGCGGGTTCTGCTTTCTTTTCAACCTTTTCAGCGGTTGCTTCTGCCTTTGCAGACTTTGCCTCAACCTTTACTTTTTCTGCCTTATCTTCCTTTTTTGGGGCAGCCTTTGCCGATTTCTTTGCCTTTTCGGCTTTAAGCTTTGCAAGAGCGGCGTCCTTCTTTGCCGTAGTCTTTTTCTTTACGGGAAGAGCCAGCTTCTTTTTAAGCTTGAAATACATAACAGCAAGCGGCGGAACTGTGATTTCCATTGAATAGTTGAGCTCGTGGTCTTTCTTCTTTTTAGCCTTGAGCTCGCCATCGTTTCTGATTCCGCAACCGCCGAATTCTTCAGCCTCGGAGTTGAACACTTCTTCATAAATACCGTATTCGGGCACACCAACAACATAGTTATCGTGCTGAACAGGCTGGAAGTTACATACGCAGATGATTTCACTGCCGTCATAAGCAATTCTGCGGAACGAAATGATGCTGTTCTTGTAGTCATCAAGTGCAATCCACTGGAAACCGTCCCAATCATAGTCGTTCTCATGCATGGCAGGAACATCACGGTAGAACTTGTTTACCTCAGCAAAGAAGCGGTTAAGCTGACGGTGCTTTTCAAATGAAAGAAGGTTCCATTCAAGCTCCTCGTTCGCATTCCACTCGTCAAACTGACCGATTTCACTGCCCATGAACATAAGCTTCTTACCCGGGTGAGCCATCATATATGCCACAAAGCCTCTCACACCGCTGAACTTCATATCGTAGTCGCCCGGCATTTTATTGATGAGAGAACCCTTGCCGTAAACAACTTCATCATGAGAAATCGGGAGCATAAAGTTCTCGGAAAAAGCATAAACCATGCTGAATGTAAGGGTGTCGTGGTGATAATTTCTCCACAACGGATCAAGTGAGATGTACGAAAGCATATCGTTCATCCAACCCATATTCCACTTGTAGTCAAAGCCGAGTCCCATATCCTTAATCGGATAGCGTGTAACATTCGGCCATGCCGTACTTTCTTCGGCAATCATCATAGCCTCGGGGTGGAACATATGTACAACCGTGTTGAGCTTCTGCAGGAAATCAACGGCAACAAGGTTTTCTCTTCCGCCGTATGCGTTTGCAATCCACTCGCCGTCTTTTCTGTTGTAGTCAAGATAAAGCATTGATGCAACGGCGTCAACACGGATACCGTCAACATGATACTTGTCAAGCCAGAACATTGCAGATGAAAGGAGGAAGCTTGTTACCTCATATCTGCCGTAATTGAAGATATATGTACCCCATTCCTTGTGTTCGCCGATACGAGGATCTTCATATTCATAACAGCCTGTACCGTCAAATCTGCCAAGACCGTGTGCGTCCTTCGGAAAGTGGGCAGGAACCCAGTCAAGGATAACGCCGATGCCCTCTTCATGACATCTGTCCACAAAATACATAAGGTCTTTCGGCTCACCGTAACGGGATGTTGCGGCAAAGTAGCCTGTAACCTGATAGCCCCAGCTGCCGTCAAACGGATATTCTGTAAGAGGCATAAACTCAATGTGAGTGTAGCCCATATTCTTAACATAAGGAATAAGCTCATCAGCAAGCTTGCGATAGCTGAAAACATTGCCATCCTCATACTTACGCCAAGAACCTGCGTTTACCTCATAAACATTGATAGGCATATTCTTGTGCGGATGCTCTTTTTTGTAGTCATACCACTTTTCATCATGCCACTCGTAGCCGTTAATCTCGTAAACACGAGACGCGTTGTCGGGACGAGTCTGACAATGAAAAGCATAAGGATCTGTTTTAAGCTTTCTCTCATGCCACGGGGTTTCGACACAATATTTATAGCAGGCAAACTCCGGAATTCCCTCAATAAACAACTCCCAGACGCCGCCGTCCGAGATTTTGTACATAAAGTTTGCGTCATTGTTCCAGTCGTTAAAATCACCGACCACCGAAACGGACAATGCGTTCGGCGCCCAAACTCTGAACACAACGCCCTGACGACCGTCCCAGTTCACAAAGTGTGAGCCTAAAAATTCATAAGCGCGAACAGATTCGCCCTGCAGGAACTGATCCAGTGGAGCTCTTTCGTCATTGATTTTAAAAGCCATAGTAACCCTCTTTTCTGCGATTGTAGGCAGTCTTTCAATATTATAAGAACAGTATAATATATTTTCACCAAATATACAAGTGGTAAAAACGATTTTTATGTAAATAATTTTGTCGGTTTGTCTGAAATATTGTCAGTTGCTGTGAAAATAGTTCCAAAAAATAGTCAGGGAATGCGTGTTTCATCCGTAATTTTTATTTTTGACACACTTATCCCATACTGTTATAATATACAATAACGAAAGCATAAACAAGCGACAATTACGCTACTTTCGTCGGAAAACCAACTAATTTTAAAATCAGGTGATTATCTTTGGACATAAGAGTTATAAAAAGCAAGAAAAGTATTTTTGACGCATTTGTAAATCTGCGTTCAAAAAAAGAACTGCGCAAAATTACCGTTAAGGAGCTTTGTGAAAAAGCACTCATCAACAAATCTACCTTCTACACATATTATGAAGATATGTTCGACCTTTCGGATAAAATTGAAAGCGAGGTAGTTGACGGCATTGTAAGTACCATAAGCAATCCGCAGATGATGATTGACGAGCCCGTAAAATTTTATCGCAGTCTTTTGGGCGCAGTGTCTGAAAACAAGAAATTGATTGACACGGTATTTTCGGGTTCACAGCATCCTAATCTTATCGTGAAGATTTCAAAGTCATTAAAGAAAATGACCTTTGAAAATCATCCCGAGTACATAAATGATAAAAAAATCTGCACAATCCTTGACTACGCAATCTACGGCGGATACTATGCCTTTGTTGAAAATCAGGAGAACACAAACGATTATTCGGATGAACTTATTGAATCGGTTTCAGTGATTTCCGAGCATATGACAAAACTCATAAAAGCAAGCATTCCAACCCTTAAGAGCAATAATACATAAAAAGACTTTTTGCATATTTTTCAAGCTGTATTATTCATTAATTTGTGCAAAGTGCGATTTTTGTCGAACTTCAAAATATTTATTTAAAATTGCTGTCGATTGTGATAGAATATATTCGGTTTTATAAGAGAGAAAGGAGAGTCGGTCAGACTGCCGTTTATGAGGCGTTTGAAGTCTGTCCGAAAAAGAAGTTATGGAAATTAACACACTTGATATTCTGAAGAATCTTGCCATAATCCTTGTTGCCGCAAAGCTTCTCGGTATTGTTGCCAGAAAGCTCGGCGCGCCGCAGGTTGTGGGTGAGATTATTGCAGGTCTTATCGTAGGACCTTGTATGCTTAATTTTGTTTCGTATGACGGGTTCATCTCAGGTATGGCTGAAATCGGCGTTATTTTGCTGATGTTCTCGGCAGGTCTGGGAACGGATCTTAAAGAGCTTATCAAAACAGGACCTGTTGCATTGCTTGTTGCGTTTGCCGGTGTAATCGTTTCAGTTGCAGGCGGTGCGGCTGTTTACCTTTTATTCGGCTTTGGCGACGGCGACCTTGCGATGCTTGAGGCTGTATTTATGGGAACAATTCTTGCGGCAACCTCGGTTAGTATCACTGTTCAGGCTCTTAAAGAGATGGGACACCTGAAAGGAAGGGTTGCAACAACAATTCTTTCAGCCGCAATTATAGACGATGTTATCGGCATCGTACTTCTCACCGTTGTAATCGGTTTCAAAAGCCCCGATGTTCAGCCTGCGTCCGTTTGCATCAACATTGTACTTTTCTTTGTTCTTGCATTTATACTCGGCTTTGCACTTTATTTTCTCTTCAAGTGGCTCGACAAACTCTGGCCGCACTCAAGAAGAATTCCGATTTTCGGTCTTGTTCTCTGCTTTGCGTGTGCATACTGCGCGGAAGAATTTTTCGGAATTGCAGACATCACAGGCGCATATGTTGCAGGTATTATCCTCTGTAACATCAAGGATTCACAGTACATCGAAAGAAAGATGGATGTCAGCTCGTATATGATTTTCGGACCTGTATTCTTTGCAAGTATCGGACTTCAGACAAGCTTTAACGATTTCAACCTTTCAATGCTCTGGTTCTCAATTGCACTCGTTGCAGTTGCACTTTTGACAAAGGTTATCGGCTGCGGCGGTACGGCAAAGCTTTGCAAATTCAATATGCCCGACTCGCTCAAAATCGGCGTAGGTATGATGAACCGTGGTGAGGTCGGTCTTATCGTTGCCAAGAAGGGACTTGACACAGGTCTTATGGCACCGCAGTTTTTTGCTCCTATTATTATTCTTATCATCGTTTCATCGCTTGCAACACCTATTCTTCTCAAGGTAGTTTACAAGAAATGGCCGGGTAAAGAAAATGAGGAGGCAGACAACCGTTCGGAAAAGCTTGCCGAAAACGAAAAGTATCTTACTCAGGAAGTTGTCGGTGCAACCTACAACATCACAGAAGATAATTTCAAAGATAAAAGCAAAGACGAATAATTTCATACAATAACCTAAAAGGACAAATGACAGTCATCAAGTCATTTGTCCTTATTTTTATATCTGTAAATTGTCAATCGTTATCGTAAAAATCTTCTGCACAGGGCAAAAAAGCCTTGTCAAATTCACTTTTCGGCAAAAGCCACAGCTTGATGTACATTGCAATCGGTGATGCAGGCGGCAGAACTGTTATATTAAGCCCGTCAAATTTCAGCTTGCTTTCGTAATAAAAGCCCTTGCACGCACCTGTCAAAAACACGGGAAGATTCAGTTCTTTTGCTTTTTTACAAAAGTCGTTCAAAGCCTTACCGTCTGTATTCAGCGTACCCGAATGGAAGCCCTCAAGGAGAACGGCTTTTACATTTTCCGTAATTTCAGGGTACTGCATACCGACCGTTGCGGAAATTTTCAGCACATTGCTGTTATCCGAAAGTCGGACGCTTTCATCAAAAGCAAACTCGCTTTTTAATGCCTTGTAACGGATGTTCTTCACAAAAATTCCGTTCTGAATTTTACCGTAGCTCTCGTCAAAAATGCTGTGCAATTCGTCGCTGTATGCCGAATGTGCAAGCAGTCTTGACGCTCTGTGAATTGTCACGGGCAAATCAGCATTTTTATACGAAACAAAAACACCGTTTCCGCTGCCTGATTTTATAAAGTCAATCGCACCGACAAAATTTTCAAAGCCGTTTGAACGGCTGTCATCAAGCGGATAATTTGCCGAAACAAGCACAATCGGCACATTTAAGCCGTCAAAAATATAAGCAAGAAATGCAGATGTATATTGTAAAGTGTCCGTTCCGTGAGTTACAACAATGCCGTCATAGCTGTTCAAATCATAGCTTTGCAGACAGTCGGCAAGCTTGTTCATGTGACCCCCCTCAAGATTTTCGCTGAGGACGGTATAAGGCTCAGCCGTGTCAAAATCAACATCGCCGTACCTGTCAAGATACATCTGCGTGAGCATATATTTCTGCTCATTGTCGGGTGAAAGCACCTCGCCCTTACGCACACAGCCGATTGTACCGCCCGTAAAGACAACAAGAATTTTCATATACTCACCTCTTTCATATTCTGCCCTTAAAGGTTATAAATAAACTATTTATTTTCCTTGCCCGTGATTTTTTCGATTGTGATTTCATAAACGCCTGTCATACTGCCCGATTTCTCTATGCACCTTTTTCCGCTTTCGATAAATTCGGGAGCATATTTTTCAACAATCAGTTCAAGGCCTCTGTTCTTGTTTTTAACCGATTTTGCAATCGTACCGAACACAACCGCACTTTCGTATTTTGAAGTCAGTTTTGCACCGTCAATTCTGTTGTTTTGAACCGTGCAAAACGAAACCTTGTTGCTGTATTCAACATTTTTCAGTTTCAAGCCCGAATTCGGAGCGCAATGGAAATAAATTTTGTTGCCCTCAACGGCAAAATTTACAGGCACACCGTAGGGATAGCCGTCCTCGCCGATTGTTGACAAAATGCCGTATTCACCGTTTTTAAGGATTTCATAGGCTCTTTCTTCGGTAGTTTCCCTGTCTTTTCTACGCATCTTTTCGTTCATTATTCAACTCCGATGTCGTTCATAACCATGCCCGTAATCATCTTCGGATAGAAATATGTTGACTTCTGCGGCATCTTTTCGCCTGCGGCGGCAACATCACGGATTTCGGTTACTCTTGTCGGATTAAGCACAAACGAGCATTGGAACTTGCCGTTGTCAACGCCCTCAACAGCCTCTGAAAAGAACTTTGTGTATGTAAGGTTAATCTGATTTGCCATATTTTCCTTATCAATGCCGAAAATTCTTTCAAGCACAAGTGAATGGAGAACGGTAACATCAAGCTGTCTTGACGGTTCGCTCAATTCAGGAAGAAGCTTGTCCATAATGTCAAGATTTTTCAGCACAAGCCTGTACCATTTTCCGTTTCCGACATAGAATCCGAATGCCTTTTTGCCCTCGTCATAGAGCTTTGCAAGCTCGCTTTCCATATTGTCCGTACCGTTCATTTCGGTTACATCAAAATATTCCCTGCAACCGTCAAGAACTTTTTCAACATTAAAGTCCGGCAAATCACGCACAAGGCGGTGTGTCGGGAATACAACAAGTCCCGGATGCTCCATGTCAACAAGGTAAATCATCTGATAATCGCAGGGATCGCCAACCTTTGAAAGACCGTTTTCACGGCAGTAGTTTCGATAGTTTAGAGCGGTTTCATAGCGATGGTGACCGTCTGCAATATAGAGCTTTCTGTCGGCAAAATCTGCACAAAGCTTTGCGATTACATTTTCATCCGTAACAATCCAAAGTCTGTGAGTAATACCCTCACCGTCGGTAAATTCAAGCTTTGGTGTGTCCTTTGACTCATTGTCAATTGTTGCAAGAGTTGTATGCTTGCTGTCCATATAAAGGGCATAAATTTGACTGAAATTGCAGTTTGTTGCCTTCATAAGATTAAGTCTGTCCTCTTTGGCCTTTGAAAGAGTGAACTCGTGGGGAAGAATGATTCCCTTTTCAAACTCTTCAAGATGAACACGGGCGATGATACCCTTGATGCTCTTGCGTTCGCCGTAAGCCGTAAATTCTTCCTCATAAACATAGATTGCAGGCTTGTCCTCGCTCACAAGAACACCCCTGTTCCGCCACATATCAAGGATTTCTCTTGCTGTCTGATACGGGTTTTCGCCCTCTTTCGGAAGCTCAAGCCGAATGATATTATACTCGTTTTCACTGATATAACCGAGTCTTTGTTCCTCGCTTATGATGTCATAAGGCGGACAGCAAAGCTGAGAAATTTCGCCTGCTTTTTCCGTGTTGTAACGCATTCCTCTGAACGCTTTTATTTCTGCCATATTAAAAACCTCCAAATTGTTTTTCGGTCAAGTGTATCTTCACCGTCCGGATAAGGCAATTATAACACAAACAGTCGTCATGAACAAGAAAAAGTGGAAATATTATAATTTTCTGTACAAAGCAATCTATTCAATAAAATTTTTCGTGCGATTACCTATTCACTTCGTGTGTAAACCCGAAGTGATTGCAATCACTGTTTGCCGCTGTGGTAGGACCACATTTTTGTGAGATTTATTAAATTTGTTTTCAACAAACGATATCTGCCATTTCCTGTCTGGCGGATGATATCCGTCCCTACACACAACAAAAAGAGCCGACGCTAAAGCATCGGCTCTGAATGTTAAAAATGAAACGATAATCGGTTAAAATTAATCGTTAATAGCGATAACTGCGCCTGAACCTACTGTTCTGCCGCCTTCACGGATAGCGAAACGAAGACCAACTTCGATAGCGATAGGAGTAATAAGTTCAACATCCATTTCAACGTTATCACCAGGCATGCACATCTCTACGCCCTCTGGGAGTGAGATTGTACCTGTTACGTCAGTTGTTCTGAAGTAGAACTGTGGACGATAGTTGTTGAAGAATGGAGTATGACGGCCGCCTTCGTCCTTAGTAAGAACATAAACCTGGCCACGGAACTTTGTGTGTGGGTGAATTGTACCCGGCTTAGCAAGTACCTGACCTCTCTGGATTTCAGTTCTCTGAACACCACGGAGAAGAACACCTACGTTGTCGCCTGCTTCAGCGAAGTCAAGAGTCTTTCTGAACATTTCAAGACCTGTAACAACAACTTTTCTCTTTTCGTCTGTAAGACCAACGATTTCAACTTCTTCACCAGTCTTAACCTGACCTCTTTCAACTCTACCGGTTGCAACAGTACCACGACCTGTGATTGTGAATACGTCCTCAACAGGCATAAGGAATGGCTGGTCAGCCTTACGGTCAGGAGTTGGAATATACTCGTCAACAGCGTCCATAAGCTCGTGGATGCACTTGTACTCAGGAGCGTTAGGATCCTTTGATGTGCTTGTAAGAGCAAGGTAAGCTGAACCCTTGATGATTGGTGTATCGTCGCCCGGGAACTCATACTCGTTGAGGAGGTCACGAATCTCCATCTCTACGAGCTCGAGGAGCTCAGGATCGTCAACCTGGTCAGTCTTGTTCATGAATACTACGATGTAAGGTACACCTACCTGACGAGAAAGAAGGATATGCTCTCTTGTCTGTGGCATAGGACCATCAGCAGCTGATACAACAAGGATAGCGCCGTCCATCTGAGCAGCACCAGTGATCATGTTCTTTACATAGTCAGCATGGCCTGGGCAGTCAACGTGTGCATAGTGACGCTTGTCTGTTTCATACTCAACGTGAGCTGTGTTAATTGTGATACCACGCTCTCTCTCTTCAGGAGCCTTATCGATGTTAGCGTAATCAACGAAATCAGCGTCGCCTTCGAGGTTGAGAACCTTTGTGATAGCAGCAGTAAGTGTTGTTTTACCATGGTCAACGTGGCCGATTGTACCAATGTTAACATGGGGTTTATTTCTTTCAAATTTTTCTCTTGCCATTGGAAATTTCCTCCTTATTGTTGTAAAAAGAATTTACAATAGATTTAAACATATTGTATCAATTTTTTTTAAAAAAATCAATACATTTTTGAAAAAAGTGCATTAAAAGGAACGATTAGTCCTTCTTAGCTCTTTCACTCATAATCTTTTCAGCAATGTTCTTCGGAACCTCTGCATATGTGTCAGGCTCCATAACATACTGACCGCGGCCCTGAGTCTTTGAACGCATATCTGTTGCGTAACCAAACATCTCTGAAAGCGGAACATGAGCGATAACTCTCTGAACGCCGTTGTCAGCTTCCATGCTCTGGATCATACCACGACGAGAGTTAAGGTCGCCGATTACATCGCCGAGGTATTCCTCAGGAGTGATAACAGTAACCTTCATGATCGGTTCGAGAAGTACAGGATCTGCCTTCTTCATAGCGTTCTTGAATGCCATTGAACCGGCAATCTTAAATGCCATTTCTGATGAGTCGACTTCATGATAAGAACCATCATAAAGCTCAACCTTAACATCAACTACATTGTAGCCTGCAACAACACCGCTGAGCATTGCGCCCTGAATACCCTGGTCAACAGCCGGAATGTATTCCTTAGGAATAGCACCGCCGACAATGTTGTTGACGAACTCATAGCCCTTGTCCTTGTTAGGATAGATATTGATCTTAACGTGACCGTACTGACCCTTACCACCTGACTGACGAGCATACTTTTCGTCAACAGAAGCTTCCTTGCGGATAGTTTCCTTGTATGCAACCTGTGGAGCACCGATGTTTGCTTCTACCTTAAATTCACGGAGAAGACGGTCAACAATGATTTCGAGGTGGAGTTCACCCATACCTGCGATGATTGTCTGACCTGTTTCTTCGTCTGTATAAGCCTTGAAAGTAGGATCTTCTTCTGCAAGCTTTGCAAGAGCGATACCCATCTTTTCCTGACCTGCTTTTGTCTTCGGCTCAATAGCAACACGAATTACAGGATCAGGGAATTCCATAGACTCAAGGATAACAGGAGCCTTCTCATCACAGAGAGTATCACCTGTTGTTGTATTTTTAAGACCAACGGCAGCAGCGATGTCACCTGCGTATACGCAGTCGATATCTTTTCTGTCGTTAGCGTGCATCTGCAAGATACGACCGAGACGCTCGTTGGTGTCCTTAACTGAGTTGTAAACAGTTGTGCCGGCAGAAACTGTACCGGAGTAAACTCTGAAGAAGCAGAGCTTACCGACAAACGGGTCAGTAGCAATCTTGAATGCGAGAGCTGCGAATGGCTCTTTATCTGATGACGGTCTTTCAACCTCATCGCCTGTTTCAGGGTCAACACCCTTGATAGCAGGTACATCTGTCGGAGCAGGCATATAATCAACGATAGCATCAAGGAGCATCTGAACACCCTTGTTACGGTAAGAAGAACCGCAGGTTACAGGTACCATTGTGTTGTCAATAGTAGCCTTTCTGATTGTGCTCTTGATTTCGTCGATTGTAAGCTCTTCGCCGCCGAAGTATTTCTCCATAAGATCTTCATCGAGTTCAGCAACTGATTCGATAAGTTTCTCATGATACTCGTTAGCGAGATCCTGCATCTCTTCCGGAATTTCCTCTTCACTGTAGTCTGTGCCGTCTTCGTTGTGATAGATTTCGGCTTTCATAGTAACGAGGTCAACGATGCCTCTGAAATCGCTCTCAGCACCGATCGGAAGCTGAATCGGAACAGCATTACATTTAAGTCTGTCCTTCATCATCTGAACAACATGGTAGAAGTTAGCGCCCATGATGTCCATCTTGTTTACATAAACCATTCTCGGAACGCCGTAGTTATCAGCCTGACGCCATACTGTTTCAGACTGAGGCTCAACACCGCCTTTTGCGCAGAGGACTGTTACAGAACCGTCAAGAACACGAAGTGAACGCTCAACTTCAACAGTGAAGTCAACGTGACCGGGGGTGTCGATGATGTTGATTCTGTGCTTGTCATACTGATGCTTGCTGCCGAACCAGAATGCAGTTGTAGCAGCAGAGGTGATTGTGATACCACGCTCTTTTTCCTGAACCATCCAGTCCATTGTGGAAGCACCGTCGTGTGTCTCACCGATTTTATGGTTTACGCCGGTATAATACAGGATACGCTCAGTTGTTGTGGTTTTACCGGCATCAATGTGAGCCATGATACCGATGTTTCTTGTTTTTTCAAGTGGAACCTGTCTTGGCATAAAATCCTCCTAATAAACGCTGATGATAAAATTACCATCTGTAATGAGCGAAAGCCTTGTTAGCTTCAGCCATCTTATGAGTGTCTTCACGCTTCTTGAAAGCACCGCCGGCACTGTTTGTGGCATCAAGGATTTCTCCTGCAAGTCTTTCCTTCATTGTCTTTTCGCTGCGAGCTCTTGAATAAGTAGAAATCCAGCGGAGACCGAGTGTCTGGCGTCTTTCAGGACGAACCTCCATAGGTACCTGATAAGTAGCACCGCCGACACGACGAGCCTTAACTTCGAGAACGGGCATTACATTTTCCATAGCCTGTTCAAAAACCTCAAGCGGGTTGTTACCTGTCTTTTCAGCAATAATGTCGAATGCACCGTAAACAATTTTCTGAGCAACGCCCTTTTTACCGTCGTACATAATGTTGTTGATAAGACGAGTTACGAGTTTTGAATTATAAAGCGGATCTGGTAATACATCACGCTTCGCAATAGAACCTCTTCTTGGCACTTTGCTTCCCTCCTTCACAATAATTGAGATATCATAGGTACTCGAAAGCGACAAACTCCCGTATGCCAACAAGACATTCTACCATAATATATATAGTAAAATTCCTGCCGCATAGCAGAACTTAAATAATTTAAGTCAAGAGAGTTTTGTCAATTCCTTATTTACCCTTCTTCGGACGCTTAGCACCGTACTTTGAACGGCTCTGCATACGGCCCGAAACGCCCTGAGCGTCGAGTGTACCACGAACGATGTGGTAACGAACACCAGGCAAGTCCTTAACACGGCCACCACGGATAAGAACAACGCTGTGTTCCTGAAGGTTGTGACCTACGCCGGGAATATAGGAACTGACTTCAATACCGTTAGAAAGTCTTACTCTGGCAATCTTTCTGAGCGCTGAGTTAGGCTTTTTAGGTGTAGCGGTCTTTACTGCAGTACAAACACCTCTCTTCTGTGGGGAGCTCTGATCAATAGCAACACGCTTTTTTGAGTTCCAACCCTTTAAGAGAGCAGGTGCCTTTGCCTTCTTCTCGGAAACCTGTCTGCCCTTGCGTACCAACTGGTTAAATGTAGGCATTATTTGTCCTCCTTTCAAAAAATATAAGAATTGATAAAACTGCTTTGCTTTTGCAAAGCCTTGTGAAACATCAATAATATTCCCAAAAACGGGCGCAATTACAGAATGTCCCACGATTAAACATTATAAACTATCCGCTCACTTTTTGTCAAGCATTTTTTTCTAAAATTTAAGCGGGGCAGCTATAACAAATATTAACTGCTATTTGGTTGACAACATAAAAATGGGAAATGCACAATCTGTAGCATTTCCCGATTAAACTTATTTACTTTTTTGTCGGCGAGGATTGCAACCACATTCAGGAGTTTGTGTGCTTAATCCAACACCTGGCAACCCACTTGTCTACGAGGATTGCAACGGTGACAAACCGCAAATTTTGCGGAATATATATACTGGCAACCCACTTGTCTACAAGGATTGCAACCGGAAAGACGAGAGAGACACCGCGGATAGACGCGACTGGCAACCCACTTGTCTACGAGGATTGCAACCTGAAAAATGTACAGATGCCTGTATCCGATATAAGCTGGCAACCCACTTGTCTACGAGGATTGCAACAACATCATCTTCAGATGTTTTTTGTACCTGCAACCTGGCAACCCACTTGTCTACGAGGATTGCAACAGAGTATAAAAAATATATCACAAGATATACAGTCACTGGCAACCCACTTGTCTACGAGGATTGCAACTGCAAAATATTCGTAATTTGTGAGTGTTATAGTACTAAAGACCTTCTCAGTTACGGCGGCAAGTGCAAAAAGTACTTACACGGCGCAAAAGCACTGAATCTGATTCCCATAACATTTTACTATCGTACAAATTCACCTTGAATTTGCAACATTGATAGTTTAGGACATGCCCTGACCTTCTTTATTTTTGTGCGAACATATCGCACTTTTCATGTTCACTTATCATTCGCACCTATTATGCGATTCCATAGCTGGAAATATTTCTCCTTTTTCTCAATATCACCTCATTTCTTATATTTTCTATTTCTTTATCGTGTAATTTTTTAAAGCTGTCATATGTTTTTGAACATTTATCTAAATCAATTTCATCGTGCGTTTTATTACTGTTTTTTATTAAAAATGCCGAATACAAATCTCGCTGAACCTTGTCACCGTTTCCGAGTATCCGCCATCTGTCATTCAAACCGTGTTTTGTATATTCACCTGTTGTGTGGTCACATTGGCTCGCCCGATATGACATTATATCAACCTCATATACCTCTCCGCCATGTTGTTCAGCCTTAGTTTTCAGAATTGTAACAAACATTGCCGGCGCTTTATTGGCAAGAGATTTTCCAAAACGCTTTTTCTTTTTATATCTGCCTTTTTCGTCAACTTGCGTTTCTTTAGCCCTTTTTTGCAAGCCTTTGTAATTCATAGGCTCAATGTATATCTGATTTCCCATAGCAAGAATATCGTTTGCAAGACAAGTGTGCTGATATTTTCGTATATCGGTATTTTTCCTCTCGAGTTCACGAATTTTTCCGGCTATTTCAAGGTAATGCTTTGATTTATTCCATTTTAATTTATGCCCTTTTGTACCCCGTTTCACAGTACCGTCGGGATTAAAATTATCAGGATTAGTATATCGCCTGCTTCTATCAAGTTTTCTCTGTAACTCACACTTCTTTATGTGATTTTTATTTACTTTATCTGCAAGTTCAAGAAGTTTAACACTTTTATCCGATGCTATTGCTATTGTCTGCGTTCCTATATCTATACCGACTCTGCCTGTTGAAATTTCACGATGTTTGTCGGCTGGTTTTCCTGCAAAGGTAATTTGAAGATAGTACTTATATTTAGTTTTCATCCATTTTCTGACTACTCTGTAATACTTAATTTCATTGTTTGCTACCATTTCTTTTTCGTAGTTAGTTTTTACCGAAGCAACCCGCAAGCAGAGAATAATACCACCCTTTGGTTTTGTTCCTCCGCCCGACCATTTAAATATATTCTCATCAGAATAATAAAACATACCTGTTTTCGGTGATTTTGATGCAACGCTAGATAATGTTCCTCGTTTTTGATAATGTACTATTTGACCAGTGCCAAATAAAAACTTTTCAAATGAACTCCAAACATCAATGGCTGCTTTATGTGCAATCTGTACATTTATATGACTTTCAAAATGTTTTTGCATCAAACTCTTTTTTCCAGCCATATCATCCATAAAAGTATATTGAGAAAAGCCTGCGTCTTTCAACATTTTATTTCTTTCCTTATATAATGCTGTTCTCTCCGATTTTGGAACAGATTCAATCCGTTTCATCAAATTCTTGTACGCTTTGGTTCGTTGAAGATTCTTAAGCTTTCTCAATTCAATGGATATAAGCTGATTTTTCAGATGTTCGATAATCTTAAATCTTTTTTCAATAATATGTTCTTGCCAAGGTTCAGTAAGGAGAGGTAAAGTAAGCACACATCTGTTGCTATCTTCTTTTTGCTTTGTGGGCATATACATTCTCCTTTCTGAAATTCTACATCATCATATGTTTGAATTATATCATATATAACTAATATTTTCAAGATTTATCTTAATAATATATTATTTTTGTTGCAACAATGTTTGATTTTAAAGCAAATGTAGGGTGGCACACCGCCGCAATGAAAAAGAGGCTGTAAAGAAATGAAGTTTAAGACTTCGTTCTTCACAGCCTCCGTTTTCATTTTTATTTAGGAGAGAGGAAAATATATCAAATAAAAACTTATACACTGTTTTATCGGGACGATGTTCGCCGTTCCCTTATGTTGTGATTTTATTATACCACATCAATATTGACAACTGTGTGACAAAAACAAGAATTTTTTCGGAATTTTCAATTTTTCATTTGTAGCAACAAACAATTTTTTGCGGATTTACAAAATTTGTTTTTAAATGTAATTTCTGCCGTTACTCACGGAAGAACGAGGTTTTCCCCTACAAAATTGTGCAAATGGTAGCTATACTACGCTCGGGCATAATATGCTTTTGATATTACAAACTATCTGCACGAACAAAAAATCATTCAGCCGACTTAATGATTACCGTTGACTGTGGCGGTACAGAGATTTTTCCGTCTTTAAGTTCGGTATGCTTTGAGCTGCTTTCGGGGATAAGGTCTGCACGGAGAGTTGCGTTCTTAATCATATCGTCTGTAATTGTAAGCTCCTTGGCGTCATTCTTGCTGAAGTTATGAATAATGAGGAGCTTTGAATCCTCATACTCAACATAGTAAGCGCCGACTGTCTTATCATCAAAGCCCTGTGTGCCTACAATTCTGCCCCTTGCAATTTCGGGGTTCTGATTTTTGATTGTGATAATTCTGCGATAGTAGTTGAGGAGAGAATCCTTGTCGGCAAGCTGCTGTTTCACACCGCCGCCGGTAGGCACTTCTGCCTCTTCTCCGATACCGTTTACATAAATATCGGGAAGGTTGTCGCTGTCAAAAACCATCTGTGTTCTGTATGCAGCATCGTTTGTGGTATTCGGAGCCTTAATGCCGATTTCCTCTCCGTAATAGATGAACGGATTACCCGGCGCAAGCATATAAACTGCGGCTGCAAGTTTTTGAGAAGAAAGTCCCTGAGTTTCAAGTGCGTTTCCGCTACGAACCTGATCGTGGTTTGAAAGGAACATTGCATTAATAGCATTAGGATTTGACTCTGTCATTTTGTTATCGTAGTTCATAATTTTTTTGACAGTAGCCATACCGCCCTGCGAAATGATGTTGCTGATAATTGTGCCTGTTGAGGTTGAAAACTTGAATGCAAACTGGCTGTCGATGCCGGATTTGTAAAGCTCCTGAATATCGGAATCATCGGTCCAGTTCTCGCCAACCATATAGACATCTTCCTTTATGCCCTTGCAGGTGTCGTAGAACCACTTGAGAAATTCTGTTCCGTCGGTTTCCTTATTTGTAAAGTATTTGCAAGCGTCAAGTCTGAAACCGTCAACTCCTCGGTCAAGCCAGAATTTCGCAATTTTTGTAAATTCTTCTCTCGTCTTTTTAGAATTGAGATTCCATTCGGGCATCTCCTGAGAAAAGTTTGCCTCACAGGCATAACCGTTTCCAAGACTGATAGTCTGTGTATCGCTGTCAAAATATGACGCCTTGTGAATTTCAAAATACTCGGCGTTGCCGTCAAGCTTATTATCGGCAACCTCTTCAACAGCCTTTGTAAAGAGCGGATTTTTTGAAGATGCGTGATTCAAAACAAGGTCAAGAATTACATTTATGCCACGCTTGTGACATTCTTCAATAAGCTTGTCAAAATCGTCGAGCGTACCGAAGTCGGGATCAATATTGTAATAATCTTCAACATCATACTTATGATATGACTTTGACGGCATAATCGGAGTAAGCCAGATTGCGTCAACACCGAGGTCGTCACCCGAATTCGGATCGCCGTCATTAAGGTAGTCAAGCTGAGAGATGATTCCCTGAAGGTCGCCTGTTTCGTCACCGTTTGAATCGCAGAAAGAGTTTACGAAAATTTCGTAGTAGTTTCTGTATTTATCGGTTGATGCAGTTGCCTTAACGCCTTCAATCGGATCGGCAACTTTTGCAGTATT
Source organism: Ruminococcus bromii (assembly GCF_002834225.1). Lineage (GTDB taxonomy): Bacteria > Bacillota > Clostridia > Oscillospirales > Acutalibacteraceae > Ruminococcoides > Ruminococcoides bromii. The sequence goes on along the minus strand of NZ_NNSR01000073.1, from coordinate 209,024 downwards.
GCCGTCGGATGAATCTGACTTTGATGATGAAGAATCGGAGCAGCCTGTAAGCACACAACCCGCAAGCATTGCACCGGCAAGAAGAATGGAAAGAATTTTTTTCATAGTATCCTCCGTAAAATTAAAATGGGCGGCAGCCTGTGACTGCCGCCCGTGAGAGCTTTTGTATATTGGATTAACCCTTTACGCCACCGGCTGTTACACCTTCAACATAATACTTCTGCATCTTGAGGAAGAGAAGTGTAATCGGGACAGCAACAACAACAGAACCTGCGAGGAACTGCTTGTAGTATGCGTTCTTAAAGTCCTGCTGAATCATTAGCTGAAGACCGATAGCAACAGTATAGTTGTCACGAGCGTCACCCATGATAATCTTAGCAAGAATGAAGTCTGTCCACGGTCCGATGAATGAAGTAAGAACCGTGTAAACAACAATCGGCTTTGACATAGGAAGAATAATCTTCCAGAAAATCTGGTTCTTGGTAGCACCGTCAATGGTCGCTGCCTCATCAAGTGCTCTTGGAATTGTATCAAAGAAGCCCTTTGAAATCTGGAAACCAAGACCGGCACCGCAACTGTAACAGATTACAAGAGCAACGAGAGTCTGAGTAAGACCCATTGCCTTGAGAAGGTAGTAAATAGCAACCATTGTCATGAAGCCGGGGAACATACCGAGAATCATACCAACATTCATAAACTTTTTACGAGCCTTAAATCTGAGTCGGCTGAATGCGTAACTAACCATAAGAACCGAAATTGTAGAAATTACGCAGCTGAAACAAGCAACTACGAATGTGTTAAGAAACCATCTCGGGAAGTTAAGGCTTGCAGTACCGCCTGAGCCTGTGAACAAATCAATGTAGTTCTGGAGTGTCCATTCCTGCGGGATAATTGTACTTCCGTAAATTTCAGCACCGCCACGGAATGAATGCATTAAAAGATAGATGAACGGAGAAATCCAAACGAAACCCATTACAATAAGGAACAGGTAAACAAAAGCGTTCGCAATGTGTCTTCTTAACTTGTAACTTTTTATCATGAGAACGCCTCCTCATCCTTCATTGATTTTGAGTTATTATACACAATGAGTGAGAGCGTTGCGCAAATAACAAATACCAAAATACCTATCGCGGCAGCAAGTCCGTAGTCCTGAGAGTTCATGGTCAGCTTAAAGAGCCATGTAACAAGGATATCGGTTTCACCGGCCTGATAATATTTTTCGGTCGTCGGATCACCGTTTGACAACAGGTAAATAACATTAAAGTTATTGATGTTGCCGACAAACTGGGTAATGAGCTGAGGAGTTGTAACAAAGAGCATATACGGAAGTGTGATAGCCGTAAATGTCTTTACAGGACCTGCACCGTCAATTCTTGCAGATTCATAGAGATCCTCAGGAATATTCATAAGAATACCCGACATAGAAAGGATGGTGTACGGAATACCTACCCAACAGTTAATGATGATAACTACCCAACGAGCCAGTGTTGCATTATCACTCAGCCACTGAATTTCAACATGACTGTTTGTAATGTTTGAAAGCAGGATGTTTATAGCACCGTTTGACTGGAGCATCTGGTTCATGAGAAGAAGTGATACGAACTGAGGAACAGCTATTGTAATAACGAAAAGTGTTCTCCAGAGTGATTTAAACTTGATACCCTTCTTGTTGATCATAAGAGCGAAGATCATACCAAGGATATAGTTTGAGAATGTAGCTGCAACAGCCCAGATAAGAGTCCATTCTGTGAGCTTAATAAATGTATAGCCCTTCTTAGCACCTTCAACAAGGTTGAAGAGTGAGCCGAAGTTGTCAAAACCAATCCATGTGAACAGTGTTCCCGGAGGCATATGCTGTTTATCATAGTTGGTAAATGCAATCAAAATCATAAATATGAGCGGCAAAACATTGAAGATACCGATCATAAGTACAGGGAATGACATAAGTGTGATATGATACTTACCGTCAAGGAACTGCTTCATATCATATTTGAATGAAGTCGGTTTCTGACCGTTAGCCTTCATAATCTGATGTCTGTACGCATCTTTGATGTTTACTATGTAAATAGCGAAAACCACTACTGTGATTACGAGTGTCAATACCGAGTAAAGCAGAATAAGCATTGAGTTATCGCCGGGTACCTGCTTTGGAATGATACCGTTGATATATTCAGTTCTCTGAGCCTGAACACCAAGTGTCGGGAACATTTTGAGATATCCCCAACCGAAAAATGCCATATAAAGGATATAGAGAACTTCAACAGCGAAGAAAAGAATACCCTTGTAATATTTACCTTTGCTAAGATCACCTACACCGAAAATAAGGTAGGAAAGTTTTGTAGCCCAGTCGCCTTTTACGAAGGTCTTGCCGTAGTTGGCAAAGCCCTTGCCGATGCCTACGAAGAACTTAACTATTGCCTTGCCGAGTGCTGTAAAAAAATGGGCAACGGCATGAGGAATGTTACAGAAAAACTTCTTTGTGTTGTAGGCAAATCTCTGGAAAGGATTGAGCTGTTTGTATTCAACATATGTCATTAGGCGCTCTCCTTAATAATTTGCAAATCTCTCTAATACACCAAACTAATAATACTTTTTACGCTATCTTATAATAGTTGCCGTTCGTAATAAAACATTATTAGTCAGGCGAATACACAAATTGATAACGCAAGCGGACAGTCCGCATTTTTTCTTTTTTTACGGGACACTCCGTTTTCGGAGTGTCCCGCAGCTAATTAATCAATTAAATTAAATCAATTTAACTTACTTAACGATTAGCCCTCGTCCCTAACGTTAGAAATTGTTTCGTTAAGAAGCTTCTTCATAGCAGCTGCATCTGAAGGATTGCATGTGTCAGCGATGATCTTGTTGCCAAGGTTAGCCATAGGATCCCAGAATGTATTAGCAACATTAACCTGTATACAAGCATTCTTAGCCTGCTCACCGATAGCCTTAAGAACAGGAGAACCTGTTACAGCTTTGTTTTCCTGAACCTTCTTGTTTGAAGGTCCCCAACCGAGCTTCTCAGTTCTCTGGAGCTGGCACTCTTCACCTGCAAGATAGTGAGCAAGAATCTGAGCTGTTGCCGGGAACTTAGAAGAACCGTTTACACCGATGTACTTATAACCGAAAATTGAGATAAGCTGCTTGTCTGTGCCGTTGACATTGATTGTAGGAAGCTTTGCAGCACCGAAGTTGTCACCGAGAGCCTTCTGGTTAGAAGCTGTATCCCATGAACCGTCGATACCTGCGCCACACTTACCGCCTGCAAAACCTGAAGCGATGTTAGCAACGTCAAGTGACTGGAATGTACCCCTGTAATCCTTGATGAGCTTTGCAAAAGCCTGAAGTGTTGCAACAGCTTCATCTTCGTCATATTTAACAAACTTCTGTGTAATACCGTCTTTTTCAAGACCGTCAATTTTAACACCTGCAGTGAAAGCGAAAGTACAAGCATAGTAACCGTCACCGGCATTCATAATGAACTTCTTGCCTGCCTTCTTACAAGCCTCAAGAACACCCTCAAGTGTCTGAGCCTGCTCGTCGGAAACTACTGACTTATCATAAACGAGATAGTAACCGTTATCGTTTGTTTCAGGATAAGCATAGAGGGTACCATTAAGTGTACCTGCTTTTACAGTTCCCTCATCATTAGCCTCTGTTACGGCATCCTTAAATGCAACCTGAGAAATAACGCCTGCATCAACAAGCTTGTTGAGCTGATCACTCGGGAAGCTGAATACATCTGCAGCTGTTGTAGCATCGTTAAGTATATTTGTAGCAGCATCCTTTTCGCCCTGTGCTACAACTGAGATTTCCTTAAACTTTCTTTTAGGATAAGCCTTTTTGAAAGCCTCAACCTGCTCTTTAACAAGGCTTACAGCAGCATCAGGAGCCCATACCTTAAGAGTTACAGGCTTGCTGTCTGTACCTTCATCGCCGAAGTAGCTGTCGTCAACGATTGAGCCTTCAATCTTAGCAGCACCGTCCGAAGAACCGTTGTCTGCTTTTGAACCGTTGTCTGTTTTCGATGATGCGTCTCCGCCGCCGCAGCCAACAAGTGCAGTAGCTGTCATCATACCTGCCAATAAAATGGCGAGAATCTTTTTCATTGGAAAAATCCCTCTTTCTGAATATTTTCGTAGTGTCCTTTCGGATTACATACTTTTTTTGAGGATATAACGCACAAAGTGCATCATATCCGCTACATAAATCATATCAAAAAATCGCCTGAATTTCAACTCCCTTTGTACTTTTTATCTATGTTGTTAAAAATCAAAATTATTTTTGTGCAATATGACATCTTTTTTATTGAAATTTTACTTATTGCACAAATTGTATTGATTTGAATTGTTTATTTTGCTAAAATGCCATTCGTACAAGTTACACAATCACGCCCGACGGTTATTTGACATAACACCCAAATTATATTCTTTATTCATAAAATAAGCTTGAATTTCGGCAAATTTTCCTGATTTTAGTAAAAAATGACCAATCACAAAACAAAGGCATTTATTTCAAACATCACACATTAATTTTTTAACATATAGTTGTAATAAGCGCTGACAATTGTTATAATTATAGGGTAACGCAAAACAGAATCCGACCGTGAGTCGGGGAAACGGAGCTGTACGATAATGAAACTTAGAAATCTCCTTGTAAATCTTGAATACACGGTTCAGGGAAATCTTGATACCGAAATTTCGGATATTATCTATGATTCGCGAAGGGTTAAAAAAGGCACGGCCTTTGTGTGCCTTAAGGGCTATACCTCAGACGGACACAGGTACGCAAAGTCAGCCGTTGAAAAAGGTGCGTCGGCACTCGTTATCAGCGACAGCCTCGACTTTGAAGTGCCGAGTGATGTTGCCGTTGTAAAGGTTGATGACACAAGATACGCTCTTTCGCTTATGAGCATTGAATTTTTCGGACATCCCGAGGATGAGCTCTATACGGTTGCAATCACAGGCACAAAGGGCAAAACCACAACAACAGCAATGGTTGCGGAAATTTTTGAACACGCAGGAATCAAGACCGGCACAATCGGAACACTCGGTGTTGTTTACGGCGGAGAAACCCACAAAACCGACAACACAACTCCCGAATCATACATTATTCAGAAATCAATGCGTGATATGATTAACGCCGGCTGCAAGGCTATGGTAATTGAGGCATCGTCAATCGGACTTAAACACAGCCGTCTTGCAGGCATGACTTTTGATGTCGGCATCTTTACAAACTTTTCGGACGACCACATCGGCGGTGTTGAACACAAAGACCTTGCGGAATATCTCTACTGCAAGAGTCTGCTTTTCAGACAATGCAAATTTGCCGCTGCAAATATTGACGATCCCGCATGGAAGGATATCACAAAGGATTTCAAGGGTTCTGTTCTCACCTACGGTTTTGCCGACAATGCGGACTTGAAGGGCAAAAATGCTCATCTTCTCTCCGAAAACGGATTTGTCGGTGTTCACTTTGAAACAGAGGGAATCAAAAATCTTTCTGTTGATGTTGACATTCCCGGCAAATTCAATGCATACAACGCACTTGCGGCAATTTCGGCAGTTTCATTCTTTGACGAAATTGAAGATCAGATGATTATTGACGCTCTCAAGGTTGCCAAGGTCAAGGGCAGAGTTGAGCGTGTGCCTGTTCCCTACAACTACACACTCATCATCGACTACGCACACAACGCACTTTCAATGGAAAATGTACTTGAAACACTTCGCCAATACAATCCGCACAGACTTATTACAATGTTCGGTGCAGGCGGCAACCGTCCGAAAGTTCGCCGTTATGAAATGGGCGAAACCTCGGGCAGACTTTCAGACCTTTCGGTTGTAACGGAAGACAACTCAAGATTTGAAGATGTTATGGACATCATTGAGGACATCAAGACAGGTCTTGCAAAAACCGACGGCAAGTATGTTGTCGTGCCGAACCGCAGAGATGCAATTAAATATTGCATGGACAATGCCGAGGACGGAGATATTATCGTACTTGCAGGCAAAGGTCATGAGGATTATCAGGAAATCAAAGGTGTTAAGTACCATATGGACGAGAGAGAAATCATTGCCGATATTCTCAACGGCAAAAGCTAAACCCATAAACATATAAATACAGTAAAAAATCACGGTCGGAAATCAAATTCCGACCGTTTTTTCATACTCTTATTAAGTTAAATAATCATTCCACCGTTTACACCGACAATCTGTCCCGTGATGAACCTTGCCCTGTCGCTGCAGAGAAACACAGCAGTTTCTGCAATATCATCGGGCATACCGAGCATATTAAGCGGAGTTTCCTCTTTAAGCTCCTGTACGGTCTGCTCATCAAAGCCTTTCATCATATCGGTCATAATCACACCGGGACAAATACAGTTGACACGCACTCCCGACAGACCGACCTCCTTGGCAAGACCTTTGGTAAGTCCGATTACACCCGCCTTTGACGCACTGTAATGTACCTCACAAGACGCACCGACCTGTCCCCACATTGAGCTGATATTGAGAATAACACCGCCGTGGTTTTTAATCATATATCTTTTGAGTGCCTGTTGCGAGCAGTAGAAAACACCGTCAAGGTTAACTCCCGTCATTTTCTTCCATTCATCGGGAGTTATGTCGGTAAACAGCTTTTGCTGTGCAATTCCCGCATTGTTGATAAGCACATCGAGGTTACCGAAACGGCTGTCGATTTTGTCAAACATTTTGCAAACGCTTTCATAATCGGAAACATCTGCCTGAACAGCAAAGGCATTTATGCCGTATTCATTTGTAAGCTTTTCGGCAAGGCTTTCGGCTTTTTCGGAATTTTTCGAGTAATGCAACGCAACATCGCAACCGCATTTTGCAAAAGCGACAGCAGTCTGCGAACCGATTCCGCCGGACGCACCTGTTACAAGTATTTTTTTCATCATATTAATACCCGGTAGGGGCGGTTATCATCCGCCCGTTCGTGTGTATTGCACACGATTGAACACATTGTGTGCAAATTTAAACATATTATTGATTACATCAAAACATATTTAATGAACACAAATTCCTATTAAAGCGGGCGGTCAAAGAAAAGACCGCCCTTTGTTTATTTTACTTCTTAAAACTGTCTTTAAGGCTTACGCTGCGGTTGAATACAAGGTGTTCGGGTGAGCTGTCCTTGTTGTCAATGCAGAAATAGCCGTGGCGCATAAACTGATAGCTTTTCGGAGCCTTTGCACCTGCAATATTCTTTTCAGCCTTACAGCCTGTGAGAACTTCAAGTGAATTTTCGTTAAGATAATCGAGGAAGTTTCTGTCGCCTGTATCGGGGTCCGGAACCGTAAAGAGGTTATCGTAAAGTCTTACTTCCGCATCAAGACAGTTGTTAGCGTCAACCCAATGGATTGTGCCTCTTACCTTTCTGCCGTCGGGAGTATTTCCGCCCTTTGTTTCGGGATCATACTCTGCATAAACCTCAACAACATTGCCGTTTTCATCCTTTTTGCAGCCTGTGCATTTTACGATGTATGCAGACTTGATTCTTACCTCGTTGCCGGGATAAAGGCGCTGATACTTCTTTACGGGTTCTTCCATAAAGTCGGTTTCTTCAATATAAAGCTCACGGCTGAAAGTAACCTTTCTTGTGCCGTCCTCGGGACGGTTCGGGTTGTTCTCAACCTCAAATTCTTCGCTCTGTCCCTCGGGATAGTTTGTAATAACAAGCTTAACAGGCTTTAAAACGCACATTGTACGCTCTGCTGTTTCGTTAAGGTCATCACGCAGACAATGCTCAAGAAAGCCGTATTCAACAATTGAATTAACCTTTGAAACACCAATCTGCTCAATGAACGAACGAATTGACTTTGGTGTGTAACCCCTTCTGCGAAGTCCGCAGAGTGTGGGCATTCTCGGATCGTCCCAGCCGCTTACATAGTTCTTTTCAACGAGTTCACGGAGCTTTCTCTTCGACATTACCGTGTTGTTAATTCCGAGTCTTGCAAATTCAATCTGTCTTGGCTTGCACGGAACGGAAATATTGTTAATTACCCAGTCATAAAGCGGACGGTGAGCCTCAAATTCAAGTGAACAAAGGCTGTGCGTAATGCCCTCAAGAGCATCCTCAATCGGGTGAGCAAAGTCATACATAGGGTAAATGCACCACTTGTCGCCTGTTCTGTGATGCTTGAGTCTGTTAATTCTGTAGATAACAGGATCACGCATATTAAAGTTACCCGACGCAAGGTCAATCTTTGCACGGAGAGTCATTTTGCCGTCCTCAAATTCGCCGTTTTTCATTCTCTCAAACAAATCAAGGCTTTCTTCTATAGGACGGTCACGGTACGGACTCTTTGCAGGAGTCTGTGTGTCGCCTCTGTATTCTCTCACCTTATCGGGAGTAAGCTCACAAACATATGCAAGTCCCTTTTTGATAAGCTCAACGGCAAATTCATACATCTGATCAAAATACTGTGATGCATAGAAAAATCTGTCGTCCCAATCGTAACCGAGCCACTTGATATCCTCTTTGATAGCGTCAATATATTCTACATCTTCCTTTGTAGGGTTGGTATCGTCCATACGAAGATTGCAGATTCCGCCGAAATGCTCGGCAGTACCAAAGTCAATGCAAAGAGCCTTTGCATGACCTATGTGAAGATAGCCGTTCGGTTCGGGAGGAAAACGGGTGTGAACCTTTTTACCCTCAAATCTTCCGCCCTCGGCAGTATCCTCTTTTATAAAATCCCAGATGAAGTTGCCCTGAACGGCAGCGTCACCCTCAACATTCTTTATTTCATCAGCCATTTGCCGTGTACCTCCGTCAGTAGAATTATGCACCGAGCTTTTCAAGACCGATTTCAAGTCTTCTGAGCGACTCTTCTCTTCCGAGAATGTCAAGAATTTCAACAGCACCGCCCGGAGTTACTGTCTTGCCTGCCGCGGCAATTCTTACAGGCCACATAACAGTGCCGTTTTTAAGCTCTTTTTCAACTGCCATATTGATGAGGCAATCGTGAATTGAAGTGTTGTCCCATGTCGGCAGAGCCTTTAATCTTTCGTAGGCCTCACGCAATACAACGGGAGCGTTTTCAAGATTAGTCTTGCTCTTCTTATTTACGAAAAGCTCCTTGTCATATTCGGGAAGTTCTGCAAAGAAACCTAGCATTTCGGGAATATCCGTAAGCTTTGTAGTTCTTTTCTGAAGAATTTCGGCAAACTTCTCAAAAGGCATTTCTCTGTCACCGAAAACTTTCTTATAGTATGGCATACAAACATCCGTAAATTCTTCGGGAGTCATAGCCTTTAAATACTCACCGTTGAACCATGAAAGCTTGTCATAGTCAAAAATTGACGGTGACTTGCTGATACCGCTTACATCAAACTCTTTTTCAAGTTCTGCAAGAGTAAAAATTTCCTGATTATCCTTTGGACACCAGCCGAGAAGTGCAATATAGTTGATGATTGCCTGCGGAAGGTAGCCCTCGTTAATGAGGTCATAGAAGCCTGTTGCACCGTGACGCTTTGAAAGCTTTGAAACATTGCCGTCGGCGTCCTTGCCCATAATGAGCGGAAGGTGGATATATGTCGGAATTTCCCAGCCGAATGCCTCATAAAGAAGATTATATTTCGGTGTGGAGCTTAAATATTCACAACCGCGGACAACATGAGTAATGCCCATTGTGTGGTCGTCAATTACATTTGCAAAGTTGTATGTCGGGTAGCCGTCAGTCTTAATGAGAATCTGATCCTGAAGCTCGCTGTTTTCAACTGTGATTTCACCGAAAACCGCGTCTGTAAAGGTTGTACTGCCCTCAATCGGCATTTTCTGGCGAATTACATAAGGTATACCCTCGGCAAGAAGTCTGTCGATTTCTTCCTGCGGAAGATTGCGGCAATGTCTGTCATAACCGCCGCCAACGCTGTCCTCCTGTAACTTTTCAAGTCTTTCCTTTGTGCAGAAACAACGGTAAGCCTTGCCCTCTTTGATGAGCTGCTCGGCATAAGGAAGGTACATATCCTTTCTTTCGGACTGAACATAAGGACCGAAATCGCCGCCGATATCGGGACCTTCATCGTGTTTAAGTCCTGCAAGCTTCATTGTATCGTATATAACATCAACCGCACCCTCAACAAGGCGTTCACGGTCGGTATCTTCAATTCTGAGAACAAATTTACCGTTTTGTGATTTTGCAACGAGGTACTCATAAAGAGCAGTACGCAGGTTGCCGACATGCATAAAACCTGTCGGGCTTGGTGCATATCGTGTACGGACAGTTTTTTCAGCCATAATAATATCCCTCCGAAACTTATGTTTTAGTGTGCCGATCGGCGCATTTTTCACCCACAGCACAATTGCCACATATATACGGCTTATTATATCATATTTTTCACACTGTTTCAAGTCTGTATGGGTGCAGTCAACAGCCTCCGTCAATATCCCCATCTGTCAAAAAATCTGACGGTCTGATATGTCAAAATATAGTTCTGGCTTTCATGGAAGGCACTTTGAACCATATCGGGATTATACATATACATAATGCGGTGCTGAACCGCGTCTTTGTTCTCATCAAAAATATAACTTACCGCCTGAATACAAGCCTCGTTAGTACCGATTTTGGTACTGCCTGTGTAATGACAGTTTTTAATTACCGATTCAACAGTCGGGTAGCCGTCAAAGCACATTGCGTCCTTTACAGACTGTGCAATAAGCGCCGCACCGATAAAACCTCCCGAGCCGAACTCACCCATACAGAGCCTTTCAAGCAAATCTCTGTCCTCATCTGTTAGAGTAACCTTTGCACATTCATAGGTTTTGTCCGGATTATCAATCGCAACAAGATAACCTGCGTCCCATTGTGACTGATAGTCAACAGGTTCTTTGGGCGGAATTGCGGTTGCAAACGGAACCGTTGCCGCCTCAGTAGTAATTGGCTGAGTTGTAGCCTTGGCAGCCTTTGTTGCTTTAGTCGCTTTGGTCGCCTTGGTGGCTTTTGTTGCCGGCTGAGTTACAGCCTTTGGCTTTGCTGTGGTTGTTTCAACGGGAACTGTTGCAGGAACCGCCGTTGTAGGCATAATCCTCTGAATATTTGGATTAACCCTTGCCATTGCCGACTCTCTTGGAGTTTCGCCTGCATTAAGCGTTCCGTTTGAGCAGACAAACTGCAGTACTACCAAAACGGAAATCACAACAAGAACAACCGACAAAACTTTGTTGACATTTTTATTAAAAAACTTCATCGTTTCACCGCCGTTTAATACTTCTAAACACAAACAATTTATGTGCAGTAAATATTACACACGCCTTAATTATACCACTGTACACGGTTGTTTTCAACTTGGGAACTCTACAAAAATGGACTGCCTTTTTTAAACAATACTACCGAAGAAGGTAAAATATTACCTATAAAGCAAAAGGGGGAGCGCGAAAAACAGCCCAACAAAAGCAAGAAAGCACATAATCGAAAACGATGACGGTTATGTGCCTTTTTGCGGTTTATTTATATATATTCTTATGTTTAAATTTTATAAATTCGCCGTGCTTCGCAAAATAAGTCAGGCTGTGAAGAAATGAAGCTTAAGACTTCGTTCTTCGCAGCCCTTTTTACTGTAAAAATATCTGTTTATACTGACTGTTTCTCAGCTCTTCTGTACTTTGACGGTGTTGTATCGTAGTACATTTTGAATGCTCTGTTGAAATTTGAGATGTTGTTAAAGCCCGACATTCCTGCAATTTCTATGACGGGAGTGTCTGTTGTTGTAAGAAGCATTGCCGCTCTTGTGAGTCTAAGCTCATTGAGGTAGTTTACAAATGTTGTATTCATAAGCTCCTTGAAGAGGTGTGATACATAGTAACGGCTAAGACCTGTTGTCTGTGCTATTGTATCAAGAGTGATACTGTCGCAGAAATTGTTGTTGATATACTCTGTAATTCTGCGAAGAGCACGGTACTTTTTGCCCTGAGCTTCAACATCACAAATTTTCACAAGACCGGATGAGAAAAGAATGTAGAAAATATCGTACATTTTGCCGTGAACAAGAATCTGAAAATACTCATGCTTTTCATTCTCGGCAGTAATAACTGTGTTAATATCGTCAATAAGGTTGTTGTAACGGTAGTCGCCCCTCGGAATCTTTGCAAAGTGAGTACAGTTGCCTGTTACAAGACCTCTGATGAGGCTCTGCGGAATAAATTCCTGAGTAAGTGACGCGGGATTTGAAAGGTTGAGAAGGACAACCTCAACCCTTGCGTTGCCTGTGTTGTTTATCTTATATCTCTGATTAGGTGAAATAAAGTAAATGTCGCCTGTTGAGAGCGAATAAGTGTCAGCACCCATTTCAACGGTCATATAGCCGTCCCTTACAACAGCCACAAGAACCTCGTTGTGAACATTCCACATATTGCTGTCAATAATCATTTCACCGCAGACTACTCTGTAAGCTGAACTGGATGCGGTTGCCGAACGCAAGAAATCAAAATTCATAATAATAACCCCGATTCTAAAAAATTATGTCTTCAAACATTTTGTGTCTGAAAACAACACAAATAATCACTGCAACAATATAATAGACTTTATGCACAATAAAGTCAATAATTACGACAAATGAGCAAAAAATAAATGTATAAACTGCAATTAGTGCAAATTTTAAATATTCCGCTGTCTGCTGTATGTTAATTGATTTTTTATTCTACGCAATAATGTATCAATTTTTCTACTGATAATTGTTATGATTGTTTCCGAATCAGACATTATTATTTAACGATTTTAATATGAAATGTTGCCAATCATACGGCAATTAAAATGATTCATTTACATTTTCAAGCTGTTTTTTAAATTCATCAACAACATTTTGCGGTGATATAATTCTGACCTTTCCGCCAAGACCGAATACCCAAGCGTAGAACTGTTTGCTTGTCATAATATCAACCGATACACCGAATGTTGTGTCGCTTTCCTTTGTAACAAAAATATCTCTGCCGAACCTGTCAACAATAACACCTATGCAATCATTGTCAACCGACAGCTTAACCGTAGCTTTTTCACCGCCGAACATTGAAAAAACGCCCTTTGAATAATCTGCAGGATCAAATTTTTCAAAGGTCTTTCCCCCGTCACGCTCATCGTCAAGCACCTCAATATCGTCCATTTTGTCAACACGGTAATGCTTTATACTGTCGGCACAGGTGTCATAGGCAATGAGATAGTAATTCTCATCATCCCAGCACAGCGCCCACGGTGATGCCGTGTATCCGCCGTCCCTGATTTTTTCGCGCTTAACAATTCGCTCCGTTCCCGAAAAATCGAGTTCCCAACGGTAGTATTTGAACGAGATTTTGCGGTTGAGTGCTATTGCATTCTGAATTTTGTCAACCGAATAATAAATTCGTTCGTTCATGGTTTTGACTCGGTTTGAAATAACCACCTGACGCTGCAGCTCCTTGCCCTCATAAACACTGGCAAGGCCCTCAATCTTGTGAATCAGCGAAAAGCTCTTTTTCTCGGTGATAAACTTTGAGCTTTGAATTGCGTCAACAAGAAGTTTTAATTCGGGAAGTTCAAAATCTCTGCTTCCGACATAATATTTCACGGTTGAGGATTTTGTTTTACAAATATCCATACCGAACTTTTCAAGCACCTGCAAATCGTCGTAAAGACTTTTTCGCTCGGCCTGTATTCCGTAGGACGCAAGCTCCGCGAGTATTTCGCTTGAGGTCAAGCCGTGGTTTTCGTCTGTTTTTTCAAGCATAATTTTGCGCAGATACAAGAGCTTTTGTTTTTGCATTGGATTTCTCGACACGATACCGTCCCCCTTTAAAAGATTAACAATATGTGTTCATTATATCAAATTTTCAATTCAAATTCCATATGCTTTTGAATATTTTTTACAATTATCACTTTTTAAAAATGATTGTAATACCGTATAAGAGAATACGGCTCACACAAACGGTCTGCGGCTTTCGTAAAAAACAAACGGTCGGGCAACCTTGCTTTGCGTTTTGCAAACTGTCTGCCCGACCATAACTTTTAACTATTCACTTTTCACTCTTCACCGCTGACAAAGTCAGCCTGTGTATGTTCCCATATACAACGGGATATCGCTTTCGTTATCGAGGATAACGAACATAAACGGACGGTTAAATTCTACCGTAACATCCGTGTCGGCGAGCTTTTGTATTCTTTTTTCAAGCTCTGCCTTATCGCCGTTTGACTGCATACCGCCGATTCCGCCGGCATTGATTGAGAGCGACGGAGCGATGTCATACATTGCGCTGAACGCAATATCATCGGAACGGCTCAGGTTTTTATAGCTTGAACGGTCAGCCGTGAACGATGAATTGATTCCGCTTTTTTCAACAATCTGCGTTACATCCTCTGCGGATTTGCTTCCGTCAACTGAAAATTCAGGGATTTTTGCCTTGGCTGTTTTGGTTACATCAACGCTGTCAAGCAATGTTGTGTACTCAAGGCTTGTAAAATCGGTTGCGTAATCATCAAGCGAAACACCTTCGTTCGGCATAACAATCATCATTTTCAGAGGCGTCTGCGAAAAATATTTCATAACGGCAGTTGCCTTGTTTGACTTCATATATGTTTCGTTTGAGGTCATATATGTAACCTCTTTTTCACCGTCAGCCGACTTAAACTTGCCCTTTTCAAGGTCGGTCTGTGCATAAGGATTAAGCCATCTGTCACAGATATCTGCCGCAGAAAGCGAAATTACGCTCTGCTTTGCGTCAAGATTTTTAAAAACAGAACCGCTGTTTGTGAAATCGGCATATTTTTTGTCAAGCTTTTTAAGAGCGTCATCGCTTGCATAATCAAAACGCAGAACATCCGTATCATAATAATCCTTTGTTGTCTGCAAAAAGCCTGTCATAATGTCGGCATTGTCATTTGAGATAACTGAGTTTGAGAGCTTTACAAAATTCTTAGCACCGTTCTTTTCCGTATCATTTTCCGAGCTCTGCGAACTTTCGGGGGATTTGTCGGATGATGCGACAGACTGAATGCGGCTTGCAAAATATGACGCGCATTGGTTCATATTTTCAAGCGTCACGCCGCTGCAAAGTGCATTTGTGATTTCCTCCTGAGTATCGCCCGACGCACCGTTAGCCACCGTTTCAAGATTAAGCACCGCATTTGCGGGGCAAAATACATATGAACCGCTTTTGTGACGGTTTCTGAAAAGCCTGAGTTCAAAATCGGTTATTTTTGCGGAATAGGTATCATATGATGACGGGGCGGTGTCGGCACCGTCTGCATAATTGAATGTATCATCGGTTTTGTCGGAGCGTGTGTACTTAAGCGAAAGATTTTCGCTGTCCGAAAATTCATCGGGATTTGAACACGCCGTAAGTACTGTGCCTGCCATAAGAAGGCACAATGCAAAAGAAATTGCTTTTTTCATCATTTGTTATTTCCTCCATCGGATTCATTGCAAAGCTTCTGTGCGAGTCTGAATATTTTTTCAGCCGAATCGGGACGGTGCAGCTCTCTGCACTTTGCCTTCATCTCTTCAAGCTTTTCTGTGTTTTTAACAAGGTTTACGATATCATCTGCACCTGTCTTTTTTTGGAGCATAATTGCCGCGCCCTTGTTGAGTAAAAATTCCGCATTGTCCCGTTCCTGACCGGGAAACGCACTGTAAATTGCCATAGGAAGCGAGCAGGCAAGGCTTTCGGTAACGGTAAGTCCGCCCGGCTTTGTAACAATAAGGTCTGATATGTGCATATAATCTTCAACATTCTTTACAAAGTAGAGAAGCTTGGTGTTGTCCTGCATACCCATTTCTTCAACCAGCTTTTCAAGGTTGGCAAACAGCTTTATGTTTCTGCCTGTGATTACAATAAACTGCATTTCGGAAGCACGCTGTGCAAGGGCTTTGTAAAAACTCAGCACGCTTGTAACGCCGAAAGAACCTGCCATAAGCAGAATTGTAGGCTTGTTCGGGTCAAGTCCTTCACGCTCACAAATTGCCTTTTTGTCAAAAGGCTCTGTAAAGCGGTCAAAAATCGGGATGCCGAGCGGATATATTATGCTCTCGTCAACACCGTATTCATCAATAAGCTTTGTCGCCATATCAGGCTCTGCAAGCACATACGCGTCAACATACGGAACGATATATGTTCTGTGTGCGTCATAGTCTGTTATAAGGCTGATTGCCTTAACATCAATTTTGTGCTGACGGCGCAGCTTTGAAATCATTGTTGTAACAAACGGATGGCACATAATAATCGCGTCGGGCTTGTACTCGTTGATTGTATCAAGCAGCTTTGCCGACATCATTGTGTTTGACTGCATAACAGCCTTGTACATAAGAGTTCTTCTGTCGGTAATTTTGTAAAATTTGCCGTAAACCTTCGGAATCTTTGTTGCCATAAAATGATAACCGTCACAAACGGTTTTATCGTACACCTTTCCGATTGTTTTCATAGCGTCAATAACCTTGACCTTTGTATCGGGGCTTACAGCTTTTATTTTTGATTCAATAGCCGCGGCGGCTCTTTTATGCCCGCCGCCTGTTGAGGCTGTGAATATGATTATTTTCATATCAATCCTCCGTAAACTTAAAATAAGCGCAAAACGGTTTTGCACGCAGACACGCTCAATGTTATTATACTTTTTATCGGCAAGTATTTCAATAGATTATTTTCTCAATTCGGCTGAAAATTGAATAAAATTTTTGCGTATCGGACCTGTGTTTCGTACATTCAAAAAGCCGTCAAATTATTTTGGGCAAAAGAACTTAAATTTATATAAAAAATTTTTCTAAATTTTGTGTTTTCACACTTTATTTTTTCAAAATAATATTGTAAAATAAAGACTGTGCTGTTATATATTACAGCACAGGGTAATTAAAGGAAGTAATGAAAAATATTAGCCGTTGTTAAAAGCTGAATAAATTCGATTTTTAACAGACAATTTTGGGATATATTATGAGGTGAATTTTTTGAACAGGAATTATATGGACGATATTCTTGTTGTTGACGAAGAGTTGGTCGACATCAACCACGGCAGCAACGGCTCATCTAACGGCAAGAAGGGCAGACACTCGGCGGCCAAAGGTGAAAAAAAGAGCAAAAAAAAGCTCGTTGTCATCATTTCCTCTGCCGCAGCGGCGGTAATTGCACTCGGTGTTGCAGGCTTCTGCGTTTTCGGCGGAAATCTTTTCAACAAAGTTGAAGAGGCTGTGGCAGGCGAATTTAAATTTCCCGACGGCACAACCGTTTCGGGTATTTCAATTTCAGGCAAAACATACGATGAGGCGAAAAAGCTTCTCGAAAAGAACGAGGAAAGCTTTGTCAAGCCGCTCAGCATTTCGGTTGATGTGAGCGGAATCATCAGCAATGTGACCGAAAAGGATTTTAAGTATACATATGACATTGAGTCGGTGCTTAATGAAATCAAAGCAAAGGCAACCGACCCGTCTGCGGAAACCGCTTCAACAAGCGGCTCAGCCTACACCGTAACCGCTACGGTAATCCCCGAAAGCGTTGAAGAGGCCGCCAAAAAGGTCGCAAAGAAAAATTACAAGGGAGCTGAAAACGCCTATGTTTCAAAGTTCCACCCTTTTGCGAAAAAGCGTTTTGAATATACAGAGGAAACTCAGGGACAAAAGGTAAACGAAACCGACCTTACAAATCAGTTCAAGGGCGTGTTTGCAAGCGGTGCAAGCGAATACAGAATTATTGCCGATGTTGAAAAAACAGACGCAAAAATCACGGTTGACGATTTGAAGAAAAACATCGTTCTTCTTTCAACATACGAAACAGTTTCAACCAACACGGCAAACGGAACAGAAAATATGCGTGTTTCGCTTAAAGCCTGCAACGGTTCGGTTATCGAACCCGGTGCAACATGGTCATTCAACAAATGCACAGGCAACTCAAACCTTGAATCACTCGGTTACAAACCGGCAGGCGTTATTTCAAACGGCAAATCCGATATCGGCATCGGCGGCGGTATATGCCAGTCCAGTTCAACAATCTACAATGCGGCAGTCAGAGCCAATATGAAGGTTGAGGAACGCTACTGTCACAAGTGGGCATCAAGCTATGTTCCGACAGGTCTTGACGCAACAATCGACTACGGCAACCTTGATCTCAAGCTGTCCAATCCGACAGACTATCAGATGTTCCTTGAATGTAAGGTCGTTGACAGCACTCTTTATGTTTCGTTTTGGGGATGGAAGTCAGATTCCTACGACCTTATTATGACTCGCAACAAGCTCACGGATCGGGGCGGTTCAAGCTATACCGTAAAGGCTTGGAGAGTTTACTACAAGGACGGCAAGGAGGTTGATTCGGAGTCGCTCGGCTCTTCAACCTATGATACGGCAAACGGCTATATTTTTATTGATGCGGCAAACGATCCCCGTGCAAAGTACGGCGATGATGTTAATGTTCCCGATGAAACAGCACCCACAAACAGCAACGACGACAGTTCGGCGGCAAGCTCATCAAGCGTACAGTCATCCTACAGCGAACCGTCGCATTCGAGTTCGAGCAAACCAAGCCAGAGCAAGCCGTCATCATCTTCTTCATCAAGCCATGTAAGCAGCTCGTCAAGCACGCCGAGCAGCTCACCGTCACACTCAAGCTCAGAACCGAAGACAGAGCCGAAGCCTGAACCGGAGCCTGAGCCGACGCACGCAGGATCTGATGTTACAGAATAATTAAAGTGTCTGAAATTTAACAGGCAATAATAAAAAGACTCCCTTTCGCAGATAATAACAGCGGAAGGGAGTTTTTGTATGTTAAAAAGAACAGGAGCGTATACAATAGAATTTGAAAATCAACCTGTTATTGCAGGCTGGGGTTCTGTTGCCGGAAAAAAAGAAGCCGAGGGGCCTCTCAAAAAATACTTTGATAAAATCATTTACGACAGCTACGACGGCTGTGATACCTTTGAACAGGCGGAAAGTATGTTTCAGGGAGAGGCTCTTGAAAAGGCGCTTGAACGGTCAAAAACACACGCAAATGAGGTTGACTGCGTGTTTGCAGGCGACTTGCTCAACCAGTGCATCGGCTCAAGCTTCGGACTTATGAAGTTCGGAATACCGTATCTCGGGCAGTACGGTGCATGCTCTACAATGGCGCAGAGTCTTATTATGGCGGCAGCGGCTGTTGAAAGCGGCGGTGCGGAAATTTCCGCCTGCGTCACCTCATCACATTTCGCCTCGGCGGAACGGCAGTACCGCTTTCCGCTTGAATACGGCGGAGTCCGCACACCTACCGCCCAATGGACAGTTACGGGCGCCGGGAGTTGTATTCTGAAAAGCCTTAAAAAAGGAATCTGCGTTGCAAGAGCGACAGTCGGCAGAATAGTTGACCTCGGTGTAAGCGACGCCAATAACATGGGGGCGGCAATGGCTCCGGCGGCAGCTCAGACCCTTGAATGTTATCTTGAGGATACCAAAACATCGCCCGAGGATTACGATATGATTATCACGGGCGATTTGGGAGAGGTCGGCAGTAAATCGCTTTATGATTTGCTTGAGCGTGACGGAATAAATATCAGAAAACAGCACAACGATTGCGGTCTGATGATTTTTGAACGCTCAAATCAGGATGTTCACTCGGGCGGTTCCGGCTGCGGATGTGCCGCATCGGTGCTTTGCTCAAAAATTATGGACGATTTTCAAAACGGCATTGTTCAAAACATCCTGTTTATGGCAACAGGGGCGCTCATGAGTCCGACATCAAGCGGACAGGGGGCAAATATTCCCTCAATTGCTCATTTGGTTAATATAAAAATAAAGTAAAATTTTTTCAAAATATCTGTTCAAATGAAATTCCATGTGTTATAATGAACCTGTATGAATAATGATAGGATGCCAGAATAGCCTGCAATGCAATTTTATCTTGCGGCAGACAGAGTAAATATACGAATAGGAGTTGCGTTTATGTTTGGCAGGATTCAAAACATCGACAATAGGGTTCTTGACAACATATCCCGAATTCATAAGCCGGCACTAAACAGAATAATGATTACTGCGTCCCGTGCAGGCAATGCCGGGCTGATATGGTGGGCAATTTGTCTGCCTTTCCTTATAAATCCGAGTTGGAGGGCAACAGCCGCTAACTTTATTTTCGGACTTGCTTGGGCTCACCTTATGGGAGAGATTATTATAAAGCATATCGTAAAGCGTGTGCGACCCTGCCACAGCCTTGATGATGACGAACAGCTTATTGACAGACCGAGGTTTTACTCGTTTCCGTCGGGTCACACCACAGCATCGTTTGCAATGGTCGGAGTTGCTCTTCTGCGTTGCAGATTGGTAACCTTTATGCCGATTCTCGCACTCGCACTGCTGATTGCATTTTCAAGAATTTATCTGCGTGTGCATTATCTCACAGATGTTATCGCCGGTATGATTCTCGGCTTAACCTGCGGAATCTGTTCAGTGCTTATCTTTAACACCGTTGTCCCCATATGGTTTCCGGGTGTGTTATAATTCCATGCGGCAATAGCTTTGACAACAATTGTCGGTAAACATTGACAGATAATTAAACAAATCAAACGGCTTAACAATTGCCTTTCTTTTTACGGTAGATTTGAACATTCTCACTGTAAAAAGAAAGGCGATTTTTTTGTACGCTTTTGCGGCATTCGAATAATATCCATCCGTCCTACAAATTTGTACAAGCTCTGCATATCTGCACACGGGCATCTATACTCTCTCATTAACAAAACTATCTTCCCGAAAGGACTGCGGCGGCACACCACCGACATTAATTTTCAATTTTCCATTTTACATTTTCAATTAAAAAGAATCTCCCGAACACGGCAAATGCCATATTCGGGAGAATTTTTTATTTATTCACATATTCACTTTGTACAAGCTTTAGCCAAAATTATTCGGCATCGGGAAGGCTTGCAAGCTTTTCAAGGTGGGCATACTTATCTGCGGCAACCTTTTCAGCCTTTTCAAAGAGTTTTTCTGCTCTTTCGGGGAATGAACGAGTGAGTGAGTTATAACGAACTTCGCCCATGATGAAGTCACGGTATGATGCAGAAGGAGCTTTACCGTCAAGCATAAACGGATTCTTTCCTTCGTCTGCAAGACGAGGATCGTAACGGAAGATATTCCAGTAACCTGCCTCAACAGCCTTTTTCTCCTCAAGCTGAGCAATGCCCATGCCACCCTTGATACCGTGGTTGATACACGGAGCGTAGCAGATTACGAGTGACGGACCGTTGTAGCTTTCAGCCTCAACCATAGCCTTGATAACCTGATTGTTGTCAGCACCCATAGCGCACTGTGCAACATAAACATAGCCGTAGCTCATTGCAATAGCGGCGAGGTCTTTCTTCTTAACAGCCTTACCTGCGGCGGCAAACTGTGCAACCGAACCTACAGGAGTAGCCTTTGAAGCCTGACCGCCTGTGTTAGAATAAACCTCAGTATCGAATACAAGGATATTAACATTTTCGCCTGATGCGATTACATGGTCAAGACCGCCGAAGCCGATATCGTAAGCCCAACCGTCACCGCCGAAGATCCACATTGACTTCTTAGCGAGTTCGTCCTTGTCAACGAGTGTTTTCTTAACAAGTTCGCCAACCTTTGCATCCTCTGTGTTCTTTTCGAGTTCAGCGATAAGAGCATCTGTTGCAGGACGGCTTGAAGTTGAATCTGTTACAGTGTCAAGATAGTTCTGGCAAGCTGTCTTGAGGTCAGCGCTGTCTGTATCCTTCTGAATACCCTCAACATACTCGATAAGTCTGTTGCGGATAGCCTTCTGACCGAGAGCCATACCAAGACCAAACTCTGCGTTATCTTCAAAGAGTGAGTTCTGCCAAGCAGGACCGTAACCCTTCTTATTCTTTGTATAAGGTGTTGCAGGAGCAGATGCACCCCAAATTGATGAACAGCCTGTTGCGTTAGCGATAAACATTCTGTCACCGAAAAGCTGTGTAACAAGCTTTGCATACGGTGTTTCACCGCAGCCTGCGCAAGCGCCTGAGAATTCAAGCAACGGCTGTTTGAACTGACTGCCCTTAACTGTAGTGAACTTGAACTTCTCGTGAACTTCAGGCTTATCTTCAAGTGTGAGAGCGTAGTCAAATACTGCCTGCTTAGGACGCTGTGAGTCGATTGGCTGCATTGTGAGAGCCTTAGCGCCCTTCTTACCCGGACAAACCTGAGCACAAGCGCCGCAACCCGTACAGTCGAGTGTCGAAACTGTCATTACAAAGTTGAGGTCCTTAAGTCCCATCATTGGTAGGCTCTTTGTACCCTCGGGAGCTTTTGCAAGCTCATCGGCTGTCATGGCAACAGGACGGATTACAGCGTGAGGACATACGATTGCACATCTGTTACACTGAATACAGTTTTCAGGATTCCATTCGGGAACATCGACTGCGATACCTCTCTTTTCATAAGCGGCAGAACCGTTAGGAGCAGTACCGTCAACATGATCCATAAATGTTGAAACAGGGAGCTTGTTACCCTTATATGCGTTTACAGGCTTGAGGATTTCGTTTACATACTCAACGAGAGCACCGTTACCCTCTGCCTTGTCGGCAACTGAATTATCAACAGCATTAGCCCAATCAGCAGGAATTTCAACCTTCTTGAGGTCTTCCATACCACGGTCAATAGCGGCGTAGTTCATATCTACGATAGCCTGACCTTTCTTCATGTAGGACTTCTTAGCGGCAGCCTTCATAAGCTCCTTAGCCTTGTCGGCAGGAATGATATCTGCAATCTTGAAGAATGCCGACTGAAGAACTGTGTTGATACGACCGCCAAGACCGATTTCCTTACCGATCTTGATACCGTCAATTGTGTAGAAGTTGATGTGTCTTTCAGCGAGAATCTTCTTCATCTTACCCGGGAGACGCTCGGAAAGCTCTTCTGTGTCCCATGGGCAGTTAAGAAGGAATGAACCGCCTTCTTTAAGGTCATCAACAATATCGTACTTGTCAACATAAGACGGGTTGTGGCAGGCAACGAAGTCTGCCTTTGAAATGTAGTATGTTGACTTAATAGGAGTTTTACCGAAACGAAGGTGAGAAACTGTAAGACCGCCCGACTTCTTTGAGTCATATGCAAAGTAGCCCTGAGCATACATATCGGTGTTATCGCCGATAATCTTGATTGAGTTCTTGTTAGCACCGACAGTACCGTCAGCACCAAGACCCCAGAACTTACAGCTGTGTGTACCCTTCGGAGTTGTATCGGGATTTTCAACAATCGGAAGTGAGAGGTTTGTAACATCATCAACAATGCCGATTGTAAATCTTCTCTTAGGTGTTTCGCTTTCAGCGTTTCTGTAAACAGCGATGATGTCGCCCGGTGTTGTATCCTTTGAACCAAGGCCATATCTGCCTGTGTAAACCTTTACACCTGCAAAGTCTGAACCGTTGATAGCAGCGAGAACATCAAGATAAAGAGGTTCGCCGATTGAACCGGGTTCCTTTGTTCTGTCAAGAACAGAGATTGTCTTAACAGTCTTAGGAAGCTCTCTGAGCATATAGTCGGCAACAAAAGGTCTGTAAAGGTGAACTTTAAGAAGACCGACCTTTTCGCCTGCGGCATTGAGATAATCAACAACTTCTTCTGTACAGTCACAAACAGAACCCATAGCAACGATAACATGCTCTGCGTCCTCTGCACCGTAGTAGTTGAATGGCTTGTAGTCAGTGCCGATTTTAGCATTAACCTTGTCCATGTACTTAACAACAACTTCGGGAACTGCGTCATAATACTTGTTACAAGCTTCTCTTGCCTGGAAGAAGATATCGTCGTTCTGAGCAGTACCTCTTGTTACAGGATGCTCAGGGTTAAGAGCACGACGACGGAAAGCCTCAACTGCATCCCAGTTAAGCATATCGGCGAGGTCTGCGTAATCCCACTCCTCAATCTTCTGAATTTCATGAGAAGTTCTGAAACCGTCAAAGAAATGAAGGAAAGGAACTCTGCCTTCAATAGCTGCAAGGTGAGCAACAGCGGCAAGGTCCATACATTCCTGAGGATTGTTTGAACAAAGCATTGCATAACCTGTCTGACGGCAAGCGTAGATATCTGAGTGGTCACCAAAAATAGAAAGTGCGTGGCTTGTGAGCGCACGGGCTGATACATGAATAACGCCCGGAAGAAGCTCGCCTGCCATCTTGTACATATTCGGAATCATAAGGAGCAGGCCCTGTGATGCTGTATAGGTTGTAGTCAAAGCACCTGCTGCGAGTGAGCCGTGAACAGCACCCGAAGCGCCGCCCTCTGACTGCATTTCCGTTACCTGAACCTGTCTGCCGAAAAGGTTCTTTGCACCCTGTGCCGAGAACTTGTCGGTAAGGTCAGCCATTACGGAAGAAGGTGTAATAGGATAGATAGCCGCAACATCGGTAAACGCATAAGATACATGAGCTACTGCGCTGTTGCCATCCATAGTTTTCATTTTTCTTGCCAATGGAATCGTCCTCCTTTTTAATCAAAGCGGCAAAGGAAATGATGCCGCATAAATTTTCGATACCCTTTAATTACGCACCGTAAATTAACAAACGGTACGGATACTTTGTATCATCTTAATTTTATCACTTAAACACCAATTTGTAAAGTGTTTTACACAAGAAATTCAAAGCAGGATATACATTTTTGTTTCGTTTTTTACAAAAAGTTTTTTATATTTACTTGTTCCTGTCAAGGTACTTTGTTATTGTTTTTTTAAAATTGAAAGTTGAAAATGGAAAATTACGGCGAGCCGCCGTCCCCAATTCGTGAAGACAGTTTGCAATGTAAAAAACATAATTATGCCCGAGCGAAAGTTTTTTAAAATTGAAAGTTGTGGTCGGGCAGACAGTTTGCAAAATGCAAATCATTGTCGCCCGACTGTTTTTGTATATATGAAAGTTGCTTTTAAATGTGGGGCAGATATTATCCTCCCGCTTGATGAAATTTTATGTCCACACACATATATTTTGATATAACATAAACTGTGTATTGCACACGAACGGAAGAACACGGTTCCCACCTGCAAACAAGCACCGGCTTTGCGCCTTTTATAAAATTCAATCCATCACAATTTTTTCTGCTATTACTTAGGGGCTGTGAAGAAATGAAGTTTAAGACTCCGTTCTTCACAGCCCCTTATTATAAAATTCATTGAACAGTCAAAGCTTAATGTTATTCATTTCGTCACCGAGGACATCGGCGATTTCTTTCAGGTGGCCTGTGCGTTTGCCTTTTAGTTTATAGAACTGCAAAAGTCCGTAGCCCGGGTACTCGTTGCCCTCAACCATAACGGGACCGTTCTTTGAAAAGGCGATATCCCAACCGATATATCTCACCTGCGGAATTTTTTCCGCTGCCTCAACAACCATGTCAAGAGCCTCTCGAACGCCTGCAATCTTAACCTCGGAGAACTTTTTGCCTGTCATCGGGTGTTTGTCATAAACATTGCCGTAGTCGTCAATTACATTACTGTCGATTCTGCCGTCTGCATCAAGGCTGAGGTAGAGGTCATTTGTACAGCCGATAACATTCGACTCGTCCTGATTGATACGGAGAGCGTTATTTATTATATGTGCCTTGCCGTCCTTATAGAGCGTAACAACTCGCCATGAATTTACAACGCACGGATTGATTTCGTTGAGGTCATCGCTCTGAACGATTGCCTCCTCAACAAGAAGCTGGCCGTTTGCCTTGAGTTCATCATAAAGCTTGTTGCTGTCCTTCACCTCGGCAACGGTGATTTTTGAAATGCCGTGACCGCCCTCGCCTGTCGGATCTTTTGCAAAAACGGTTTCTCTGCCGTCAAGGAACTTCTTGAAATCTTCCTTACTGCCTGTGCGAAGGTTGATGAAATCTCTTTTGAGATACTTTTTGAAAAGCTCGTCAAAAACAAGCTTGTCACGAAGAAGAACGATATATTCCTCATCGTTGAGATATTCAAGAATTTTGTAGAAAGTCTTTGCCGTAACAAAGGTTTTTTTCTCTTTAGCCGAAAGGTTGATAAAATCGCAACGGAAATAGTCCGTGTAACCTGTGCCTCTGATGAGAAAGTTGCGGATTATGTCGAACTTGATATAAGCCTTTGACTTACCGCTGTTCTTGGCGATAATGTCAATGTGCTTATCCATTCTGCTGTGGTTAATATCTCTGAATTTATTCAAAAGCCATTTGTGTACCGAAACTGCCATCTTACTTCTCCTTTACAGCCTTGCCGTCTTTTACATAAAATCTCGGATTGTTCTTGCCTATATTCACAAGCGCCTCGGCATTGCCCATACCCGAACTTCTGCCGAACATACCAACTGTTATGCCGTCACCGAGGAGTGTTACCTCGTCATCAATTTTTACCGACGAATCAACCTTAACAGCCGTCATATTCATACACATCTCACCGACAACAGGATATTTTTTGCCGTTGATAACAACCTGTCTGTTGTGATTTGCGTGACCGATGCCGTTGTTGTAGCCGACAGGAAGAATTGCAAGAATAATATCCTCATCTGCCGTATATGACGCATTGTAGCCGAACCACTCACCCTTGTTCACCTTTTTAAGCTGAAGAATACGGGTTTTCATCTTCATAGCCGGCTGTAAATCTATCTTTACATCAAAATATGTTTCGCTGATGTTGTACTTCTTAATGAAGTAATTGTTTCGCATTTTGCGGAGTCTGTCCTTCGGCGAATTTGAAAGAGAATCGGGGGCAACATTGTAGCCGTAGATTGCAATGCCCATTCTCACGCCTGTTGTAAAAGGCTGTTTCGGGTGGGTGAGCATTGAAACGGAACTGCCCATATGGACAATCGGGATTTTCTTCAAATCAATAAGCGATGTAAGCTCCTTGAAGTTTCTGACCTGCTCGTCCCAATGGGGATCAAAAATTCCGGCTGTTGCAAAATGCTGATAAATTCCCTCAAGAACAAAATTTGAACCGTTAATCATATCAACGGCAGTTTTAACCTCGTCCTTATCCTTGAAACCGAGGCGGTTAAAGCCTGTATCAATCTGAAGATGAACCTTGAAATTGCAGTCAATGTTCAAATTAAGCAACCTTTTAAGGTAGTCAAGCTCATTCACGGCAATTGTGAGATTAAGCCGCTTTGCCTCCTCAATTCTCGAAAGATGAACCGGGTGCAGGCACAAAAGCGGAGCGTCCTTGTTGACCTTACGAAAGCTTTGAGCCTCCTCAAGAGAGGACACGGCAAAATAGTTAATACCGTTTTTGTACATTTCATTTGCCACTTCCATACCGTGACCGTAACCGTCACCCTTGAGAACGGCAATAAAATATTTGTAGTCGCTGTATTTTTGTGTTATCGCACGGGCATTTGCACCGATTTTGTCAAGGTCAATTTCAACATATGAGTCCAGCATCATAAAGCCTCCGTTAATACACTGTATCTTTAAAATTATAGCATAACAATTCCTCTAAATCAATACTTAAGCCGCACGGCCGGCAGCGTGTCGCTGCACCCAATTCGTGAAGACAGTTTGTAATGTCAAAAACATATTATGCCCGAGCGTTAATTTTAAATTGAAAGTTGAAAATTGAAAATGGAAAATTGTGGTCGGCAGCGTGTCGCTGCACCCAATTCGGGAAGACAGTTTGTAATGTCAAAAACATATTATGCCCGAGCGTTACTTTTAAATTGAAAGTTGAAAATGGGAAATGGAAAATTGTGGTCGGCAGCGTGTCGCTGTACCCAATTCGGGAAGACAGTTTGCAATGTCAAAAACATATTATGCCCGAGCGTTATTTCGTAAGGGCGGATATCATCCTCCCGCACGGCGTGTCGCTGCACCCAATTCGTGTAGATAGTTTGTAAATATCAAAAACATATTATTCCCGAGCATAACATTGCAACCGTTCACACAATTCCACATATAAAAAACAGTCGGGAAGACATTGTTTTGCATTTTGCAAACTGTCTTCCCGATTTTTATTATAATCTTTTCAATTTACTTACGACTTTTTCCACGCTGACGGGGCAAACAGCAACATCAACGGGAACAATTCGAGTCTGCCTGCTAACATATCGAAAATCAAAATAATTTTTGACAAAATACTGAATTCCGAATAGTTGCCGACAGGGCCCACCATTCCAAGACCCGGACCTGTGTTGTTGATATTTGCGGCAACAGCCGTGAAATTCGTCACAAAATCCATCCGGTCAAGCGAAAGCACAAGCCAGCTTAACGCAAAGATTCCGATGTACAGCACAAGGAAAATTGAAGTTGACCTCATAACGTTGTGGTCAATCGTCTTGCCGTCCATTTTAACGGTCTTAACATTTCTCGGATGAATGAGGAGTGAAAACTCCTTTCGTGTTTCCTTAAAGAGCAAAATAACTCTTGAAACCTTAAAGCCGCCGCCTGTACTGCCTGCCATTGCACCGATAAATGTGATAATCATAATCACAGTTTTTGAAAATTCAGGCCAGTTATTAACATCCGTCAAACCAAAACCTGTTGTCGTGATAATTGACGAAACATAGAAAAAGCTCTGGTGAACCGCATCATACGCGCTCGGATAAAGTGACCTGATGTTAAACGCAATCAAGGCTGTTGACAGCACGATAATTCCGAAATAAACCCACAGCTCCTGAATGCGGAAAGCCTGCTTAAACTTCTTCGCAAGAATGAGGATATACACGGAAAAGTTAATTCCGAACAGCATCATAAATACAGCAATAACGGTTTGCAGATAGTTGCTGTATGACGCAATACCTGCGTTGGTAACACCGAAACCGCCCGTACCTGCCGTTGCAAAACTGATGTTAAGTGCGTCAAAAACAGGCATTTTGCCTATAATTAAAAATATAAATTCAAGTGTGGTCAAGCCAAAATAAATTCCGTAGAGCATCATTGCGTAATTTCTCATTTTCGGAACAGCCTTGCCCACAATCGGACCGGGGCTCTCGGCTTTCATAAGGAAAATATTCTGCTGACCGCCGAGCTTCGGGATAATCGCAAGCAAGAACACGATTACGCCCATACCGCCCAACCAATGGAGAAAGCTTCGCCACATAAGCATTCCGTGGCTCAATGCCTCAACATCGGTAAGTATAGTTGAACCTGTTGTTGTAAAGCCCGACACGGTTTCGTAAAAAGCGTCAATAAAACTCGGAATCTCACCGCTCAGCCAGAACGGAAAACATCCTACAAAAGACATAAGAATCCAGCTTAACGCAGTAGCCGCAAAGCCTGCCTTCTGATAAAGCACGGGATTTTTCGGCTTTTTTACTTTTACGGCAAGCAAGCCCAAAAGTGCCGACAAAGCACCTACTCCAAGAAAATAAAGTCCCTCGTGTTCGCCGTATATAAATGAAGTAACGGTTGCAATCTGCATAGCCGCACCCTCGACAATAAGAACCCAGCCGAGGATATACACAATTAATCGTTTATTCATTATGCTCCCCTCAACGCTTTACAATATCTTCAAGCTTGCTAAGACCTTTTTGCATGGTAAGCACAATTACCGTGTCCTCAGGTTTAATCACATCCGTACCTTGCGGAAGAATAATTTTTCCGCCTCTGTTAATGCAGATAATCTGAAGATTAGCCTTCAGATTAAGGCTCATAATCGGAACATTCGTAACCCTTGATTCCGCATTAACCTTGAATTCAAGAGCCTCAACCTTGTCGTCGTTAAGGCGGTAAAGCGATTCAACATTGCTGTCGCCCGTATTCTGCATCGCTCTGATATATCTTGCAATATATTCGCCTGTAAGGCTCTTTGGATGAATAATACATTCAAAATTCTGATCATGCAAAAGCGGATCAAATGACGCATTATTTACCTTAGTAATCAATTTTGCCTTTGTAATGCCCTTTAGGTACATCGTTATGATAATATTTTCTTCGTCATAATCCATAAGAGCGGCAATGCCGTCAGCGTGTTCAACACCCTCCGAAAGCAACAGCGACTGATCCATGCAATCACCCTGAATTATAACAGCCCCAGGTATAGCCTCCGAAAGAAAGTTGCAGCGTTCGGGATTTTTCTCGATAATTTTGACATTCGCACCGGATTTAATAAGCGTCTTTGCAAGGTAGAACGAAACCTTGCCGCCGCCGAGAAGGATAACATCCTTACTTCTGCCGATTGCAATACTGATACGCTTAAAGAATTTTGCGGCAATTTCGGGCTTTGCAACAACAGAAATTCTGTCACCGCCGTTAATAACAAAATCACCGTTAGGAATGAACATCTCATCCCCTCTCTCAACCGTACAGATTCTCACCTTACCTCTGAGGTTGTCAACTTTGCTCAAAGCAGTTCCGACAATTGACGAATTCTGCGGTACAGTTACCTTGATAAGCTCAACAACGCCCTTTGAGAACGAATCAATTTCAAGCGCACCCGAAAATCTTAACAGACGACTGATTTCATTAGCGGCGGTCTGTTCGGGATTGATTGCCATAGAAAGACCGAGATGCTCTTTGATTCTGTAAAGGTCGTTTGTGTATTCGGGATTACGCACTCTTGCAATTGTGTGGGTAACGCCTGCCGCCTTAGCCATAAGACACGAATACAGATTGATTTCATCCCTTGCGGTTGCGGCAATAAGCAGATCGGCATACTCTGCGCCTGCCTCAACAAGCACATCATATGTTGCACCGTTTCCCTCTATGCCGAGAACATCAAGCGAATTTGCAAGTTTATCGACTGCACCGTGGTCAATATCGACTACTGATATTTCATGTCCTTCCAAGTTAAGCTCCGACGCTATCGAGGAGCCAACCTTTCCGC
This sequence comes from Ruminococcus bromii, assembly GCF_002834225.1. Lineage (GTDB taxonomy): Bacteria > Bacillota > Clostridia > Oscillospirales > Acutalibacteraceae > Ruminococcoides > Ruminococcoides bromii. The sequence continues at coordinate 178,337 of NZ_NNSR01000073.1, read as the reverse complement.
ATCCAACAATTATTATTCTCATAAATTTTCCTCTTAACGATTATTTAAGAACAAGGTGCGAACCACTGAAAAATTTCACCCGTCCGCATACCAAAGTCATAATACACCTATTTTATGCTAAAATCAATACTAAAATAGAAAGAATCCGACTATATACAAATTTAGTTTATTGTGCAAAATTATTGTTGTGTTACAGCGGCGGTCAATGACCGCCATTCGAAGCGCTTGCAAAATCGGTTTAACTTAATGCATTTTTGTTGTAGTTATATAAAATTTATGCTTATAAAAACCGGTTTGCTTGTTTTGGTTTTACAATCAAAACAAATGGTAGCCTTGCGACCGCCGCCGGTGGCGGATAAAGGGAGCAATGCACTGTCTGAAATAACGAGCAATAGGAAGCACATTTATGTGCAACGCATTGCGACTATATTTCAGACGGGAGAACACGGTTCTCCCCTACATTATTTCGGTAACTGTATCTCATTTATACAGTTTATTTTCATCATAAATTTTCTGCCCCTACAAAATTACGAAAACAATCACAATGCTACGCTCGGGCATGATATGTTTTAGATATTATAAAACTGACTGCACGAATTGGGAACGGCGGTTCACCGCTACATTTAAACAACAACTTTAATACAAACAAAAACAGTCGGGAAGACATTGCTTTGCATTTTGCAAACTGTCTTCCCGACTTTCATTTTCCATTTTCAATTTTCAATTTTTAATTACTTGTCCTTCCCCATATCATCATATCTGTCCAGAAACGAAACTTTATTATCGCCCTGTTTATATGAAATGATCGTATCGAGGTTGACATTTTCAACGCTGTGGAAAATGTTGCTTTCAATCTGGGGATTGATTTTCTTCAAATTTGCTATAAGCTGTTTGATTTCCTGTCGTTTTGAGCCTGTGTTGCTGTTTGGGGAACAGGTTGTGCAGGTGTCCGTAAAACGGCACGCACATTGAATGAAATTCAGCTTGTTGTAATCTCGCCAATGCTTAATTTCAGCCTCACGAACGAGGTAGAGAGGACGGATAAGTTCCATTCCCTCATAGTTTGTGCTGTGGAGCTTCGGCATCATCGTCTGAACCTGACCGCCGTAGAGCATACCCATAAGAATAGTTTCTATAACATCGTCATAGTGATGACCGAGTGCGATTTTATTACAGCCGAGCTGCTTTGCCTTTTTGTAGAGATAACCTCTCCTCATTCTTGCGCAAAGGTAGCAGGGATATTTGTCAACATTGTAAACAGAATTAAAAATATCTGTTTCAAAAACAGTTATCGGAATGTTCAGCCTGCGGGCGTTGCTCTCGATTACATCACGATTTTCAACGCTGTAGCCTGGATCCATTACAAGAAAAACAAGCTCAAACGGAAATTTATTGTGCCTTTTCAACTCCTGAAAAAGCTTTGCCATCAGCATTGAATCCTTACCGCCCGAAATGCAGACGGCAATTTTATCGTTCGGCTCAACAAGCTTGTATTCAATGATCGCCGCAGTAAATCTGCTCCAAATCGTCTTGCTGAACTTTTTGCGGATGCTTTTTTCAACATCGGTTGCATAGTCCTCATTCTCGAATTGACTTCTCAACCAACTGTAATAACCGCCCTCAAGATTCACGGCATTGAATCCGTCATCACGCAGATTTTCTGCAAGCTCGTCACTTATCTGACCGCTTTTGCAACAGAGGACAACAAGCTTGTCTTTTGGCAAAAGTGAATTGTCCCCTTTGATTTTTGCAAGCGGAATATTCTTTGCACCGTCAATGTGACCGTATTCAAACGAAATTTCATCTCGGATATCGACAAGAGTATATTCCTCGTCAAGCTTTCTCATCTGTTCTATTGTAATCTGATTGTTTTCCGATTTAAACATTCATAACCCTTCAATCTCTGTTTTTGCTGTTTTTTATTGCAACAATTGTTATATCGTCAAATTGCTCCGCATTTTCGGTAAAGTCAGTCAAAGCCTCATAAACTCCGTCACACACACCTTTTGCAGTCTGACCGGCATTTTGACAGGCAGACACAAGTCTTTCGTTGCCGAAAAATTCATTATCCGCATTTGTTGCCTCGTTCACACCGTCGGTGTAAAGGCAAATTATATCACCGTTTCCAAATTCAGCGCTGTTCACAACATATCTTGCATCATCAAACACACCGAGCATTATACACGGCTTACATTCTAAAAATTCAGCCTTGCCGTTGCTCACCGCAACAGGCTTGTTATGGCCTGCATTTATGTACAAAAAGCTGTCGCTGTTTTTGTCAAAAATCACGGCAAATGCAGTTACAAACATTCCCTCGGGATTTGACGAACAGAGTTCCTTGTTGATTTTTTCAAATGCCCTGTCGGGTTCTGCATTTTCGGTCATTTTTTCGTGGATAAGAGTTTTTGCAAAAGCCATAAACATTGCCGCCGCAACGCCCTTGCCCGACACATCACCGACTACGGCACACATTCTGCCGTCAGGCAATGCAAAGCAATCGTAAAAATCGCCGCCTACCTGTCTTGCAGACTCCATTCTTGCCGAAACATCAAAACAATCGGCAAAGACAACATTCTTTTCTCTCGCAATTATTCCGTACTGAATCCGCCTTGCAACCTCAAGCTCGGTTTCATTCTTAGCCTTTTCGCTTGCAAGGGCGGAATTTTTTTCAACATAAGTTTCTACATCGTGAGCCATATCGTTGAAATAATCAGCCAAAAGCTGAATTTCATCGTCAGAGCCGAGTTTTATCGGCTCAAAAGCTTTCCTTGTATTTGTGCCGTCAGCCTTGTCGGAAAAATATCCGCGAATCTTTTCAAAAATCAAAAGTATCGGATTATACATCTTTTTTCTGACAAACAGCATTACAAGCAAGAATACAATTGCCAGCACGACAAGCAACGCAAGAACTCGCATTGCGGTATAGAAAATGATTTCCGTATAAATCTGCGTCAGCGAATAGTCCGCACCGATTAAGGCAACAGGCTTGCCGTCCTTGCCTTGAACTGCTGAAAATGCCGTGTAAAAACTGCCGAAGCTGTCGTTCTGATATTCGTAAGCCGTGACAAGGTTAGGATTTTCCCACGCCTCTTTTTCAGCGTCCCACAAGCTGTGGTCAACCTCTGCACCTGCACTTCTCACCTTCAAAACATTCTCGTTTTCGCTGTCATCATCGGCAACAGTCATAACATATGTAACCTTGTTTTCGTCAAAATTCGGAATGTAAATGTACATATATTCAAAGTGGTTCGTCTGACAAATCCACCTCAAGGTTTTAACGGCTTTCCGATATTCTTCGGAATCGGGATTATCAAGCAATGCGTTTATATCGCTGCGTTCAAAAGTTTCCGTTGCAACCTTTGACGCACTTTCGGTCAGCTGTCGTGTAAACCGCCTTGTGCGCTGAATGTTTTCAATGCAATTGAGCGTACCCGAAACAATCACCGCCAAAATAAACAGCACAAGCACACGAACGAAAAGCCTCTTGAAAATCGACTTTTTTACTTTTATTTTATCAGCAGATTTTTCCGCATTATTCATACCCGATTCACCTCCCGTTCAACCGTGCATATCCTTATATTTTACATTTTAACACGAATGCACGGCAGATGTCCATATTAAATTAACGGTTACTTTTGTATAAAACAAAAGTCGGATGAATATACTTTGCGTTTTGCAAATCTTCATCCGACAACTGTTTTTGTTTTAATTTTTAATTCTTTAATTTGACTTTTGCAGACCTACAACCTTTTTCTGAATTTCGGTTGCATCGGCAACTGTAATTATGCCGTCACCGTCATAATCGGCATTATAAATCTGAGTTTCGTCAAAATCGGTATTACCTATAATATACTTCTGAACGAGTGTTGAATCAACAACAGAAATCACTTTGTCAAAATTTGTATCGCCTTTCATTATATTGTCATTCTCAAGTGCAACAGCCTTTATGACAAAGGTACCGCCGAGAAGGTCATTATTGTTCAGCTTGTACCAATCAAGTAAATCTGATGTTGTGCCGTCATACTTAATGTAGCTGTCGCCGTATCTTGAATCATTTATAAAAGTCTTTTTTGTTGAATTGGTAAGCCATTCGCCAACGCCAAGCTGACTTGATTCACCTGATTCAGTTATAATTCTTATGCCGATTGCGCCTCTGCCCAACGGCGCAACATAGCCGTTTGTATCAACTGACTGATAGCCGCTGTATGTAACCTTACCCGATGAAATGAGCTTCCACTTGCTTTCATCATTCGCAGGCGTGCCGTTATCAACAGGTATATAGTAAACCTCATAATCAGCACCGTTGCTCTTGGTTTCAAAAATCACATTGTTAAGTGTGCGGCTGTTTTCATCAAAATCAAAGCAATTGATAAAGGTGATGTCGTTGCTGTCAACATAATTAAAGCTGTAGGTTGCACCGTAGCGTTCATTCTGCAGCAGGGTCATATCATCGGAAATTTCAACAACTTCGTCAATAGTAAAATTAGGAGAATACTTTTCGCCGAAAATATACTTATCCTCATATGAAATCCAGAAATAACCGCCCATTGTGTTGTTATCGCCCCAGCTGTTGCGCACAAGCCATGCACCGTTATTTGGGGGCAGTACGCCTGTATTGTTAGCAAACTTGTATTTGTTAAAATTATCGTTCCAACCCACAATGCTGATTGTGTGGCCTGTATAATCGCCGTCATACGACTGCGGCATAAAGTAGGTTGTGCCTGCATTGTTAAAGCACCTGTTTGTTGTTGCATATGATGCAGTAACCGCACCGTTATCCATAATTGCCTGTTTGATTTCATTTGAATCAACGCCGTCAAGATAACGCAGCTTTGTTGTGCCGTATTTAGTCTTGTCGGCTGTCATATCATCGCCGTGAATATTTTTTGAAAAATCAATCTTACCGACATCGGCAATCTCTGCACCGCCCTGCCATGAGGTGAGATAGCCGGGATAAATATTTGTAAATCCGCCGTCACGGTATTTTCTCTGCCAGCCCTTGCCGTTTGTCTGGGTTGTGGAACTTGCGTTTGCGTGGTCATGCGATATCTCATTGACGGGATATCCAAGCTTCAAAAGCTTTGTTTCAAAGCCTTCTGTACCTGCAACCGCCCAGCAATCATTATACTGCTGAGACTTGATAGGTGTTACAAAGCCGAGTTTTTTTGAGCTGAAATCACTCGGAAGTCCGTTTTCGTCAACAAGCGTACAGCCGATTGCAGAATATGCCGACGGAAAAGATGAATCGGAAAAATCCATATTCTTTGTTACCGACTCAAAGCCATCGTCTATTTCAGCAGCATTTACAGCTACAGTACCTATTGAAAGCATACACGAAGCCGAAAAAAGAGCAATGAATTTTTTAGCAAACTTTCTATTCATAAAATCACCTATACAAAAATTTTAAACATTTTACTTTATAACAAAAAATCAAATCAAACAATTTCCGCCTGAACTGCAACGGAACAGAAATTGTGGCAGATGTAAGCTATAAATGGATTATAACAGAACACATTTAGAATGTAAATAGCATACATCATGTAAAATTGCACAATAATAACTATACAAACACAAATTTGCGAAACGGGGGATTATTTTGCAGTTCAGAACCGACCTTGCAATTGAAGCAAGAGAAATTGCAGGAGAAAACACAGGCGGTGTTGAATTTAAAAGGTACAGCGAAAACGGCCTTGAAATCTCACGGCTGATTGTAAAGAACCAAAAGGCAAGACAGGCACTCGGCAAAGAAATCGGAACATATATTACGATTGAGCTGCCGTCACTCACAGACAATTTTACAGAAACCGACAAGCGGCTTGAAACCGTGGGCAATGAAATAAAGAGGCTTTTGCCCGTGAACGGACTTGTGCTTGTGGCAGGGCTCGGCAACATGGAAATTACTCCCGACTCGCTCGGTCCGAAAACAAGCAGCAGAGTGCTTGCCACCCGTCACATAAGCGGAGAAATTGCCCGCTCAACAGGACTTGACAGACTTCGTCCTGTTGCGGTTATGCAAACAGGCGTCACAGGTCAAACCGGCATTGAAACAGGCGAATATATTCTCAGCATTGTACGGCGGATAAGACCTACAGCCGTTGTCGCAATTGACGCACTCGCCTCACGCAGACCGGAAAGGCTCGGCTGTACACTGCAGATAAGCGACACGGGAATCTCACCCGGTGCTGGGGTGGGCAACCATCGCACCAAAATCACCAAAGAAACCGTAGGAGTACCTGTTATCGCAATCGGAGTGCCTACGGTTGTTGATGCACAAACGCTTGCGATTGATATTCTCGGCAGCGACTGCAACCGAAAAACGCAGAAAATGCTTATGCCGCAGGGCAGACAGCTTGTTGTAATTCCCAGAGAAATTGACCTGCTCACGGAAAGAGCCTCACGGCTGATAGCCTTTGCGCTCAACGGAGCATTGCAAAATGAGTTTGATTTGCCCGACCTCATATCGTTAATGTAAATTTATGCATATTCACGCACAACACCGCATATATTTAATTTAGAAACCGTTAGCCAACATATGTACGGATTGCAGGTGATTTTGTGAAAAGTGAAGGAAAATCAAAAAATAAATTTAAAAAAGCCATAAAAATCAGCACAGCCGTTGTATTATTGTCAACGGCTGTTTTAAGCGTTATATACAGATTTCCCCTATGTTTTGACTCTCAAAATCCGGCAGCTCTTGCCGCTGCCGCCTTTACCCTCACAAACGGAGAATACAGGCTTGAAAATTCAAAGGCGAAAAAACCGACGGATTCCGGCCAAAAGCCCACCGAATCAGCCGACACAGAACCCATAGTACAAGAAAAACACAAGCGTGACAAAAGCACCTATTACGATTCCTACGGCAACCATGACGGTGAAAATAAATATACGGTTGAGGAACGCACCATAGGCGACACGGGAACTCAGGTTGACAACTGCTTTGTCAAAAACAAAACGGGGCTGTCGCTTGACTTTGACGGACTGCTCGCCGCAAAGCTGCCTTTTTCAATTGAAAAAGGCATAAACTCACCGCAGGTTCTCATCTATCACACCCACACAAGCGAGGCTTACCTTGACGAGGATGTTGACTTTTTCTATGACAGCTTTTATTCACGCACAAACAACAACGATTTCAATGTTGTGGCAGTCGGTGACGCACTCACCGAACAGCTCAACAAGCGTGGAATAAAAACGGTTCATGACACGACAATTCACGATGAATCCTACAACGGTTCGTACGACCGAAGTGTTGACACAGTGTATAAAAATCTCGAAAAATATCCTGACATCAAGGTTGTTATCGACCTGCACCGTGACGCAATAGGAACAGATGAGAACAAGGTTAAGCCTGTATTTACATACAACGGCAAAAAAGGTGCGCAAATTATGATTCTTGCAGGCTGCGACTCTGAGGGTGAACGGGGTTTTGACTGCTGGGAAGAAAATCTAAATTTTGCCCTGAAAATTCAGGACAAAGCCGAAACCCTCTACCCCGATATGACCCGACCGCTGAACTTCGACTACTTTGCGTACAACGAGTATGTCTGCAACGGTTCCCTGTTAATTGAAGTAGGCACAGAGTCAAACTCGATTGACGAGGCGGTTTATTCAGGCACTCTCTTAGGCAACGCATTAGCAGATGTTTTGTTAGGGTTGTAAGGGAAAATCACTGAAAAAATAACAAAACACCCTGCCGTGTAGGCAGGGTGTTTTATAATTATGCTTTACGAGATAGATTAAACAGTCTCGCTGTTGTTGCCATAGTAAGCATTGAGGTACATCTGCTTGATTTCCTTGAAGAGCGGATATCTTGGGTTTGCACCTGTGCACTGGTCATCAAATGCCTGCTCTGTCATAGCGTCAAGACGGTTGAGGAAGTCCTCTTCGTCCGGAACATAATCCTTGATAGAGTTCTTGATGCCAACTCTTGCCTTGAGGTCGTTTACAGCCTTGATAAGGTTTTCAACGCTCTCTGTATCGTTCTTGCCGCCGAGGCCGAGGTAACGAGCTACTTCAGCATAACGAGCGAGTGTGTGCGGGTGATCATACTGTGGGAATGTACCCATCTTAGCAGGAACTTCTGCTGAGTTGAATCTGATTACCTGCTCAAGCATAAGTGCGTTAGCAATACCGTGCGGTACATGATGGAAAGCACCGAGCTTATGAGCCATTGAGTGACAAACACCGAGGAATGCGTTAGCGAATGCCATACCTGCCATTGTAGCAGCGTGAGCAACCTTCTCACGAGCAACAGGCTCGTTCATACCGTTGTCATAGCAAGCAGGGAGATACTCGAAGATAAGCTTGAGTGAACGGAGTGCAAGACCGTCTGTGAAATCTGTAGCCATCATTGAAGCATAAGCCTCAAGTGCGTGAGAAACAGCATCGATACCTGATGCAGCTGTAAGTCCCTTAGGACCGCTCATCATGTTGTTAGCATCAACGATTGCCATTTTAGGCATAAGCTGATAGTCAGCAAGCGGATACTTAACGCCTGTATTCTGGTCTGTGATAACTGCGAAAGGAGTAACCTCAGAACCTGTACCTGATGATGTTGGGATAGCAATGAAGTATGCCTTCTCGCCCATCTTCGGGAATGTGTAAACTCTCTTACGGATATCGCAGAAACGCATAGCCATATCCTGGAAGTCAACTTCCGGATGCTCATAGAGAACCCACATAATCTTGCCGGCATCCATTGCTGAACCGCCGCCGAGTGCGATAATGCAGTCAGGCTCAAACTTACGCATAGCCTCTGCACCCTTCTGAGCTGAAATAAGTGATGGGTCAGGCTCAACATCTGCGAATGTTGTATATGTGATGCCCATTTCATTGAGCTTGTCTGTGATTGGCTTTGTGTAGCCATTCTTGTAAAGGAATGAGTCGGTAACGATGAATGCTCTCTTCTTACCCATTACATCCTTGAGTTCCTGAAGAGCTACAGGCATACAGCCCTTCTTGATATAAACCTTTTCAGGTGCTCTGAACCAAAGCATATTTTCTCTCCTCTCGGCAACTGTCTTAATATTGATAAGGTGCTTGCAACCAACATTCTCAGAAACAGAGTTGCCGCCCCATGAACCACAGCCGAGTGTGAGTGAAGGAGTAAGCTTGAAGTTGTAAAGGTCACCGATACCACCCTGTGAAGAAGGTGTGTTTACAAGGATACGGCAAGTTTTCATTCTTGAAGCAAACTCGTCGATCTTTGCTCTTTCGTTTACAGCGTCAACATAAAGTGAAGATGTGTGACCGTAACCGCCGTCAGCAATAAGATGCTCAGCCTTTGCAATAGCATCTTCAAAATCTTCAGCCTTGTACATAGCGAGTACAGGAGAAAGCTTCTCGTGAGCAAACTCTTCGCTGATGTCAACTGATTCTACCTCACCGATAAGAACCTTTGTTTCCTCAGGAATTGTTACACCTGCAAGAGCTGCGATTGTAACAGGCTTCTGACCAACAATCTTAGCGTTAAGGGCGCCGTTGATGATGATAGTCTTTCTAACCTTCTCTGTCTCTTCCTCGTTAAGGAAGTAGCAGCCACGAGCCTTGAATTCCTTCTTAACTTTGCTGTAAATCTTCTTTTCAACGATAACAGACTGCTCTGAAGCACAGATCATACCGTTATCAAATGTCTTTGAGTGGATAATTGAGTTAACTGCGAGTAAAATGTCAGCTGTTTCATCAATGATAGCAGGTGTGTTACCGGCGCCAACACCGAGTGCAGGCTTACCTGATGAATAAGCAGCCTTAACCATGCCGGGGCCGCCTGTTGCGAGGATGCAGTCAGCTTCCTGCATAAGTGTGTTTGTGAGTTCGAGTGAAGGAATATCAATCCAGCCGATGATACCCTCCGGAGCGCCTGCCTTAACAGCAGCTTCAAGAACAACCTTGGCAGCCTCAATTGTGCTCTTCTTAGCACGGGGATGCGGGCTGATGATGATACCGTTTCTTGTCTTAAGACAAACGAGTGTCTTAAAGATAGCGGTTGAAGTCGGGTTTGTTGTTGGGATAACGGCAGCAATTACGCCGATTGGCTCAGCAATCTTCTTGATGCCGTAAGCCTTGTCTTCCTCAAGAACGCCGCAAGTCTTAACATTTCTGTAAGCATTGTAAATATACTCAGAAGCGAAGTGGTTCTTGATAACCTTATCTTCTGCAACGCCCATGCCTGTTTCTTCAACAGCCATCTTAGCGAGCGGAATTCTCATCTGGTTAGCAGCAGTTGCGGCAGCAAGGAAAATCTTGTCAACCTGTTCCTGTGTGTAGGTAGCAAAAATTTTCTGAGCTTCTCTTACTCTTGCAAGGGCAGCTTCAAAGCTTTCTGCGTTATCTACGATAGGATACTCTTTTGTACTCATTTAATCTACCTCTTATCTTGCATAATTATATTAGATTCAGCAAAGCTGAAAATGAATATCTTACTTTTTATTTCAAGGCTTATTCAGCCACGAACTTCAATTTATTTTTCTGTGCGTAGTTCTGGGCATATGTTCCTTTGCCTCCGTGAATTGTAACCTCTTTGGCACACTCCGAGAAAGCATTGTCAGGGATACTCGTCACACACGCAGGAATTGTAATGTCTGTAAGCTCACGCGACTGATAAAACGCAAATTCACCGATTTTTGTGAGATTTCCGTTGTCGGGAAGAACCACATTGTTTACGGACGCACCCGAAAAAGCTCTTACGCCAATCTGCCTAAGTGAATTTGGAAGCTTAATTTCTCTGAGCTCCGAACAGTTAAAGAACACGCTGTTGTCAAGAATTTCAAGACCTTCGTTGAAGTTTACCTTTGTAAGGCTGTGGCAGTTTGCAAAAGCATAATCTTCAATCTGTTTGATGCTTGACGGGATTGTAACCTCAGTGATTTTTGAGTCGTTGAACACGCTCGGACCGATTACGGTAACCTTGTAGTTCTTGTAGCTTTCGGGAATTTTAACAACCTTGTCTGAACCTGTGTACTTAGTAACCATAAGTTCTTCCTGATTGATGATAAAAAATCCGAATTCGCCGTTTGTAAAATCAGGCTCTGTCGGCTCAACCTTGTAGCCGGGTTTGTTTTTCTGGGATTTGTTGTCGTCACAACCGCATCCGGAAAGACCTACTGCTGCTGTCAGGCACATTGCACATGCCATTAAAAAGCATAGAATTTTCTTCATTTTTTGGATCCTCTCAATCGTTGTTTTAGAATTAGCCAATCATCGATTGACTCTATTTTATCATCTTTGTTAAATAATTGTCAATGTTTTTTTGACCATTTTTCTACTTTTATCGGGTTCAATAATAATTACAAAAAGATTACACAGTTATTGTTGCACTTCTCACAAAAAAGATAAAATTCCCGTAAAAATCGCCTTTTTTAGCGGTAAAAAATGTAATTAAAGCCTTTGTAACCGTGCCAATCTGTCATATCATTGAAGAGCCAATCGCTCGGCGTCATATTTTTACAATCTGTGTAGTAAAATCAAGACCTCCTTTTTTCGGAACGCGGTAAGCAAGAGCCGAAATATTATAAGCGGAAATGTCCTTTTCAAGCAATGCTTTTGTACTGCCGCCGATTTTAAGACCGGCAATTGCAGAAGTGACAACATTTAATCTGCAATCCTTTAAAAGCTCTGCACCGTCTTTCGTAAATCCTAACACACGGACATATTCAATCGGAATCTGCGTATGAGCTTTTTCAATTCCGAGCAATGCACAGGCGAGTATTCTCCGTATGCGTGCATGAGTGTAGCGTTTTGTTTTTACAAAATCGGCAATTTCCGCCGAGGTACTGCATTGCATTGCCGCATCGGCTATTCTGTTTTCAAGTCCCTCGCCCACATCGGGCAGCTTAGAAATCTCCTCTCTTGTCATAGTACGCAAACGATACAGCAACGGTCTGTCAAGATTTTCGGAAAATGTGATTTCATCGGGAACATATGGTGCATATTTCTTCGCATTTTCACCGTTACGCAACATTTCTCTTATGTGTGACGCAGACGCAAAGCCCTCGCCCGCAATTCGGCTGTCGTGTGCAACACCTGTTCTTGCAACCGAGAACGGTTCAACAGATGTACCGCTCAATGCCTTGATATACTCAACGGCAAGAATATTATTCGGTTTGCAAAGTACCGATGAAACCCCGTCACCAAAAACCGCTTTGACGGCGCTTTCAAGCTCACGGGGGTAGTATCCGCCGTTTTTCATTCCGTCACGCACAAGAGCCTGTACCCTTTCGTCACAAACAGCGTTTGCGGATCTTTTGAGCAGTTCGCAGTCACCGCTTTCACTGCCGAAAGCAAGGTGATTTGTGCAGTCAAAAGCCGACGCAATCGCAACACCTGCCCTTGCAAAGCCCTCAGCGCCCGAAAGCGAGAACACAACGGGCAGTTCAAGCACCAAATCCGCACCGTTTTCAAGGGCAGATTTTGCACGGACAAATTTGTCGCATACAGCAACCTCACCGCGCTGGGTAAAGCTTCCGCTCATAATCGCTATAATCGGCTCTTTAAGCACTTTTTTTGCACTTTCGAGCAAATATTTATGACCGTTGTGAAACGGATTGAATTCGCAGATGACAGCTGTTGCCATAACTATTCCTCCGAAGCCTTTATTTCGCATACATATTGTAAAAAACACTTGAAAACATACATAATTTGGAGTATCATATGTATGTGTGACCTGTCAATTTTGAAAAGTCTTTTTCTGATTTACATTATAGTATAAAATATGACGACAGGCAAATATATTTCTTATATTTTAAACTGAAAACAACTACCAAAGGGGACGATTGTAATGAAAATTCTCGTAATCAACGCAGGCAGTTCCTCGCTCAAGTACCAGCTTATTGATACTGACAACGAGGCAGTTCTCGCAAAGGGTAACTGTGAAAGAATCGGTCAGAACGGTGCTTTCATTGGTTTTAAAACACCCGACGGCAAAAAAATCAACCGCAAAACACAGATGCTTAATCACACTCAGGCTTTTGAGGCTGTTAAAAATGCACTCATAGATCCCGAATACGGTGCAATCAGCGATTTGTCCGAGGTTTCCGCCGTAGGTCACAGAGTTGTGCAGGGCGGTGCATACTTTGACAAGTCGGTGCTTGTAGATAACTCGGTAATCAACAAAATCAGAGAGCTTGCTCCTCTTGCACCTCTTCACAACCCTGCACATCTTCAGGGCATTGAGGCCTGCACAAGAGTTTTCGGTCCGAAAGTTCCGCAGGTTGCGGTTTTTGATACTGCTTTTCACCAGACAATGCCCGAAAAAGCATTTATGTATGCAGTGCCTTACAAGTATTATGAAAAGTTCGGTGTAAGAAAGTACGGCTTTCACGGCACATCTCACCGTTATGTTTCCGAAAAAATGGCTGACCTTATGGGCAGAAAAAAGGAAGAGCTCAAGCTTATTACCTGTCACATCGGCAACGGTTCTTCAATCACAGCCGTAAAGGGCGGTAAGGTTATCGACACTACAATGGGACTTACTCCTCTCGGTGGTTTTATGATGGGTACCCGTTCAGGTTCACTTGATCCGTCTGTTATCACATTTATCGCTGAAAAAGAGCATCTCACTCCCGAGGAAATGTCAAAGATTCTCAACAAGGAATCGGGACTTTTGGGCATTTCGGGCGTTTCGTCTGACGACCGTGATGTTTGTGCAGCCGAAGCAGACGGCAATATGAGAGCTCACCTTGCCCACGAAATGCTTTACTACCAGATTGCAAAGTACATCGGCAGCTATTATGTAGCGCTCGGCGGTTGTGACGGCATCGTATTCACGGCAGGTATCGGTGAAAACCAGCCTATGCTCCGTGAAAAGGTTTGCGACTATCTTGAATGCCTTGGCGTTAAGTTGGATAAGGAATTCAACAAGCAGGCCACATGCGGTGTTACAGGCACACTCTCAACTCCTGATTCGGCAATCAGAGTTGAACTCATTGCAACCGACGAAGAAATGGTTATTGCAAGAGATACAAGAGCCATTGTTGAGGCACTTTAATTAAAACGAATCTGCCACGCAGTAAATATTACATAGGAAAACAGGTTGTCATATGGCAGCCTGTTTTTTGTTTATTGATTATTTTATTGTACAATACGGCGAGCCGCCGTTCCCCTTTCGTGTAGACAGTTTGCAATTTAAAAAACATATTACGCCCGAGCGAAAGTTTTTTAAATTGAAAGTTGAAAATGGAAAATTACGGCGAGCCGCCGTTCCCCTTTCGTGTAGACAGTTTGCAATGTAAAAAGCATATTATGCCCGAGCGTAATATTGTAATTGTTTTCACAATTTTATATGGGCGGATAATATCCGCCCATACGGCTAAACCTACTGCAAAAACTACGAATCCGCAACCGTTCCGTCCGTCACGGTGTCGCTTGTGTCCCTGAATAAAAGTGTAATGCACCAGATTGCGGAAAGTCCGACAAGGATGTAAACAATACGGCTTATGATTCCTGTCTGTCCGCCGCAAATCCACGCAACAAGATCAAACTGAAAAATGCCGACACTTCCCCAGTTGAGTCCGCCGATAATAAGAAGCGTCAATGCTATTTTATCGAGCATTCAAAGTCCTCCTTTGTATTTGCTGAAAATAGTATTGACGCAATTTTTCGTTTTATTCAATTTAAATCAGAATTTAATTAACAATGCAAGGAGCAAAATCAGCACTCCGAGGAAAATTACCGCACCGCCGATCATTCTTGTGATTTTTACGGCTTTCCGAATTTTGAATTTTGAAATCATATTTTCCGTGGGAAACGGAAGAATAATGAGCATAGTTCCGAGAATCACACAGCTTGCAAGTGCGACGGTAAGACCGACCTCTCTTGCAAACGAGAGCATAAAAAGTCCGATTGGAATTCCGAACACACAAATCATATTGATTACCGCAAACAGCTTGCCGAAACGCTCGCCCTTTTCGTAAAATTTATTTGCTTTAATATGACACTCATCATCACAATACTGGTCAAAATACGATATCTGCTTACCGCAGAATTCACATTTTTTCATTGTCACACCTCGTTGTTTCATTTTAAATCGTTCACGAAATATTTTAACACACAAACCGACATATTTCAACTTGAATAAATGCACATTTTCGGGTGTATGCTTTGTTGAAAAAAATTTTGCAATGTGGTATGCTGAAAAGAGGTGATTTTATGGAGAGTTTTTTCGTTGCGCTTAATGCGGTTCTGCCGATGTTCATAATGCTTTTCATTGGTTTTCTTGTGAGAAAATTAAAAATTTTGCAGGACAGCTTTCTGCCTCAGCTTAACAAAATTGTTTTCAATGTATTTTTTCCTTTTCTGATGTTCAATAACATCTACGGCTCAGATTTTTCAAGCGTTTTCAGCCCGAAGCTGCTTGCCTTTGCGGTTATTGGCGTGTTCACGATTTACTTTTTATCAATCGGGTTTACACTCCTTGTTGAAAAGTCAAATTACAGCCGTGGTGCGATGATTCAGGCGATTTACCGCAGTAATTTTGTCCTTATGGGACTTCCGATTGCGGCGAATATTTTCGGTAAGGATAAGCTTGGTATGACCGCCGTTCTTGTTGCCGTAATTGTGCCGATTTACAATATGCTTGCCGTAATCACGCTTGAAATTTTCAGAGGGCAAAAGATAAATGTGCTGAAAATTTTAAAAGGTATTGCCAGAAATCCTCTGATTATCGGCTCTGCGCTCGGACTTTTGTCTGTTGCGTTCAATATAAGCCTTCCGGAAACAATTGACAAAACGGTTTCGGATATTGCGGCGGTTGCAACTCCGCTTGCGCTGATTGTACTCGGTGCGTCTGTCACATTTGACAGCATAAAAGGCTGTTCACGCAACCTCGTAATCTGCATAATCGCAAGACTTGTTGTTGTGCCGGCACTTTGTCTGGGGACGGCGGCGCTTATAGGAATCAGAGGAGTTGACTTTGTGTCGCTTATCGGACTTTTTGCATCGCCGTGTGCGGTTTCGTCATTCACAATGGCTCAGCAAATGGACAGCGACTTCAAACTTGCAGGTGCGGCGGTTGTGTTCACTTCGGTTTTAGCGTGTTTCACGATGTTTTTGTGGATTTTCTTCTTCAGACAGGCAGGTTTCTTTTGATAATCTGCACAAATTTCAGACACATGATTTATTCAATGTATAGAGTTAAACGATATTATTACTATCAATGACAAAAAATAGTATAACAGTCTTGACTTTTATTACTGTTAGTGTTAGAATACTCGCATAGGGTAACAGTTTGTAGGAAATAGCTTGAAATCCTGCAAGGTTACACTGTTGCTTTATTAAACAGCTATTTCCTTCTTTTTTTATTATTTTGTGGGCATAAGAAAACGGAGTGCGTAATGCACTCCGTTTTCTTTTATACGAATTTTCTGAATATAACAAAATAATTGCAACACCGTAGCATCCGCCCATACATTTAAACGCAACTTCTATATATACAAAAACAGTCGGGCAACAATGATTTGCATTTTGCAAACTGTCTGCCCGACCGTAATTTTCAATTTTCCATTTTCAACTTTCAATTTTAAAAAACTTCCGTTCGGGCATAATATGCTTTTTGACATTTACAAACTATCTGCTTTATGTACCTCCGAAGAAAAGTATAGCGCATTTTCCGTAAAAACTCTTCCCCGCAAACAGCGAATGTGTTGCCCACAGGCAGCAAAACGCATTTTTCGCGTGCTATACAGTGCTATTTCAGCAGGTTCGTTGATTTTAGTCCAATACGATGTCCTTTTTCTTCCCGTTTTTCTTTCTCGGATACTGCCGAATACGGGTGACGAAATCCAGATTGATAATCTCCAGTTCGCCTGTTTTCTTCTCTATGACCATACCGCCGTCATCAATTTCTTTTATCAATCCCTGTACGCTGCCGTCATTTGAAGTAATCGTATAAATAATGCACTCTTCTCCGATAAACCGTTTTGCCAACTCTTTCATTTCAATGTTCTCCTTGTTCCGCATTTTTCGGTTCAAAATATGTCTGATTGCCGCCAATCTCCTTCGCTGCATTATCCGTGGGATAATCACAAGAAGGAACAGGGCAAGCAAAATGAGATAAAGACTGTCCATTTGCGTATTCCTCCCACAATTATATTTAGGAGATTTTATTCCCAGCTTTTGAGTAGCGCATTGCCTCCTTGCAGTACACCGACAGATTGACGATCCAGACAAGGCAAACCATAAGTGAGGGCAGAAAACCAATGTCGAACACAAGCGCACAGACCGCAAGCACAATCGCCAAAACCGTGCAGACCACATTTGTTGCGGAGTATGCTTTGAACGCACATTTGCCAATCATAATTTTCTCGGCTTCATCGCAGTCGTCAATCCACTTTTTTTGAAACCGCATATCATAGACGGATGCTTTCTTTTCGGGATTTGTCTGCTTGGCGGTGTCCACGCACTTTTGCTGAATAATCGTCGCCTCAGCCATTATGCCGAAAAAAGCAACAACGCCGATAAAAAAGATGATTGTGCTGTTCTTACTGTCAAATGTTGCAAAGCCACCGGAATAGGATGCGGCAATAAGAAAATAGGAGACGATAAGGGCTACGCTTGTAATCCAAATCACAGCAGACAGCTTTCTGTCAACCGTATCCGAGATGTCCTCATCCTCGCCATCCCACGCAGCAACCAGTTTCTTTGCACTCCGATAAATTGGGATGCAGACCACCGGCACGATGACCGCCAACGCCAGCATCAGCCACGGAGCGATGTGCGTTCCGAAGAACGCTCCCGCTTCTTTCATCGTGCCAACCAGTTGATCCAACCCGCCTTTTGCTGCACTGTGACCGGAATAATAACCGACCACGCCGCCGACAATCGTACATACGACCGCAAAAAGCAAAAATTTAGGCAGAGCTTTTCGATTTGCCTGTTTGATTTCGTCATTTTTCATTTTCAGTTTCCTCCTGTAAATAGAAGACTTCTTCTACCGTAACGCCGCAGACCTTTGCAATCGTCAGAGCAAGGGTGACCGACGGCGAATAATCGCCCCGCTCAATCAGGCTGATCGTTTGCCGTGATACGCCGCATAAGCGTCCCATTTCCTGCTGATTGACATTCAGTGCAGCTCTGCGTTCCTTCAAACGATTTCGCAGTATCATACAGCACCTCCGTCCGACAATCTTCTTTGTCTATCTGACAAGTATGGTTGTCAAAATGTATTATATTATTGTCATTTGGATTTGTCAAGCGGTTTTGAAAAATCGGAGGATAAAGCTCGTTGCCTTACCCTCCGATTACAGTTTTTACTTATAGATAATCTCTTCGCTTACGACTTCCGCTGCCTGGTTTCTGACATTGTTCATCTTGCCTATCCACGCCGTTGTATCAGTAGCTTTTAGCTCCTCACGAATTTGGAACGGCGGCTCGCCGTGCGGGCGTCCAATGAACGCCCCTACAGAATTGTGCTAACAATTACAATACTACGCTCGGGCATAATATGTTTTTATTATTACATACTATCTTCCCGAACCGGGTGCAGCGACACGCTGCCGATCAATCTGTTTTTTGATTTTGTCAAAGGTTACACCGTATTTTTCGGCAATGTCTTTGGCATAGCTTACACCTTGAGGCGGAGCGATGAAAACCTTGAACGAACGCTGTCCGTTTTCAACACCTGTTACCAGACTTTCAACCTTGCTGTCGCCCTTTACGGTTGTGTTCACCTCATCAAGATTGCGAGCCAAATCGTGCATATGGGTATTAAAAATCGCCCTTGTGCCGAGATATCGCATTGATTTGACAACATCACGGGCAATGTACAAACCCTCGGCAACATTGGTTGTTGCAAGGCTTTCGTTGAGCAAAAGCAGACTGTAACGGCTTGCAGAAGAGAAAATTTCGGCAAGTCTTTTGCTTTCTTCACCGAGTCTGCCAAGGTCAACGGTATCGTTTTCATCGGCAGGAAAATGCGTAAAAATGCTGTCGCATGGGCTGAATTTCATCTGCGTTGCAGGAACATATATTCCGTTCTGAGCAAGCAGAAACGCAAGTCCGACCGCCTGAGTAATCGTGGTTTTACCGCCACGGTTCGGACCTGTCAGAATGTAAATTCGCCTGTCATCGTTAAAATCAATATCGTTTGTGACAATATCCAAATTCTCACCGTTTGCCGATTTTATGCCGAGTTTGAGGTTGTAAACATCTTTCAAAAAACAGTTTCTTTCCTCTTTAGGAAGAACCTCTGCCTTGCAGAGCGGAAGATTTTTCTTCTTCATCCTGTCGCAAAGCTCTGCAAAACGGATATAGAAAATGATTTCGGGCATAAGCGAAACGAACGAGTAGCCGTTGACATTGACATATCTGTTGAGCATTGATTTTATGTCATTTACGGTTCTGCGGAGGATATCGGTCACAACATTTTTGAGTGCGTCAGACATAGGATCTGCGCCGGTCAGCGAGCTGTTCATAGTGTGGTTTACATCCTGCTGAGCACCCACAACAAACTGTCCCAGCCCGAACTGCGAGGTTGACGGATTGGACGGATGAAAGCTTAAAAATCCCGAAACATCGTTGCCGTGGTGTAGTTCGCCGTCACGGTTTGTAAACTTCATAAATCTTTTGAGGATACCGCTGTCGGTAAATTCTTTGTCATTGAGTGAGATTACACCCACACTCTTTGGGCGGAGCAAATCGTCAAGATTCACACCGAGGGTTATGCTCTTGAGCTTTTGAGCCTTTGCAAGCGTATCTATTATATCCTTTTTCAGGTCGGGAAAGCCGCTGTCATTGTAGATTGACTTAACATTTTTCTTTAGCTCGAGCAATCCCTCCGACCTTACATCAATCGTTTCAAGCGTATTTTTTATTCTTGTAATGCAATCGACATAGCCGTCCATTTCACGGAGTCGGTTTACAAGCTGCCATAAGGAAGATGCCTCGGTATCCTTTTGAAAGCGCTCAATTTCACGCAAATCGTTCAGCTTTACAAGGAGTGCGGATAGATCATCACGAAGTTTCGGAAAACGAAGAAAATCCTCAAAAACATCGCAACGATATTTTATAACTTCCTCGTCATCCGTAATATTTATCAGCAGCTGCTTTATGCTGTTGCGTTCATACTGCTCTTTTGTGAGAGCGTCACATATAAAATCAACCGACAAATCATTCAGTGCCTCTTTGTTGAGAGTTCTATAGGCTGCATTTGAATTTGTCGGGTGTAATAAGCTGAAATTTTCCATAATTCACCGCCGAAAAAATTTGCCGTATAACGGGTTTAAATGAATGATAGCACAAATTTTTTTCGTTTTCAATTGGCAATTTAAAAATTTGCACTTTATCCTCTTGTGTGATATTATAATTGTTGAGCAGAGGCTCATAAATTTATAATTGCAGTCAGGGGGATTGACTTATGGATAAAAAGATGCTCGAAAGAATTAACGAGCTTGCAAAAAAGAAAAAGGAACAGGGACTTACCGAGGCTGAGCAAAAAGAGCAGAAAGAGTTATACAAAATTTATCTCGGCGAAATCCGCACACAGTTCAACGCAACACTTGACAATGTAAGCGTTGAGGAAAAGGACGGCACTGTAAAACCTTTCAAAGAGGCATACAAAAAGCCGTATGACAAAAACTGATTTTAATAATCGAACAAAGGTCATATAAAAATCCAATTACACAGCCAAACAAAAAAGCAGTTCCGATTTTGGAACTGCTTTTGTTTTATAAAGTTATCTAATTACTTGTATCTTCTTCCGCCCTTTGAGTTGTTCTTGGGGAGTTTGATTTCAGCAGTATCGTACTTACTGCGTCTTTCGGACTTTCTGCCTGAAGATGAATAATCGTCGGCATAGTCATCGTTACTGCTGTAACGCTGCGGCTGTGCAGATTTGCTCTTTGGAGCGTTACTTCTGCCGCCGACTGCGACTCTCTTCTTTTTGTTAAGGACAATCGAAATCACAAAGTATGCTATGCCGGCAACACCGAGAGCAAGAAGAACAATTGAAACATAGAACATCCAATGACCGTTGTCACCCTTGCTGTTATTGTTCTTGATGAAGCTAAAGTCATCACCGTCAGAACCCGCTGTGTCGGTATTTTTAAGATTTTTTGCGATATCAGACCAGTCGCCGCTTGAAAGAGTCTTTTCGTCAATGTTATCGTCAGACTTGATAAGCGACGCTGACGGAGCAGTATTTGACGGAGCAACATATGACTGACCGCCGCCTACATATGACGGCTCAGAGTAGTAGTAAGTCTGACTGCTGCTGTAGCTATTGTTATAATCGTTATTGTTGTTGTAGTCATAGCTGCTGTCGTAGCTATAGCTGCTGTCATATGACGAATCACTTGACGAATAGCCGGGATCTACATATGATGAATCGTCCGAAGAATCCGGATACACGGGGTCGGGCTGCGGCTGCGGCTCCGGATCCGGCTCCGGTTCAGGTGCAGGTTCCGGCTCAGGGGCAGGATCGGGTTCGGGCTCTACCGGATCAACAATAACGCTTGAATCTCCGCCTGAATCAACATCCTCACCGACTGCCGATACAGAATAGCTTACAGCCGAAATGCTCAAAAGTGCTGTAAGAAAAATTGCGCAAAGCTTTGAATGTTTTTTCATAAAAGCTCCTTTCTTCAGAATAATCTGAAAGTGCGTCTGTTGTATGTCCGATATCAATTACTTTGAGCTTTTATCAGATGCGGTTGTTGTTGACGCCGCTGTTGTAGGCTCAACCGCAACGAAGAAGAGTTCGGGCTTGTACTTGTCAATAACCGAAGTGTTTTCTTCATACTTGAGTTTCTCTGCAAGACCGTCAATGTACTTTGAAAATTCGTCTGACTTCATTGACGCAAGTACACCGGCTCTGTTTGATTCGTTGCCGATATAGCTGTCAACATCCTTGTTGATGTCTTTCTTATAAACGAGATAGTAGATTGCGCTGTCACCGCTACCGACCTTGAGAGTTTCAGCCTTGCCTGTTTTAAGCTTGCCGATAGCCTCTTTAAGCTCCTTACCGATTGAACTCTTGTCGAGAACTTCTACATTTGAAACAGAAGAATCTTTTTCCGAACCGCTTGACTTCTTGTATGATGCAATAACATCATCAAAAGAACCGCCCTTGTTAAGGTCATTCTTGTAACCGTTAAGCTGATCCTCAACCTTCTTGATTTCCTTGTCGCTCATTGCAACATTCTTTGATGAACCTGCCTCATCTTTTGTTGATGTATAAAGGTTCACGGGAAGATATGAGTAGTCCGTATAGTTTTCCTTGAAATACTTTGTAAGGTCGGCGTCGGAAACTTCCTTTGAACCGCCCTTGCCGTAAACTGCTTTGAAGAGAGCCTCATACTTTGTGTTGTAGAGAGTTGTGCAGTATGCAAAGCTGTCGAGTGAAACGCCGTACTTTTCATACTGCTTCTTCATCGGCATTACATAACCCTGTGACGCATACGGACCAACATTCCAGTATGTTTCGGCCTGACTTGTTGCGGAGTCAAGAGTTGCCTGACCGATGTTTACATTTTCCTTTTTAAGCTGTTCGTCAACTACGAGGTAGCTGAGGCACATTTTCTTAGCCTGATCTTTAATCCACTCTCTTGCAACCTGCTCGTTGCCGTCATCGTCCTTGATTTTTTCATCAAGCCACTTGTCCGATGTCGAATCATAATCGTCAAGCTTCTTGGCAAAGCTTTCAGCCTGACTGTAAGCTGCATTGAGTGAGTAGATATAAGCGCCGATGGCAAGCTCGTTATCGCTTGTCTTATACGACCATTCTTTGTTAAGAGTTGTGGGTGTACAACCTGCAATTGCAAAAACTGAGAACATCATAACAATTGCAAGTAAAAATGAACCGACCTTGATATTAGGCTTCATAGTTTTTTACCGTCCTTTTAAAAAATTAAATGCTGAGTGTCCTGCAAAACACACTTCCGCAGGATAATGTACCTTACGATTATACACAAAAAATTTGTCATTGTCTACATTTTTATAAAATTTTGTTGAGAATTTCCACCGAAAAACAGCATTTTTGTACTTTCGGGAGGTTTTTTCTTAACAAATTACGGCTTCATACCGTTAAATTACTGCACACCGAAAATTTTGGTGAGCGTTTCAAGCGGAGCGGAACTGTTTTTGCACTCAACCGCAACACACGGTTTTGCTCCTGCAACAAGCTTTGCTTTTCCGCCCAAAGCGATGAGCAGATCGGCAACCTGCGGTGATTTAAGCTCGTTTACATAGAGCATAAGCATTGTGCCGTTCTGTCTGATTTCATACACGCCCATTGAGTAAGCACGGTTACGCACAAGGGCAATGTCGATAAGTCCGAGAACCGAGTTTGGAATCTTGCCGAATCTGTCCTGAAGCTCGTCAATAACATCGTCTGCATCCTCATTACTGCGAATATCAGCAATTCTGCGGTAAACATCAAGGCGGAGCGTAAGGCTTTCGACATAACTTTCGGGAATGTGAGAGTCAACCGAAATGTCAATAAGACAGTCAAGATCCTTGGCAGTATTTTTCTCGCCCTTTTCCTCACTTACTGCCTCATCAAGAAGCTTGAGATACATATCGTAACCAACCGACTCCATATGACCGTGCTGCTGTGCGCCCATAATATTGCCCGCACCTCGCAGTTCAAGGTCACGCATTGCAATGCGGAAGCCGCTGCCGAATTCTGTAAATTCCCTGATTGCGGCAAGCCTTTTCTGCTGAATCTCCGTGAGAACCTTGTTCCGTCTGAAGGTAAAGTAGGCATATGCCCTTCGTGAACTTCTGCCCACACGGCCTCTGAGCTGATGCAACTGCGAAAGTCCCATACAGTCGGCATTTTCTATAATAAGGGTGTTGGCATTCGGCAAATCGACACCCGTTTCGATAATTGTTGTGCAGACAAGCACATCAATCTCCTGTTCAAGCATCTGCCGCCAAACC
Source organism: Ruminococcus bromii (assembly GCF_002834225.1). Lineage (GTDB taxonomy): Bacteria > Bacillota > Clostridia > Oscillospirales > Acutalibacteraceae > Ruminococcoides > Ruminococcoides bromii. The sequence continues at coordinate 154,469 of NZ_NNSR01000073.1, read as the reverse complement.
TCGCTGAGCTCCCCCTCTTTCATTTTGCCGTGACCGATTGCAATTTTCGCCTCTGGAATTGCTTCCCGTATTTTTGCGGCACATGATGAAATTGTTTCAACATTGTTATGAAGGTAGAACACCTGACCGCCACGGCGGAGCTCACGGCGGATTGCCTCGTTGATAACCGCATCATCGTGTTCAAGCACATAGGTCTGAACAGGCTGACGGTTTGTCGGAGCTTCTTCGATAACGCTCATATCACGCAGACCGCTCATTGCCATATTGAGGGTTCTCGGAATAGGCGTAGCCGAAAGCGTAAGCACATCTACATTTTTGCACAGTTCCTTGAACCTCTCCTTTTGAGCAACACCGAAACGCTGTTCCTCATCTATGATTGCAAGTCCGAGGTCACGGAATTCAACATCCTTCTGCACAAGTCTGTGAGTTCCGACAATCATATCAATTTCTCCTCGCTTTAGCTTTTGGAGAATTTCTTTCTGCTGTTTTGCTGTACGGAATCTTGAAAGCAGTTCCACACGAACGGGATAGCCCTCAAAACGCTTGATTACCGTCTGATAATGCTGCCATGCGAGAATTGTTGTGGGACAGAGCAATGCGCATTGCTTTGAATCTGCAATACACTTAAAAGCGGCACGGAGTGCAACCTCTGTTTTGCCGAATCCGACATCACCGCAGAGAAGTCTGTCCATCGGCGACGAACGCATCATGTCATGCTTGATTTCCTCACAACAACGCAGCTGGTCGGGAGTTTCGTCATATTCAAAGCTGAGTTCAAAATCTCTCTGCCACTCGTTATCTGCCGAAAAGGCATAGCCCTTGGCTTTCATACGCTGTGAGTAAAGCTCGATAAGCTCCTTGGCAATGTCCTTGACAGAGGTTTTAACCCTTGCCTTTGCCTTTTGCCAGTCGCCCGAACCGAGTCGGCTAAGCTTAACCCTTGAATCCTCTTTCGGACCTATATATTTTGCAACCATATCAAGCTGTGTGACAGGCACATAAAGCACATCGCCCTTTGCGTAGTCAATCTTGATATAGTCCTTTATAACTCCGTGAGTATCAATTTTTCTTATACCGCCGAACACACCGATACCGTGAACATTGTGTACAACATAATCGCCCGGAGTAAGCTCGGAAAGGCTGTAAATTTCCTGTCCCGTCTTTTTCTTCTTCTTTTTGGACTTTTCGGGACGGTATGAAACCTGACTGTAAGTTATTGCAAAAAACTTTTGTGACGGATACTCAAAGCCTGCACTCAAAGCGCCCTGCATAACAAGCAGTTCGCCCTTTGAAATCTTATCCGCACCCTCGCTGTAAACAGCATTTATGCCGTCTGCGTTAAAGGTGTCGCAAAGATTTTTGGCGGCTCTTTCCGTTCCCGCAAAGATAACGCCCCTGCTTTCGGGGGTGAAAAGTCCGTCAACATCTTCTTTTAGCTGTTTATACGAACCGCCCCATGCCGAGAGCTGTTTTGTTGAAAAGCTGATGATTTCCGACAGCTTGATAGGCATACTTCCGTGAACAAAGTTTTCAAGCACGATTGTTCCGTGACTTTGCAAAAACTCGGTACATTCGTTGAATGTGAGCGCAAAGCGGTCAAAACCTCTGCAAAGAGTTCCGTCCTCAAAGCCCTGCATAAGGGTTTCATTGCTGATAAAGTCCATTGACTTTCCCCGTTCCTGAATTGCAGTAAATTCGGACGCAAAAACGAGGGTGTTTCTGTCGAGATAATCAAAAAGCGACTCCGGTTTATCGTAAATCTGATTGATAAATTTGTCCGCATTGGCAATCATTGCGCCGCTGCGGATAAGCTCTGCCTCGGAGAAAAGTTTTTCCTTGGCCTTTGCGCTGTTCTTGGAACGGAGGAGCTTTGCCTTGTGTTCAATTTTATCTGCAAGGGCGGCTCTGTCCTCAATTACTATTTCGGTTGAGGGCGAAAGCGTAATTTTGTCAGCCTTTTTAAATCTTCTCTGAGTTTCAATGTCAAAATAGCTGAGGTCGGTAATTTCATCGCCCCAAAATTCACATCTCACGGGATAGTCGCTGTCGGGCATAAAGAAGTCGAGGATACCGCCCCTGAGTGAAAACTGACCGCTGCCCTCTACCGCATCAAAGCGTTCGTATCCGAGCAGAGTAAGTGCCTTTGTCGCCTTTTCAAGCGAGAGTTCCCTGCCCTCTTCAAATTCAATAACCGACTGTTCAAGCACATTTCTCGGAACGGTAAGCTGTGCCGCCGCATCAACACACGCAATTGCAACATCACATTCGTGGTTGAGAAGTTTGAGCAAAACTTTAAGTCTTGCGTGCTCGTACTCGTGCGAACGGCTCTGAAAGTCAAGAAAGTTGAAGTCACGCACAGGATAAACATAGGCACGCAGTCCCATACACGAAAGATCGTTACACAGGGTTTGCGCCTCTTTTTCATCGGAGGCAAGACAAAATGCCGTGACGCCCTTGAGGCGGCACAGCGCATAGATGATATTTGATTTGTTAATTGTTGAAAGTCCCGAAGCACAAACTGTTCTGCCCGGCTTGACATTCTTTTCAAGTGTTTTGAAAACGGGCGAGTCTTTCAGAACATCAACAAGAAAGTTGAGATTATTCATTTCTTTGTCCCTTTTCAGTTGAACAAATTCATAGCACGGTCGGTTTTGCCGTCAATAATCAGCTCGATTGCTTTTTCGGCATTGTCAAAAATTTCATCAAGCTTTTTCATTTCATCGGGAGTGAACCTTGAAAGCACCCAGTCGGCAAGGTCCCAGTCGGGATTTGGCTTTGCACCTATGCCAACCTTGATGCGCGGAAACTTGTCACTGCCGCTGAGATAGATTATACTGCGCATTCCTCTTTGACCGCCGTCACTGCCCTTTGAACGGATACGCATTTTTCCGACATCAAGCGAAATGTCATCAAAAATTACAATGACATTTTCGGGAGGAATTTTGTAGAAGTTCATCGCCTCAACAACTGCCTGACCGCTGTTGTTCATATATGTTGTGGGCTTCATCAGCATAACCTTTGCACCGTTTACGGTACAAGTGCCGATAAAGCTTTTGTATTTTATCCTGTTTACCTCACAACCGAGCTTGTCGGCGATGCTGTCAATTGCAAGCCAGCCTGCGTTGTGACGGGTGTTTTCGTATTTTCTGTCGGGATTGCCGAGTCCGACTACAATGTACTCAACCGACCCCGTTGATTTGTTTTTTCCGAACATATCAGTTTCCCTCTTATTTATATTATATGTATTCTGAAATTAAAATTAACCTTTTCCGAAGCTTACAACAACCCAGTCATCGTTGCCGAGATGATAAGGATTTCCGCAATACGGGCAGTTGCGTTCTCTTGTTGCATCAAAGCTTGCGCCACAGCTTTTGCAGGTTACTTTTTTCATTGTGAAAACTCCGTCATCCATGGCGTTCACACTTCTGCAAACGGTAAGCCTGAACTTTTCGTTTTTAACCCTAAATGAAGAATTTTTGTTCTTCACGGTTGTTGCGTAAACGGTCATATCAACATAGCAACAGCCGTTTGTGACATTGAACGAATTAAGCTTTGACACACCTCTGTACTTGATATCAACAATATCTCCGAAAGGATTTTCCGTCGGAGCGCCCTCATAAACTGCGAGGTTTGTGTAATCATCGCTGAAAATCATAATCTTGAGCAAAGCAAGCACCTTGCCGATAAAGTATTCATATGAGAAGTTGGGATTAACCTCTTTCATAAGCCACGGAAGTCTTTTCTGACAATTGAAGTGCGGACCTATCATAGGAATGCTCTTTGCCACACCGACAAAAAGTCCGAAAAGCGTTTTTAATGCCCATGCAAGGTAACCTGCCAAAAGTCCGCCGAGCAGAACAGGGATTACTCTGATGCCGATTTCATAAAGCATATTTGCGGTTGCGGGATCAAAGGTTCCGTCTTTTACAACCGTCCATACCGTAAATGCCGCAACGGCGGCAATTCCGCCGAGAAGGTACGGTGCAAGCACCTTTTTGGTTGACTTGTTCGCAAGCGAATAGGTTTTTACAAAGTAGAAGTTTGTAACCTTCGGGAACAAATCGTCCATAATAAAGCGAGTTTTGCAGTTTTTACAACCGTCGAGAAGCTCTCTTACACTGCTTACCGCACCGCAGTTCGGACACGAACACGCAACCTCGGAATTTCGGTTTTCAAGCCTTGTAATCATTGTGTAGAAGAAAAATCTGTCCTTGATTTTTTTCTTTTTCTTTCCGTCTTTAAAGTATTTCTCCGTAACCTCATATGTCTTTGACGCAATGTTACTCTTACATTCGCCCATATCGTAGGCAGTACAAGCATTTACGGGGACTTCATTCTTCACCGTTTCCTTATCGGTAAAGGCGGTCTGAATCTTTACACCCTTTTCGTCAAGTCTTTTCTTCTGTAGGTCAAGCGCAAAGTCAAGGTCGATTGACGCAATATCCGGATTTTTGCCCTCATTGCACCACAATTCGTACTCATCGACAAAGCGGTTCATTATTTTGTTATCTGAATCGGAGCCGTAAACTATACCAAACAAAATTAAATCACCCTCACATATTGTACCGTTTTATTCCTGAAAATTTTGCAGTAAAACAGCGAAATGGCGGGTTAGTTAAAACCCGCCTCAATTTATATGATTAAATTGCCTGTTGTTCGCCTATCATCCGAAAGCGGCTGTGAACGGCTTGTCATTGTAAATTCTTGCGATAGCCTCCGCAAATGTAGGAGCAACAGGAAGAATTGTGAACTTGTCAATCATCTTTTCCTTCGGAACAGGAATTGTGTCAAGAAGAACAACTTCCTTAATTGCACTGTTGCGAATTCTCTCAATTGCAGGACCTGAAAGAACTGCGTGAGTAGCACAAGCGTAAACCTCTGTTGCACCGCCCTTTTCAACAATAGCGTTAGCGGCATTGCAGAGAGTACCTGCTGTGTCGATCATATCGTCAACGAGGATAACCTTCTTACCCCTTGCGTCACCGATGATATTCATAACCTCACAAACATTAGCCTTCGGTCTTCTCTTGTCGATAATAGCAAGACCTGTGCCGATTTTTGATGCGAAGTTTCTTGAACGGGTTACAGAACCGAGGTCGGGAGATACAACGATATAATCATCATTGTTGCCGCCGATTTTCTCTCTCATATGGTTGGCAAGAAGTGACGCACCCTGAAGGTGGTCAACAGGAATGTTGAAGAAGCCCTGAATCTGATTTGCGTGAAGATCCATTGTAAGCACACGGTCAGCACCTGCACAGGTGATGATATCTGCACAAAGCTTAGCCGAGATCGGATCTCTTGCCTTAGCTTTTCTGTCCTGTCTTGCATAACCGAAGTATGGCATAACAACTGTGATTCTTGCAGCAGACGCACGCTTCATGGCATCAATCATTATGAGCATTTCCATAAGATTGTCGTTGACGGGAGCGCAGGTTGACTGAACAATAAAGCAGTCGCTGCCACGAACAGATTCGTGAAGAGAAACAGAGATTTCGCCGTCCGAGAACTGTGTACAGTCACTCTTACCAAGCGGCAGACCAAGACAGCCTGCAATTCCCTGAGCTACATCAACATTTGAACTGCCGGTGAAAATTTTAATGTCCTTACCGTGAAAATTCATTGCAATAACTCCTTTGAATTTTAATGTGTGTAGTATATGTTTACCAATGATTAACCGAGCAATTAACAGCTGTAACCCTTTGTCCTTGCAATTTCGTTAAGCTGTTCAAGCTGAGCCGGATCATTTGCACCCAGAACCGTATCGCTGCACTGAGCCGTGAATGCTCCGACCTTTCTTCCGTCCTCAAGCAAAAGCTTGATTGCGTCGGGAAGATAATATTCCTTTGCGCTGTTATCCGACTTGATTCTGTCGAGAACCGAAAGAAGAAGCTGACAATCAAACCAGAAACCGCCCGAGTTTACTTCATTTATTTTGAGAGTTTCCTCATCAGCGTCCTTCTGCTCAACAATTGCACGCAGATTTCCGTTTTCGTCACGGACAATTCTGCCGTAGCCTGTCGGATCGTCAACCCTTGCGGAAATAACCGTTGCGGCACAGCCGTTTTCAATGTGAGCCTTCAGGGAATCCTCAATAGTCTTGCTGTCCATAAACGGAGCGTCGCCGTTGAGAATAACAACATTGCCGCTGTGCTTTTTAAGAAAATCCTTTGCCATCATCACAGCGTGGCCTGTTCCGAGTCTTTCAGCCTGAAACACGCTTTCAACGGAAAAATCGAGAGTTGAAAGATACTCCTCAATACACTCTTTTTTAAAGCCCTTGACCACACAGATGTCGTCAATACCGGCTTTCCTTAAAGCCGACATAACCCAACAGAGCATCGGCTTGCCGAGTACCTCCGACAATGTTTTCGGCTTGTCGGATTTCATTCTTTTGCCCTCGCCGCCTGCGAGGATAACGGCACAATTCTTCATTTTTTCTCCTTTTATCTGTGACAAAACAACAAAGATGCAGACAGTCCTGTCACAAGACACTCGTTCATACCATAATATTATCTCACAAAAATCACAAATTTCAAGAGAAAATTACAAAAATCGGGCAAAAAAAGGCATTTTAAACGATTTATACAATATTGTCGAAAATAAAACTCGTTTTTTATAAGAAAAAAGTTTGAAAAAAATATAGCTATTTTGACCAAAGTTTGTTATAATATTCGATAGGCTTATACAAGCAGGCAGGTTTTACCAAGGGGTAAGTCTGCCACAGCCGTATATCTTAATTTATTTTTAGGAGGATTACCAGTTATGGCAAACAAATGGGTTTACCTTTTTACAGAAGGTAATGCTAACATGCGTGAGCTCCTCGGCGGTAAGGGTGCCAACCTTGCAGAAATGACAGGTCTTGGACTTCCTGTACCACAGGGCTTCACAATTACAACAGAAGCTTGTACTCAGTATTATGAGGACGGCAAAGAAATCAACGCTGAAATTCAGGCTCAGATCAACGAGTACATCGAGAAGATGGAAGAGATCACAGGCAAGAAGTTCGGCGACAAGGAGAACCCCCTCCTCGTTTCAGTTCGTTCAGGTGCTCGTGCTTCAATGCCGGGTATGATGGATACAATCCTTAACCTCGGTCTTAACGAAGATGTTGTTGAAGTTATCGCTAAGAAGTCAAACAACCCTCGTTGGGCTTGGGACTGCTACAGAAGATTCATTCAGATGTATTCCGATGTAGTTATGGAAGTAGGTAAGAAATATTTTGAAGAGCTCATCGACAAGATGAAGGCTGAGAGAGGCGTTACTTATGACGTAGAGCTTACAGCTGACGATCTTAAGGAGCTTGCAGGCCAGTTTAAGGCTGAATACAAAGAGAAAATCGGTCAGGACTTCCCTGACGATCCTAAGGAACAGCTCATGGGCGCAGTTAAGGCTGTATTCCGTTCATGGGACAACCCTCGTGCAAACGTTTACCGTCGTGACAACGATATTCCTTATTCATGGGGTACTGCCGTTAACGTACAGTCAATGGCATTCGGTAACATGGGTGACGATTGCGGTACAGGTGTTGCATTTACAAGAGATCCTGCTACAGGTGAGAAGAAGCTCATGGGTGAGTTCCTCATCAATGCACAGGGCGAAGACGTAGTTGCAGGTGTTCGTACTCCTATGCCAATTGCTAAGATGGCTGAAGAGTTCCCGGAAGCTTTCGAGCAGTTCCAGAATGTTTGTCAGACACTCGAAAACCACTACAGAGATATGCAGGACATGGAGTTCACTGTTGAAAACAAGAAGCTCTATATGCTCCAGACAAGAAACGGTAAGAGAACAGCTCAGGCTGCTCTTAAAATTGCTTGTGACCTCGTTGACGAGGGCATGAGAACAGAAGAAGAAGCTGTTGCAATGATCGATCCTCGTAACCTTGACACACTTCTTCACCCACAGTTCGATGCTGCTGCTCTTAAGGCTGCTACACCAATCGGTAAGGGCCTCGGCGCTTCTCCTGGTGCTGCTTGCGGTAAGATCGTATTCACAGCCGAAGATGCTGAAAACTGGAACGCTAAGGGCGAAAAGGTTGTTCTCGTTCGTCTTGAAACTTCACCTGAGGACATCACAGGTATGAAGGCTTCACAGGGTATCCTCACAGTTCGTGGCGGTATGACATCACACGCTGCCGTTGTTGCTCGTGGTATGGGTACATGCTGTGTATCAGGTTGCGGCGACATCGCAATGGACGAGGCTAACAAGAAGTTCACACTCGCAGGCAAGGAATTCCACGAGGGTGACTACATTTCAATCGACGGTTCTACAGGTAACATCTACGACGGCGTTATCCCAACAGTTGACGCTACAATCGCAGGTGAGTTCGGCAGAATCATGGCTTGGGCTGACAAGTACAGAACTCTTAAGGTTAGAACAAACGCTGATACACCTGCTGACGCTAAGAAGGCTCGTGAGCTCGGTGCTGAAGGTATCGGTCTTTGCCGTACAGAGCATATGTTCTTTGAAGAGGACAGAATCGCTGCATTCAGAGAGATGATCTGCTCAGATACAGTTGAAGAAAGAGAAGCTGCTCTTAACAAGATTCTTCCTTATCAGCAGGGCGACTTTGAGGCTCTTTATGAGGCACTCGAAGGCAATCCTGTAACAATCAGATTCCTTGATCCGCCGCTTCACGAGTTCGTTCCTACAGAGGAAGCTGACATCGAGAAACTCGCAGCTGCTCAGGGCAAGAGCGTTGAAGACATTAAGACAATCATCGCTTCACTCCACGAGTTCAACCCAATGATGGGTCACCGTGGTTGCCGTCTTGCAGTAACATATCCTGAAATTGCAAAGATGCAGACAAAGGCAGTTATCCGTGCTGCTATCAATGTTCAGAAGGCACACGCAGACTGGACAGTTGAGCCTGAAATCATGATTCCGCTCGTATGCGATGTTAAGGAACTCAAGTTCGTTAAGAAGGTTGTTGTTGAAACAGCTGACGCTGAAATCGCTGCTGCAGGCATCGACCTCAAGTACGAAGTTGGTACAATGATCGAAATCCCAAGAGCTGCTCTTACAGCTGATGAGATTGCTAAGGAAGCTGACTTCTTCTGCTTCGGTACTAACGACCTTACACAGATGACATACGGCTTCTCAAGAGATGACGCAGGTAAGTTCCTCAACGCTTACTATGATGCTAAGATCTTCGAGAACGATCCGTTCGCTAAGCTTGACCAGACAGGCGTTGGCAAGCTCATGGAAACAGCTATCAAACTCGGTAAGCCTGTAAACAACAAGCTCCATGTTGGTATCTGCGGTGAGCACGGCGGCGACCCTTCTTCTGTTGAGTTCTGCCACAAGATCGGTCTTGACTATGTATCATGTTCACCGTTCCGTGTTCCGATTGCTCGTCTTGCTGCTGCTCAGGCTGCTATCGCAAACAAGTAATCCACACCGGATGTATTGACAGGTAACTTAATACAAGTTTAATCCTGATATAAAATCAGAGGCTGTGAAGAAATGAAGTTTAAGACTTCGTTCTTCGCAGCCTCTTTCAATTTTGGTAAAACTTTTGTGAAATAAATTACAAATTAAAGGCAAGGTGAATATCACAGCTTTTTTCTGTCTTGCATTTGCAATGCATTTTTAGCTGATTTTCGCGTATTTCAGCATATTTTAGCATACAAAAGATATAAAAATAACCGCACTAAAAAGCTCTAAAATGGCTTCTTAGTGCGGTTTTTCTTTGGTGCGCCAACAGGGACTCGAACCCCGGACCGACCGGTTATGAGCCGGTAGCTCTAACCAACTGAGCTATTGGCGCATATTCCGTTTACAGTCTGACAAATCAATAAACTTCAAAATCAATCCGCCACATTTTGTAACCGAACCACGCGAATAATATTATAACAAACTTTTCCTTCGTTGTCAATGATTTTTGTATTACAATATGCTCGGAGTTACTTTGGAAATTAACGCTCATTGAATTTATTCTTTTTAAATTCAAGATACTTTATATAATCAAGCACATTGTCGCAGTCCGCTTTGGTAAATGATTGAGGAAGCGGAAGGGAACGGTTATTGCGGTTGAACGAAAGCGGTTCGTCAATCAGACCGATTAGGTAATCGACCGACACATCAAAAAGCTTTGCAATGATTATTTTTGAATTATCGTCGGGGTCACTGCGGTTACATTCGTAGGATGATATTGTGTAGTGTGACACGCCCAAAAGCTCCGCAAGCTGTGCCTGCGACACTCCATGGTCTTTGCGAAGTTCCTGCAAGCGTTCACCAATCATAATATCACCTCATATATTTAATAACTTAATTATAAGTATTTTGCGAATTTTTGTTTAAAATTATGAGAAATTTTAGACTTTTAATTGACAAGTGTGAAAATCTGCATTATAATTCTCATATAAGCTGTGAATTTTCACAGTAATTTTAAGGAGGAATTATTTATGTATTGTCAAAAATGCGGCAAACAAATTGCTGACGGAAGTGTATTTTGTCAGTACTGCGGCGCACAAATAGGAAATGTTGTATCAGATAATTTTTCTAATCAAAATGCAAATCAAAATTTTAATGTACAGCATACCGAAAAGCATGAAGAACCAATAAAAAACAAAGAAGAATTTATTGCCGATTTCCGCGCAAAGCACCCTGAACGAATGGTATATATAGTTATATTTATTATTTTAGAAATTGTTTCAACAATCGTATTTATAATGAATGTATCATCTTATATAGATCATCACCGTGATGAAAATCTCACAGGTATGATGATTGCGGCATTTCTCGAAATAATTGCAATAATTTTTGCATGTGCAATTCAAAAAGTAAACGCATCGGCAAATAAAGCATTTAACAGTTATATTACAAAAGAAAGCCGCGAAAAAACGAATGTAAGTACAAAATGGCTGTGTCCGAAATGCGGAAATTCAAATCCTGCCAACATAAGATATTGCTCAAACTGTAGTTGTCAAAAGCCGAATTTTGAACCGATTTCAGCTCAAACCGATGTTTGGCAATGTCCAAAGTGTGGAAAGATAAATCAAAATTATGTCGGAACATGCGGTTGCGGCACAAGAAAACCATAAAGCGACAGGCTGTACGAAATTTGTACAGCCTGTTTTTATGTGTGGGTATTAAAATATAGCGGCTCGCCGTGCGGGCGTCCAATGAACGCCCCTACTGATAACTTTGCTGTTACACCGACATTTTGTCCCGAATGGCGGTGAGAATTTTCTTTTCTCTGCGGCTGATTTGAACCTGCGTCATGGAAAGAATTTTGGCGGTCTGGGTTTGGGTTTTGCTTTGATAGTAACGCAGTTGGATTATTTTTCTGTCGGTGTCGCATAGGGATTTTACTGCCTGTTCAAGCGACAATCGTTCCGAGATTTCGTCCTGAATATCATCTGTCGGGACATCAAGCTGTGGGTTGCCCTCGCTGTCATATTCGGCAGTCAGGGATAGAGGAACTCTTGCACTGTTAAGTGCGTCAATGATTTTTTCCTCGCTTGTATCAAGCCTTTCGGCAAGCTCGCTCACGGTGAGTTCTCTGCCGTTTTTCAGCTTGCTTTCATTGTTAAGCCTTGATATCGCAAGCGAAAGCTCCTTTAATGTGCGGCTTACCCTGACTGCACCGCCGTCACGGAAAAGCCGCTTTATTTCGCCCATAATCACGGGGAAGGCATAGGTTGAAAACTGCAGGTTACGGCTTTCATCAAAGTTATTTATCGCCTTTGCAAGTCCAAGGCACCCCGATGCGAAAAGCTCTTCGTACTCTATTCCTTTGCCTGCAAATCGTTTGCAACAGGCATGGACAAGCCCTATATTTTTATCGGCAAGTTTATTTTTATCGGTCATTTTCCGAACCTATAATTTTTTCAAGAGTTACGGTTGTTCCGCTGTCGGGCTTTGAACGGACACGCACCTTGTCGCAAAAGCTCTGCATAACTGCAAAGCCGAGTCCCGCCCTCTCCTCTTCGGGAGCGGTTGTAAACAGCGGTTCCATTGCCTTTTTTACATTGGGAATACCGCAGCCTTTGTCACGGATTGTGATTATCACCTTGTTTTCGGCGGTGATTTTTCCGTTTATGTAAATCATTCCGCTTTGGCGGCGGTAGCCGTGAACAATGCAGTTTGTCACAGCCTCGGACACAGCGGTTTTCAGGTCGCTGAGTTCGTTGACAGTCGGGTCAAGGTTCATTATAAACGCAGACACTACGCTCCTTGCAAAAGCCTCGTTACAGCCTTTTGACGGCACGCAAAGTTTCATTTCATTTACTGTTTTCATCTCAACACCCCCAAACTTTCAAGCCCCGACATTTCAAACAGTCTGTACAATCTGTCGGGAATATTGATTACACGCAACGCTCCGCCGACAAGCTTCATCTGACGGTACCGTCCCATTACAAGACCTATGCCCGATGAGTCCATAAACGACACCTTGGAAAAATCAAGGCACAAAAGCTTAGGTTTGTTTGTCTGAACGGCGGCGTCAATTTTCGTGCGTATCTCTGCCGCCGAATCGTGGTCGATTTCGCCGTCGATATATGCCGTGAGGATGTTGTTTTTAAATTCCGTTTTCAGCAATTTTATCAGTCCTTCTCAAAAATAAAAGCTCCGCACCTGTTATCTTAATGATAATAAGTGCAGAGCAAAAAATTTGTTTTATTCTGTTGTAACGAAAAATTTACTTTTCGGCTGATTCGTTTTCAGCCTTGATTTTATTGATGATATACGGACGGATTTCGCCTGCAAGGTAGAGCGAACCGCAGATTACAACCGCACAATCGGTCTTTTCAGCCTGTTCAAAAGCCATATCAAATGCGTGTTCGGCACTTTCAAAGGTTACCGTATCGTCAACAAATCTTGCATACTGTTGCATAAGCTTTGCAGGGTGCATTGCCCTTGGATTGTGAACGGGAACTGTGTAAACTCTGTCAAAAACTCCGTCAAGCAGTTTTACCGAAGTGCTGACATCCTTGTCGGCAAGCATCCCCGTGATTGCAATTATATACTTATTCGGAAGGAATTTTTGGATTGCCGATTTAAGCGCCTCAATTCCGTTAGGATTGTGAGCACCGTCAAGCAGAACAATCGGCTTTTCACTCAACAGCTCAAGTCTTGCGGGATTGACAGCCTTTGCAAAACCGTTTGCAATCTGCTTATCTGTTATTGAAATCAGAGAATTGCAACGGAGCATATCAAGTGCCGCAAGTGCGGTTTTTGCATTTTCAAGCTGATGATCACCCGAAAGCGGAAGGTCGATTTCAACACCGTTAAACATAAAGCGACTGCCCTTTAAGGTGGTTTCAATGACATCAATATTAACGCTCTCGCTCGTTGCAAGCGGAATTTTCTTTTCTCTTGCAGTTGATTCAATAACCTCCATTGCACGGATATCCTGCTTTGAAGTAACCGCCATTGAGTCGGGCTTGAAAATTCCGCATTTTTGCTGTGCGATTTTTTCAATTGTATCGCCGAGAATTGCCGTGTGGTCAAGTCCGATTGTGGTGATAACGGCACAAAGCGGTGATTTTATAGTATTGGTGCAGTCGAGCAGACCGCCCATTCCTGTTTCAAGAACAACAATGTCACAATCTGCATTTGCATGTATATAAAATTGAAGAGCGTTGACATACTCAAATTCTGTGATGATTGTGCCCTCTTCACGCAGTTGCTCGATAATAGGGAAAGTTTTTTCAACCGCATCCGTGAGAACGGACTCGCTCACCATACAATTGTTTATTTGTATTCTCTCACGAAAATCCGTGATATACGGTGAAATGAACAAGCCTGTTTTGTAGCCTGCCGCAACAAGTGCGGATGAAAGCATAGCACAAACCGAGCCTTTGCCGTTCGTACCTGCAATGTGTATAAATTTCAGCCTGTCCTGCGGATTTCCGAGCCTGTCAAGCAAAATTCTCATTCGGTCAAGTCCCGGACGAGAACCGAATGTCAAAAGTGAATGAATTTTTTCAACAGCATTTTCGTATGTCATTTACAACAGCTCCCTGTAAATCTCATTTTTCTTAAAGCCTGTTATACTTGCCGCCTCTTTTGCCGCCTCGGTGGGCTTTGCACCGTTTTCAATCAGCTTGCGCGCGGTTTCAACCGCAAATTCAAGGGTGTATTCTTCAGAATTTTCCTCCTGCTTTTTGCCCTCAAGCACAAGCACAAATTCGCCCTTCAGACTGCCGTCCGCATAATTTTCCGCAGCATATTTTGTTGTGGTGCGGATTACTTCTTCGTGAACTTTAGTGAGTTCACGGACGATCGAAAGCTTTCTGTCACCGAAAAAGCTGTACAAATCACGGAAAGTTTGCGGAAGCTTGTGGGGTGCTTCATAAAAAATCATTGTTCTGTGTTCGTTTTTCAGACTGTCAAGATGCTCGCTGCGGCTCTTTTTGTTCACACTCAAAAAGCCTTCAAATGTGAATCTGCCTGTTTCAAGTCCCGAAACCGCAAGTGCGGAAATCACGGCACTCGGTCCGGGAATCACCACGGTTTTTATTCCGCGCTCCTCGCAGAGCTTTATCAAATCTTCACCCGGATCGGAAATGCACGGCATTCCGGCGTCCGTCACAATTGCACAATTTTCGCCCTGTTCAATTCTGTTGCAGATGATTTCGCCGCGCTCACGCTTGTTGTGTTCAAAATAGCTTACCATAGGCTTTTTTATGCCGAAATGATTCAAGAGCTTAAGCGTTACTCTTGTGTCCTCTGCCGCAATGAAATCAACCGATTCGAGGGTTTCTGCGGCTCTCGGTGAAAAATCTCCGAGGTTGCCGATCGGCGTTCCCGTTACATACAAAATTCCGCTCAATTTATATAGTCCTCCTTGTAACTGCCGTAGATGCTCAGCATTTCTTCGGAAAAGTTTCCGCTTTCGTCCTCAATAAAAAGGGTTGGCATAACCTCAAGAAATCCCCTTTTGCCGCCCCTTCTGCCTTCAAGCAAAAAGAGCTTCGGAGCTTTTGACTTTCGCTGTTGAACAAGTCTTAATTTTTTCGGCTCAACCGAATATTTACGCATTGCCTCCATTGCGTCGGCGAGCCTTTCGGGGCGCTGACAAATGCAGAGCCGTCCTCCAAACTGCAAAAGCGACGAACCGCAGCGGCACACATCGTCAAGCGTACATTCGGATTCGTGCCTTGCAACAAGCTTTGCGTTTTCGGGATTTGTAATTCCGCCTCCGCTGATTTTGTAGGGCGGATTGCAAGCAACAAGGTCAAACGAGCCGAGCGGCAATGCACCGCCAAGCTTGTTTAAGTCCGAGTTTACAATTTTGATTTTATCCAGAAGATTGTTGTATTCAAGACTTTGTGAAAACAGTTTGCAGGCATTCTCCTGTATTTCTACCGCCGTGATGTCAAGGCGGTTGTTGTTTTTGTACCACAAAAGCGGAATAGTTCCGCAACCCGTGCCGAGATCAACACATTTTTTCACACCGATTTGCTTTGAAAAATCGGCAAGTAAGATTGTGTCCGTTGAAAAACGGTAGCTGTCTGACACATATATTTTAATACCGCTGCCAAGCGGTTCAAGATGTTTATTATTCATCGGTATTCCCCTGAAAACAGTAATTAAAAAGCGGCAAGGAAATCCCTGCCGCCTGTCTTTGTGGATTAACCCTTAATCAGCCTTCCTGTGGAGCGCCGACGGGGCAAACTTCAGCACATGAACCGCAATCAACACAAGCGTCTGCATTGATTTCATACTTGCCGTCGCCTTCTGAAATAGCCTCGCAAGGGCAGTTATCTGCACAAGCACCACACATGATGCAATCGTCACTGATAGTATATGCCATAGGGAAATACCTCCTTCATAAATTTCACCTTTATTGTAACATAAATTTTGAAAAAAGCAACCTTTTGGAAAGAATTTTATATTTTAAACTGAAAACAGTTCTTTTTTACTGCAACTTGACGAACGCTGTACACATTACAAAAAATTATTCAAGTTCCTTGAATTTTTCCATTTCCTTTTTGTCAAGCTTGATGTAGCCGTCCTTGACAAGCTTGCATTGCTTGACTGTGAACGATTTCGGAGCGGCATCTTCGGGAGTGTTGTTGAGCTTAACCTTTAAAGTTCCTGCAATCAGGTTGTTTTCAACAACAAGACCTCTGCCTTCGGGAGTATTTACAATTGCTCCTACCTTTGGGGTGTGTTTAAGAAGGTCTGTGTATGCCTCCTGTTCATATTTAAGACAGCACATAAGTCTGCCGCAGGTTCCCGAAATTTTAACGGGAGAGAGTGACAGGCCCTGCTCCTTTGCCATTTTGATTGAAACGGGCTGGAACTCACCCATAAAGCTTGCGCAACAGAACGGCTTACCGCAGATACCGAGTCCGCCGAGCATTTTTGCCTCATCACGAACGCCAATCTGGCGAAGCTCAATTCGTGTTCTGAATACACTCGCAAGGTCTTTTACAAGGGCGCGGAAGTCAACTCTTCCGTCAGCTGTGAAGTAGAAAAGAATTTTGCTGTTGTCAAATGTGTATTCAACATTTACAAGCTTCATTTCAAGCTTGTGATGGGCAATTTTCTGTTCACAGATTCTGTATGCGTCCCTTTCCTTAAGCTTGTTTTCAGCAAGGTGATTGAGGTCTTTTTCGGTTGCAATTCTGATTAACGGCTTGAGCGGATGGGAAATCTCCGCATCGTCAACGGTCTTGTTAGGAGTTGCAACCTCCCCGCACTCAAGACCTCTTGCCGTTTCAACAATTACCCTGTCGCCTGTGTTAAGCTTATTGTCAAGCGGATCAAAGTAGTACACTTTGCCGACTTCTTTAAATCGTACTCCGATTATCTCTGCCATGAAATCCTCCTGTATTCTCCGCACAGCCAAGTTGTGAGGA
This sequence comes from Ruminococcus bromii, assembly GCF_002834225.1. GTDB lineage: Bacteria > Bacillota > Clostridia > Oscillospirales > Acutalibacteraceae > Ruminococcoides > Ruminococcoides bromii. The sequence goes on along the minus strand of NZ_NNSR01000073.1, from coordinate 137,655 downwards.
GATTTATATTTATATGTTTCGGTATTTTCAGTTTTGCGTTCTCGGTCAGCTCAATCATTGAAATCAGCTTCGCCCGAGTAAACCGTCTTGCAAGCTCCCCTGCGCACTCTTCGTCAAAAACTGCATCAGCTCCAATGCTCTTTGCCATTCCGTCACGCAGAAACAGCTTTACTGCAAGCAGAATTTCGTCCGCAAGGCTTTTGTCGCTGAGGGCATAGAGTGCCTGCATCAGTTCGTACTCCTTTGCCGACAGAATACCTTTTATAATTTTCCTTGCCCCTTCCACAGCGTCTTCGCTGAAAACATCTTTCGTTTTCAGGCGGAACACGCTTGCGCGTGAAAGAATTGTCGTGAGCAGTTTTTTTGAATTTTCACAGAGCAGTATAAAATATACATTCTGAGGCGGTTCCTCAAGAAGTTTAAGAAATGAATTTTGAACAATCTCCGACAGCCTTGTGTCGGCAAACGGAAATATATACACCTTTGCGTTTGAATCGTTCGGCTTGATGATTGAATCCTTGATTATCTCCCTCATCTGCTCAATTGAATTTTGCTTTCTGTCCTTTGGGAGTTCAACATATTTAATGTCAGGGTGTGCCTTATTCCTCGCCTTGTGACATTGTTCACAACTGCCGCAGGGCTTTATCGGTGCGGTACACACCGCATACATTGACAAAAACACGGCAAGGCTCATTGCCTTTTCGCTGTCCCTGCTTTCTATTACAACAGCGTGGGGAACTCTGCCCTGAATATCAAGGGTGTTGAAGGTTTGTTTTATATTGTCGTCAAAATCAAATCCGTCAAAATTCAAAATCCCACCTCCGCTTATTTATCACATTTAATTATATCATTTTATTTTTGCAATTTCCACAGTTATTTTAAGGCTACGGTATTGGTAACAATTTCGCCCTTGTCGGTGATGTCGATAATGCCGTAGGACGCATAGTATCCGTGGCATGAACCGGGGTTCATAATATACAGACCGTCCTCATAGAGTGTGAGAGGCATATGTGTATGACCGAAGAGGAGAATATCCGCTCCTGCTTCTCTTGCGGCGGAGGTAATGCGGTAAAGTCCCGATTTTGCGTCATAGAGATGTCCGTGTGTTACAAAGATGGTTTTACCGCAGGCCTTGAAAATCTCCTTTGACGGAAAAAAACTGTTCCAATCGCAGTTGCCCCTTACGGCAACAATCATCTTGTCTTTGTAATTATCCTTTAAAAACCGCTGTTGTTCTTCACCGTCGCCGCAATGCACAATTATTTCCGCCTTGCGCTGTGCGTCAACGGCTTTGATAAGACTGCGAAGATCTCCGTGAGTGTCCGAAACTACCAAAATACGCATTGAAAATTCTCCGTTCTAAAAATAAAATTTCCGCATAGTATATGTTGAGGTGTTGGTATGTCTGATAATAAAAAGGTCAACGAACTGCTCGGTGAGGTATCGAAAAAGTACGGTATCTCTAAGGAACAGCTTGAAAGTGCCGCACAAAGCGGTAACATAGAAAATCTTTTGAAAAATACAAATCCGAATCAATCAAAACAGATTGAGAGCGTTCTGTCGGATCCCGAAAAAGCAAAGAAACTTTTGCAAAGTCCGCAGGCTCAGGCACTGATGAAACTGCTCGGCGGTGAATGATATGTCGGATTTACAGGATAAGCTCAATCAGATTTTGCAGAACCCCGAGGCAATGAAACAGGTGCAAAGTCTTGGGGCACAGCTTGGTCTGACAGGTGAGCAAAAACAACCGCCAAAGCCGAAACCGCCCGAAAATAACCTTATGTCAATGATTGGCGGTGACGACACGATCGGCACAATTGCCAAATTTGCACCGCTTTTAAGCTCGCTGAACAACAGCGATGACACCACCCGACTGCTTGATTCGCTCAGACCGTTTCTTTCACATGAACGGCAGGAAAAGCTTGACAAAGCCGAAAAGATGCTGAAATTATTCCGCCTTATGCCGTTACTGCGTGAAAACGGATTGTTCTGACAGGAGGTGATTTTTTGCCGAGTTTTGAAGAGGAGGCTTTTAACCGAGCACAGCAGATGCACCGAAAGCCGCAATTCAATCGTGAAGCACCAAGAAGGGAAGTTCCGAAACAACCCGAAAAGCAGGAAGAACCAAAGTCCGAAATTCCCGAACCGCCCGTTCCGAAAAAGGATGACGGTCTTTTGAATCTGATGTTCAAAAACAAGGAGCAAAGCCTTATTCTTTTGCTTGTGATACTGCTTATGGAAGAAAACACCGATCCGTCAGTTCTGCTTGCGCTGATGTATCTTCTGATGTGATTATCGGATTTGTCCGTTTCCTCTGATGATATATTTTGAGCTTGTAAGCTCGTTAAGTCCCATAGGTCCTCTTGCGTGGAGCTTCTGGGTTGAAATTCCGATTTCTGCACCGAGTCCGAATTCTCCGCCGTCGGTAAAGCGGGTTGATGCGTTTACATAAACCGCCGCAGAATCAATTCGTGCCGTGAACTCGTTTGCACTGTTGTAGTCGCTTGTCACAATGCATTCGCTGTGACCTGTACTGTACTTCTGAATATGAGCAATTGCGTCATCAAGGTTGTCAACAACCTTTACGGCAATGATGTAATCGAGAAATTCGATTCTATAATCTTCTTCCGTTGCAGAAACAACGCAGTCGCCGAGAATCTGTTTTGTTCTGTCACATCCTCTGATTTCAACATTCTTTTTATCAAGCTCTGCTTTAATTACGGGCAGAGCTTTTTCTGCGATATCCTTGTGTACAAGCAATGTTTCAAGCGCATTGCATACAGATGGACGAGAGGTTTTGCCGTTGAAAACAATATTCTTCGCCATTTCAATATCTGCACTCTTGTCAACATAGATATGGCAGTTACCCACGCCTGTTTCAATAACGGGAACCTTTGCGTTTTCAACAACACTTTTGATAAGTCCTGCTCCGCCGCGGGGAATGAGTACATCGAGATAATCGGAAAGCTGCATAAGCTCTGTTGCACTCTGTCTTGTTGTGTCCTCAACAAGCGCTACGCAGTCACGGGGAAAGCCTGCCTTTTCAAGTGCGTCACGCATAACCCTTGCGATTGCCATATTTGAATGAAAAGCCTCCTTGCCGCCGCGAAGAATTACGGCACTGCCTGCTTTAAGGCAAAGAGCCGCCGCATCGGAAGTTACATTAGGTCTTGCCTCAAAGATGATTCCGATAACACCCATCGGAACTGTTACCTTTTCAATCTGCAAGCCGTTTTTGAGGGTTCTACCGTCAAGCACCTTGCCCACGGGATCGGGCAAAGCCGCAACCTGTCTTACCCCGTCAGCCATACCGTTGATTCTCTCCTCCGACAGTCTGAGTCTGTCGAGAAGTGACGCTGTAAGACCGCTTTTTTCGCCGTTCTCAAGGTCAATTTTGTTAGCCGCAAGAATTTCTTCGCAGTTTTCGCAGAGTGCGTCTGCAATTGCACCGAGGGCAATGTCCTTTTTTGAACCGGATGTCATAAGAAATCTTGACGCCTCTTTTGCCTTTGCGCCCATTTGTTCAAGTGTAGTCATAATTTTCCTCCGATTATTTAACAGGTAAAAATTTTGTTCCGATTTTTTTCCCGTCAATCACTTCATAAAGATTTTCAGGATTCGAGCCGTTGATAACGCTGACCTCAACACCTCGTTTTGTGGCATAATCAGCCGCATGAAGCTTTGTAATCATACCGCCTGTGCCACGGTTTGAACCGGTACCTGCCGCCATTTCAAGAATTTCGGCATTTATTTTCTCGATAACATCAAGCTTTTTTGCATTTGGATTTGTTCGTGGGTTTGAATCGTACAGACCGTCAATGTCGGTAAGAATGATAAGTCTGTCTGCGGAAATAAGACCTGCAACAATTGCGGAAAGCATATCGTTATCTCCGAAATTGTTGCCCTCAAGTTCATCAATTGTAACTGTATCGTTTTCGTTGATTACAGGGATAATGTTCATTTTGAGAAGCTCATCAATTGTGTTGATAACATTCTGCCTTTTCTGCTCTGTTTCAACAGCGTAACGCGTGAGAAGCAGCTGTGCAACGGAGTGGTTGTACTCGCCGAAAAGCTTGTCGTACATAAACATAAGCTCACACTGACCGATTGCGGCAAGAGCCTGTTTTTTCTTGGTTTCGGAAGGTCGCTTATCAAGTCCTGCCTTGCCCATTCCGACAGCAATAGCACCCGAAGAAACAAAGATAACCTGTTCCCCGCGGTTCTGCAAATCGGAAAGAACCTTGCAAAGCTGTTCAACTCTTCTGTAATTTATTTTTCCGTTTTCATAAGTCAGCGTTGAAGTGCCAACCTTGATTACGGTACGCTTTTTCTCCATAAAAACACCTGTTTCGTTGCGGATTTTCATTTTTGCACTTTTTCATTATGTACAATTAAGGTAATTATAACATAATGTGTATGATAAATACAACACTTTACATAACAAAACCCCGAAGTTTTGGCACTTCGGGGTTGATTTTATATTTAATTTAGTGAGGATATCTGTTGATAAGCTCACGGAGATCATACGGAGTTGCCTGATAAACGAAATAGTTGAGCCAGTTTGTGTAGAGCAAGGTTGCGTTGCTCCTCCAAATCATCGGCGGAGTTTTTGACGCGTCGTCATTCGGAAAATAATTGTAAGGAACATTCGGATTGAGTCCCTTGTTTTTATCTCTGAAATATTCCTTGGCAAGGGTGTCACGGTCATACTCTGCGTGACCTGTAACAAAAACCTGTCTGCCGTTTCGGCTGCAAATTACGCATGAACCTGCAATCTCGGAAACCGCAAGTACTTCAAGCCCTCTGCACCTTTTCAACGCCTCTTCATCAATTCCCGTATGTCTTGAATGCGGAATTGTGAATGTATCGTCAAAGCCTCTCATAAGCTTGTGATGCGGAACAAGCACCCTGTGGGTATAAATTCCGCTGAGCTTTTCGGGCAAAAGGTGCTTTTTTATGCCGTAGTGATAATAAAGACCTGCCTGAGCGCCCCAGCAGATGTGGAATGTTGAGCATACATTATGCTTTGACCACTCCATAATTTCACAAAGCTCGCCCCAGTAATCGACCTCTTCAAAGTCGAGCTGTTCAACAGGCGCACCCGTGATAATCATTCCGTCAAAGCTCTCGTTCTTCACCTGATTAAAGGTCTTGTAAAAGGTTGTCAGATGATGCGGAGAGGTGTTTTTAGAGGTGTGTGATGCCATCTGCAAAAGCTCGATATCAACCTGCAGAGGACTGTTGCCGAGCAGCCTTAAAAGCTGGGTTTCGGTTTCGATTTTTGTCGGCATCAGATTCAGAATAAGAATTTTCAGCGGACGGATATCCTGCCTGAGAGCAACCTCATTCGGCATTACAAAAATATTTTCCGATTCCAGCACCTTGATTGCCGGAAGATTACTTTGTACCTTGATTGGCATTTTCTCACCACCTTTATTTTTTCTTACGAGCAGACAGTAAGGCTTATATCATACCTTAGTGTCCCGAACCTGTCATTGTACTATTGATGTCTTATATTTTACAAGCAACTCTGTCTTCATCTGTTCGGTTGTTATTTCACCGTTTGACCAACGGTCTGACAACAATTTTGAACTTTCAGAGGCAGGAACATCCTCGATACTGTTTACGGCATTTGCAATTTTTACTGCACGCCTACGCTTTTTCAAATCAACCGACTGCATTCCTGTTGCCTCTGAAAATATTATTGACTTAATTTACAAATTAATACTGCTTACCCCAGAATACCATATGCTTTGCAGGCTTTCCGCAGCATACGCAAACATCCGAGAGATGCTCCTCGTTGAAGGGGATACATCTACTCTTTACGCCGCCTGTAACTTCTTTGATTTTTTCTTCACAGGCTGTATCGCCGCACCACATAGCCTTGATAAAGCCGGGCTTGTTCTTGGCTGTGTCAACGAACTCATCAAATGTTGTTGCTGTGAATGTCTTTTCCTGTGTGTTTTTAAGAGCACGGTCATACATATCGTTGTGAATTGTTGCCATAAGGTTTTCAACAAACGGTACAAGCTCGTCAATTGAAACAAATGCCTTTTCACGGGTATCACGGCGAACAACCACGCATTGGTTCTTTTCAATGTCCTTAGGACCGATTTCAACTCTTACAGGCACGCCCTTCATCTCGTACTCGGCAAACTTCCAGCCGGGAGCGTGGTCTGAAGAATCAAGTTTTACTCTGAACTTTTCGGCAAGTGCCTTTCTAAGCTCCTCTGCCTTTTCAAGAACACCCTCTTTGTGCTGTGCAACAGGAATGAGTGCAACCTGAATAGGAGAAATCTTCGGCGGAAGAACAAGACCGTCATCATCAGAGTGAACCATAATGAGCGCACCGATCATTCTTGTAGAAACACCCCATGATGTCTGATGAGGATAATGAAGCTTGTTGTCCTTGCCTGTGTATGTGATGCCAAAGCTCTTTGCAAAGCCGTCGCCGAAGTAGTGTGATGTACCGCCCTGAAGAGCAACACCGTTGTGCATCATCGGCTCGATTGTGTAGGTTTCTTCGGCACCTGCGAACTTTTCTTTTTCTGTCTTTCTGCCGATTACTGCCGGAATAGCAAGAGTTTCCTTGTAGAAATCAGAATAAACATGTAACATTCTGAGCGTTTCTTCTCTTGCTTCTTCTTCGGTTTCATGCATTGTATGACCTTCCTGCCAGAGGAATTCCGATGTACGAAGGAAAGGACGGGTTGTCTTTTCCCATCTTACAACGCTGCACCACTGATTGTAAAGCTTCGGAAGGTCACGGTATGTGTTGATAATCTTTTTATAATGTTCACAGAAAAGAGTTTCCGATGTAGGGCGAACGCAAAGACGCTCCTGAAGCTTTTCCTGACCGCCTACCGTAACCCATGCACATTCGGGAGCAAAGCCCTCAACATGGTCTTTTTCTTTCTGCAAAAGGCTTTCGGGAATAAACATAGGCATATAAACATTCTCGTGACCTGTTTCTTTGAAACGACGGTCAAGGTCAGCCTGAATATTTTCCCAGATAGCGTAGCCGTAGGGGCGGATAACCATACAACCCTTTACGCCCGAATAGTCAACGAGCTCAGCTTTTTTAACGATGTCGGTGTACCATTTTGCAAAGTCCTCATCTCTGCTTGTGATAGCTTCAACCATTTTTTTGTTGTTTGCCATTTTTATATTCCCTCCGTAAAAATTTAATTTTACTTATTTTTAACATATTTTTTTGCATTTTCAAAATGCCGAATACACGACTGTCATAACATTTAGTCATAACATCATAACATTACCATTATACACTAAATCTCTGAATTTTCAACCTTTTCGGCAAAACAAAAAGAGGCCGCAAAACGACCTCTCAAAAAATGCGAAAAAATTAAAGATTTAATTATGAATGAGCCTCAATGTAAGAAACGAGTGAGCCTACAGTCTTGATGTTTTCGATTTCCTCATCGGGAACTTCAACCTCGAACTCGTCTTCGATTGACATAAGAAGGTCAACAACATCGAGTGAATCTGCGCCGAGATCTTCCTGAAGATCTGTATCGGCAGTAATCTTATCCTCTTCAACATCAAACTGTTCAGCAAGAATTGCCTTAACTTTTTCTAATACCATTACTAATTCCTCCCGGTAAAAATATTGATTGTCCAAAGTAAATTATAGACAAAAGCACTTGGTTTATGCTACAATGGTATGAAAGCAAACGGATTGCTCTACTTCCCTTATATTATTGATTATTTACCCCTTTGTCAATATATATTTGAAATTTTTTGAAAAATTTCTGATTTTTGCATAAATAATTTCTTTTAAGTTTATTTCTGCATAGCTAAAAATATGAACCTCGGAGGTATTTTTTATTATGGAAACCAAGAAATTTGCCGTAATCGGTCACCCAATCGGTCACACAATGTCACCGTTTATACACACAAGACTTTTTGAACTTCAGGGCGTCAAAGCCGAATATACAAAGCTTGACATTGCTCCCGAAAATCTTGAATATGAATTTAAAAATACCCTTTCAAGGCTTGACGGATTTAACATTACAATTCCACATAAGCAGGCAGTCATTCCGTTTCTTGACGAAATTGACGCAAAGGCCGAGATGTACGGCAGTGTAAACACCGTTTCAAATAAAAACGGCATTTCAAAGGGCTACACAACAGATCCCGACGGATTTTTAAAGGCTCTTGACGCGGCAGGAATTATGCTTAACGGCAGAATCGTAATCATCGGCTGCGGCGGTGTTGCAAGAACAATGGCGTATGAGGTCGTTCTCAAAAAACAGCCTCTCCTCTTTGCCGTAAGAAAAGAAGATTTGAAAATTGCCGAGGCTTTATGCGATGAAATCAGAAAAACAGTTGCAGGCTGCGATGTAAGCTTCTGCCTTATTGACGAACTTTCGGGCGACATTGATGTGCTTATCAACGCAACTCCCATAGGAATGTATCCTAAGATTGAAAATCAGCCTGTAAGCGACAGCGTAATAAACCGTTGTGCAAATGTATTTGACGCTGTTTACAATCCGCTTGAAACAATGCTTGTTAAAAAGGCAAGGGCAAACGGTGCAACAGCCGAAAGCGGAATGGCAATGCTCGTATGGCAGGCAGTTGTTTCTCACGAACATTGGGACGGCTCTGTTTATAACAAGGGCGACATTGCTCAGCTTTGCATTGATTCTGCAAAAGAGCTTGAAAAAAATTTCTGATGAACGGAGAAATTTAAAGTGAACAACATAGTTTTATGCGGATTTATGGGTTGCGGAAAGTCAACCGTAGGCAAAAACATTGCAAGAAAATCGGGAAGAAAATTTCTCGATATGGACTCATACATTGAACAAAAGGCAGGAATGACCGTTTCCGAAATATTTGAAAAATACGGCGAAGAAAAGTTTCGTGATATGGAACATGACGCCTGTGTTGAGCTTGCGGAGCTTGAAGGTCTTGTAATTGCATCGGGCGGCGGTGCATTTACATTCAAGAGAAATGTTGAGGCCTTCAAGGGCAAGGATAAAATTGTTTTTCTTGATGTTCCGCTCGGAATCATCAAGAACCGTCTTAAAAATGACACGACAAGACCACTTCTTCAGCGTCCCGACAGGGACAGGGTTATGAAAGACCTGTATAACAACAGATATCCAATATATCATGCCGCTGCTGATATTGTGATAAAGGGTCAAAACACACCGTTAAAAACCGCTTTTGCAATAATCGACGCAGTAAACGGTACAGATGTGGCTGAAAAACCGCATAAAAACGCTTGATTCTGCATTTATTCTATTGACTATCACGCTTTAAAGTGCTAAAATGACTAAAGAAATATGACGAACTTCGATTCGTTTCGTCAAAAGTGAATTGAAAGGAAATTAAAGCAATGATTATAGTATTAAAACCGTCTGCAACAGAGGAGCAGATTACAAAATTCACAAATATGCTCAAAGAGAGCTATGATGTAAAGGTTAATAAGTGGGACGGTGTTCAGTCAACCGTACTCGGTCTTATCGGCGATACAACAAAGATTGACATTGAGTATATTGACGCTCAGGACATTGTTGAAAATGTAAAGAGAGTTCAGGAGCCGTACAAAAAGGCTAACAGAAAGTTCCACCCAGACAATACAGTCATTAAAATCAATGACAATGTAACAATCGGTGACGGCAGTCTGCACATTATGGCAGGTCCCTGCTCTGTTGAAAGCGAGGAGCAGATTGTTCAGATTGCAAAGGATGTTAAAGCATCGGGCGCAACACTTCTCAGAGGCGGCGCATTCAAGCCCCGTACTTCACCATACGCTTTCCAGGGACTCAAGGCAGAAGGACTTGACCTTCTTAAAACAGCAAGAAGAGAAACAGGTCTGCCGATTGTAACAGAAATTATGAGAGCATCACACATTGATATGTTCGAGAATGTGGATATTATTCAGGTTGGTGCAAGAAATATGCAGAACTTTGAGCTTCTCAAGGAGCTCGGCAAAATTGACAAGCCTATCCTTCTCAAGAGAGGTCTTTCCGCAACAATTGAAGAATGGCTCATGAGTGCCGAATATATTATGGCAGGCGGTAACGATAAGGTTATGCTCTGCGAAAGAGGTATCCGCACATACGAAACCTTTACAAGAAACACTCTTGATATTTCGGCTATCCCGATTATCAAAAAGCTTTCTCACCTTCCTGTTATTGTTGATCCGAGCCATGCATCGGGCAAGTCATGGCTTGTTGAACCGCTTGCAATGGCAGCAGTTGCCGCAGGTGCAGACGGTCTTATCATAGAGGTCCACAACGATCCGCCGCACGCACTTTCGGACGGTGCGCAGTCACTTACTCCAAAGCAGTTTGACGGAGTTGCAAAGAAGGTTTTCGGCTTAAAAAAGGCTGTTGACAAATTAAATTAAGATTTTTACTTTCGGTACGGTTTTTCAGCCGTACCGATTTGGACTTTAATTAACTTTACTAAAGAATACACAAACGGAGGCTAATGCAGTGAATATTGCAGTTGTAGGACTCGGAATTATCGGCGGCAGTTTTTGCAAGGCGATAAAAAAGTACACCGACCACCGTGTAATCGGTATCAACAGAACAAAATCTACTGCCGAAAAGGCTTTAAAAGAAGGTGCGATTGATGAAATCGGCACACATGAAAGCCTTGAAAACGCAGACCTAATTATCCTTTCAATGTATCCGCAGGCGGTTGTTGACTATGTTTCAAGGTACGGCGAATACATAAAAAAAGGTGCGGTTGTAACCGATGTTTCAGGTATCAAGAGGGCAATTTGTCCGCAGATGACAGAGCTTTCCGAAAAATTCGGCTTTGTTTTTGCCGGCAGTCATCCGATGGCAGGCAAGGAAACAAACGGTTTTGATGTTTCGGACGCCGACCTTTACAAAAACGCAAGCTACATTATCGTTCCGTGCAATGCCGGTGACAGCGTTGTAAATATGCTGTCCGACTTTGCAAAATCAATCGGCTTTGGCACAGTAAAAATCACAACTCCCGAAGAACACGACAGAATGATTGCCTTCACATCACAGCTTCCGCATGTGCTTGCGTGTTCATATGTTTTAAGTCCGTGCTGTCCGAACCACAAAGGCTTTTCGGCAGGAAGCTACCGAGATGTTTCGAGAGTTGCAAACATAAATTCAACGCTCTGGAGTGAGCTTTTCCTTGAAAACAAGGATCCGCTCATTTCCGAGCTTGATATACTTATAGAGAACATTACAAAAATCAAAGATGCGATAAAAGCCGAAGATACCGACGCTCTCAAGGCTCTTCTTGAAAAGGGCAGAGAGGTTAAACAGGCACTCGGAGAATAAAGAGGAAGGAGAACTTTTATGAAAACTATTCATGTTTCCACAGGAAGTCCCTATGACATTATGATTGAAAGAGGTATTCTTGACAATTGCGGCGAGATTATCAAAAAGCTTTCAAACGCAGAAAAAATCACTATTGTAACAGATACAAATGTTGCTCCGCTGTACAAATGGAGAGTTCTCAACTCTCTTTCACAGCAGGGTTATCAGACTACCGCGCATGTTTTTCAGGCAGGCGAGCAGTCAAAGAATCTTAACACAATCGCAGATATCTATGACACACTTGCAGATTTTAAGATGACAAGAAAAGACCTTATCGTTGCACTCGGCGGCGGTGTTACGGGCGATATGGCAGGCTTTGCCGCCGCAACATATCTGAGAGGAATCGACTTTGTTCAGATTCCGACATCTCTGCTTGCACAGGTTGACTCATCCGTAGGAGGAAAAACAGGCGTTGACATTGCACAGGGCAAGAACCTTGTCGGTGCATTCTATCAGCCAAAGGCTGTTTTGATTGATCCCGACACTCTTTCAACTCTTCCCGACCAGTTCATCACAGACGGTATGGCTGAGGTTATCAAGTACGGCTGCATCAAGGACAGCGGATTTTTTGAAATGCTTGCAAACGGCGACGCTCTTGAACACATTGACGATGTAATCGAAACCTGTGTAAAAATTAAGCGTGATGTGGTAAACCGTGACGAAAAGGAAGCAGGGGAAAGAATGCTTCTCAACTTCGGTCACACACTCGGTCACGCAATCGAAAAAATCTACAACTACACAGGCATCACACACGGTATGGCAGTTGCCGTCGGTATGGTGATGATGACAAAGGCAAGCGAAAAGCACGGACTTACCGAGGCAGGAACTGCATACAAGATTGAAGAAGTTTGTGCAACCTACGGCTTGCCGACTACCGATGACGCAAGCCTTGAAAAAATTGCCGAGGCGGCTCAGACAGACAAGAAAACTTCGGGTTCGTCAATCAATGTTGTTTTGCTTGAGAAAATCGGCAGAAGCTTTACCAAGAAAGTTGCAATTTCCGATTTGCTCGACTTCATCACACCGTAACACGGTAAACATATTTTAATGAAAGGCTGTGGAAGTATGGCTTTGTCAACCGACAAAAGCAGTAAGCCGTATGTACGGTATCTTCCGTTTGTACCAAACGGCGAGGTGAACATTCCCCCGTCAAAGAGCGATGTCCACCGTGCAATCATCTGCGCCGCCCTCACAAGGGGCAAATGCACAATTGCACCCGTTGCTCTCTCAAATGACATTAAGGCGACAATCGGCGTGATTGAGGATATGGGATGCACCGCCTCAATAAAGGACAATATGCTGACTGTTGACGGTACAAATATTTTTAAAACAGATAATGTAACGCTCGACTGCGGCGAAAGCGGCAGTGCTTTGCGATTTTTCATACCCGTAGCCGCAGCCGGCGGTATAAATGCCACATTTGTCGGTCACGGAAAGCTTCCCGAAAGACCTATCGGAATTTTCACGGAGGCTCTGCCAAAAGCAGGAGTAAAGTGTGAAACCGATGGCGGTCTGCCGCTCAAAATCAGCGGTCGGCTTGAAAGCGGAACCTTTGAAATTCCCGGTAATGTAAGTTCGCAGTTCATTACGGGACTTCTGCTTGCTCTTCCGCTTGTTGAGGGCGACAGCGACATTGTGCTGACATCTCCGATTGAGAGTGTCGGCTACATAAATATGACAATTCACACTATGTCACAATTTGGTGTTGAAATTGAAACAACCGACAACGGCTGGCACATCAAGGGCGGTCAGTCATACATTCCGCATGATTACACAACAGACGGCGACTGGTCGCAGGCGGCTTTCTTTATGGTTGCAGGCGCACTCGGCGGAAAGGTGACTGTGAACGGCGTCAACAGAAATTCTGCACAGGGTGACAGGAAGATTGCCGAGTTGCTTGCACGGTTTGGTGCAAAGGTAACGCAGACGGATACATCCGTAACCGTTGAAAAGGCAGAGCTTAACGCAATTGATATTGATGCTTCACAGATTCCCGACCTTGTACCCGTGCTGGCGGTTTGTGCCGCATTTGCAAAGGGAACAACCAGAATTTACAATGCCGAAAGACTTCGCATAAAGGAATGTGACCGTCTTACGGCAACCGCTAAGCTGATAAACGATCTCGGCGGTAAGGTGACTGAGTTGCCTGACGGACTTGTCATAGAGGGAATTGACACCCTCAAGGGCGGATTCTGTGAGGGCTTTAATGACCACAGAATTGTAATGTCGGCAGGTGTCTGCGCAGTAAGACTCAACGGTGAAATTGAGTCAAGCTATGCGCTTTCAATCAACAAAAGTTACCCTGATTTTTACATAGATTATAATAATATTGGAGGTAAGGCGAATGTCCTCGACCTACGGTGATAAGATAAAAATTTCCGTTTTCGGCGAAAGCCACGGCAACGGAATCGGAGTTGTAATTGACGGACTTCCGGCAGGATTTGAGGTTGACTTTGACAGGGTTCTCACTCAAATGGCACGCCGTGCTCCCGGCAAGGATAAAACGGCAACTCCCCGAAAAGAAAAAGACCTCCCGAAGGTTCTTTCGGGTATGCTCGGCAACAGGCTGACAGGTGCTCCGCTTTGTGCCGTAATTGAAAACACCAACACAAAAAGCGGTGACTACGGCAATCTTCTCGACTGCCCCCGTCCCGGTCACAGCGACTACACAGCCTTTGTAAAATATAATGCGTCGAACGATATTCGCGGCGGCGGTCATTTTTCGGGCAGACTTACGGCACCGATTGTTTTTGCAGGTGCTGTCTGCCGTCAGATTCTTGAATCAAAGGGCATTAAAATTGCCGCCCATATCAGCAGTATCGGCAATGTTTCCGACAGCTCCTTTTGTCCGACGGAAATTGATGACGCACTCATTGAAAAGCTGAACAGCTCATCGTTTGCACTCATTGACGAAACTGCCGAAAAACCTATGAGAGATGCCGTTGAAGATGCCAGAATGGCACAGGACAGCATTGGCGGAACAATTGAATGTTGCGTAACCGGCATTGACGCAGGCTACGGCGAGCCGATGTTTGAAGGTGTTGAGGGCGTTATTGCCAAGGCTGTTTTCGGTGTTCCCGCAATTAAGGGCATTGAGTTCGGCAAAGGCTTTGAGCTTTCAACAATGAGAGGTTCGCAGTCGAACGATCCGTTTGAATACAAAGACGGCAAGGTTGTTACAACAACAAACAACTGCGGCGGTATTTTGGGCGGAATTACAAACGGAATGCCGATTATTTTCCGTGCCGCCGTAAAGCCTACACCGTCAATTTCACAACCGCAAAGGACTGTAAATCTTCAGACAAAAGAAAATGCAGAGCTTGTTATTCACGGCAGACACGATCCGTGTATTGTGCCGAGAGCAGTCCCCGTTATTGAGGCTGTTACGGCTGTTGCAATTATTAACCTTATGTGAGGTCTTTATGAGAGATTTAAAAGAAATCAGAAAAGATATTGACAAAATAGACAATCAGCTTATTGAGCTTTTTAAGCAGAGAATGGATTGTGCAAGGGATGTCGGCATCTACAAGCAGGCAAACAACATTCCCGTTCTTAACGAGGGCAGAGAGAATGAAATTCTTGATGCCGTTGAAGAAAAGGGAGGCGAATACGGCGCATCCGCAAGACTTCTCTACTCAAACATTATGGAGCTTTCAAGGGCGCTCCAGCACAACATTGTCGGCAGCGGCAAAGAGCTTAAAAGCGTTATCAACAATGCAAGCACGGATATTCCGTCAAGCGGAATCAAGGTTGCGTATCAGGGAATCAAGGGTGCTAACGGTCATGAGGCAACCTTAAGACTTTTCCCGAACGGCGAGGCTGTCAATTACAAAAGCTTTGCAGATGTATTTTCTGCCGTTGACAACGGCGAGGTTGCATTCGGTGTTCTTCCTGTTGAAAACTCAAGCGCAGGCTCTGTTTCGGCAGTTTATGACCTTATTCTCAAGCACCGTTTTTACATTGTAAAGGCGCTTGATTTGCCGATTGACTACTGCCTTGCAGGTCTTAAACAATCTGCTTTTGAGGACATTGAAATCGTGTGGTCGCATCCGCAGTCACTTTCACAATGTGCGCAGTATATTGCCGACCACGGCTTTGATTCTGTTCCATTCTCCAACACGGCAATTGCCGCCCGTGATGTTGCAAAGGAAAAGCGCCTCAATGTTGCGGCAATCTGTTCATACAAAGCGTGTGAGGAATACGGCTTAAAGGTTCTTGACAATCATCTTCAGGACAATGACGAGAACACAACAAGGTTTATTGTCATCTCCAAAAAGCTGTACATTCCGAAAGATGCAAACAGAATCAGCCTTTGTTTCTCACTCCCCCATGTTACGGGATCGCTGTACAGTCTTTTGTGCAGATTCAATTCGCTTGGTCTTAACCTCACAAAAATCGAATCCCGTCCCCGTCAGGGCAGACAGTTTGAATATCTCTTTTACCTTGACTTTTCGGGAAATGTACGCAGTGAAAATGTTATTGAACTTGTAAGTCAGCTTAGCGAAGAAATGCCCGAATTCAGCTTTTTAGGCAACTACGCAGAACCGGAGTTTCCTATAAAATAAACGGCGAGGCTTTGTGCAAATGAATACACAACATTATACAACAAAAGCGTCCGAATTAACGGACGCTTTTTACTTTGGCTTTAATTCTGTTTTTCAAGGTCTAATTTTTCAACAATTGCATCTACCGTAGTTTCGATACTGCTCAGTTCAAGTGACACCGTGATATCGGCATACTTTTTATAGAGCGGATAACGCACTCTGTACACATCGTCAAGGGTTTCGCCCTTACCGAATGCAATACCTCTTGTTTTGATGTTGGTAACTCTGCGTTTGATTTCGTCGAGGTCAACATCAATAAAAACAACCTTGCCGTTCTTTTTGAGGTTTTCCATAGCGTTTTGGCTCAGAACCATTGAACCGCCTGTTGCAATAACGGTTTTATCATATTTAAGCTCCGCGCCGATTTTTCCCTCAAGGTGGAGAAAATAGTCAAGACCTTCATTATCGAGAATTTTTTGCAGAGGCTTCCCTGCCTCTTTGCAGATTATCAAATCTACATCAACAAAGGAATAACCCAGAGCCTTGGCAAGCAACACACCGACCGTGCTTTTGCCCGAACCCGGCATTCCGATTAAAACTATATTTTCCATATTAAAGAATCCTTACATTAAGTGAGTCTGTGCTTGAAGTCGGGCAGGTCTTGTTTGATGAAAGCACAACAACCGTGTCACCCTTTTTAACAACACCTGTGCTGAGTGCCTTTTCCATAGCCTGTTTTGTGATAGAGTCCGATGTGCGTTTTTCTTCGCCCATAACAGCCATAACACCCCAGTTAAGGCAGAGCTTTCTGCACACAAGCTGTGATGTTGCAACTGCGATAACAGGACAGTCAGGTCTGTAATGAACCATCGCTCTTGCAACTCGACCTGTTGCACTTTCAACAATAATAGCCTTTGCGCCTACTGCCTGCGCAATATTCTTTGCAGCCTTGCAGATGCTTGATCTGATCGGGTTGGTGTCCTTCATTCCGTGTTCTTCCACATACTCATGAAGTGCGGTAAATTCACCGTTTTCCTCCGCCTCAGAACAAATTGCGTCAAGCGCCTTTACGCTTTCAATCGGATACTTACCTGCGGCGGATTCTGCCGAAAGCATTACTGCGCTTGTACCGTCATAAACTGCGTTGGCAACATCGCTGATTTCGGCTCTTGTAGGACGGGGAGCCGTTGTCATACTCTCAAGCATCTGGGTTGCAGTGATTACATACTTACCCCTTGAAACAACCTTTCTGATAATCGTTTTCTGGATTTCAGGGAGTTTGATGAACGGAATTTCAACGCCCATATCACCTCGGGCAACCATTATACCGTCTGCGTAATCAATAATTGCGTCCATATCGTCAACACCGCTCTGATTTTCAATCTTTGCGATAATTTCAACATACTCATAGCCGAGGCTGTCAATAAAGTCACGAAGAGTTCTAACATCATCGTGATTGCGGACAAATGATGCGGCAACAACTGTTGCACCGTGGTTAAGACCGAACTCAATGTCCTTTCTGTCCTGAGCGCTTACATACGGCATATTGATAAAGTAGCCCGGAATATTGATACTCTTGCGGTTTTTAAGCACACCGCCCTTGTTTACGGTACAAACGATTGACTCGGGATTTACCGACTTAACGACAAGCGAGATAATACCGTCATCAAGCAAAAGCTCTCTGCCGATTGCCTTCTGACCTTCGGATTCAAAAATATCAACAAGCTTAGGAAACGAAAGGCTTACGCCTGTTTCGTCACCCTCTTCTTTGTTTTTAAAAAGACTGAATTCTGCACCCTCAGAAAGCTCAACAGAACCGTCCTTGAATGTGCCGACTCTGACCTCAGGACCCTTTGTATCAAGCAGAATTGCAACATTTTGACCGCTCTCTGCAATTGCCTCTTTCAAGTTCTTGATTGTAACCTCAAGTTGGTCATAAACGCCGTGTGACATATTGATTCTGGCAACATTCATACCTGCGTCAATCATCTTGCGCATCATTTCTTTTGAATCACAGGCAGGTCCAATGGT
Source organism: Ruminococcus bromii (assembly GCF_002834225.1). Lineage (GTDB taxonomy): Bacteria > Bacillota > Clostridia > Oscillospirales > Acutalibacteraceae > Ruminococcoides > Ruminococcoides bromii. The sequence continues at coordinate 119,747 of NZ_NNSR01000073.1, read as the reverse complement.
ACAAACTATCTTAGTCTTTCTCATAATTCCTCCGTCCTTTTTGAAATGCTTATATTCCATTATTGTGCATATGAATAAATCTGTGTGAATTTTCCAATCAAACACATTATAGCGTATCTACCTCACAATTTCAATCATTGATTTGTAAAATTTCACATTCTGTGCCTTGTACAAAAAATATTAAAACAAAAACAAAAAATCGGGCAGTTTCCTGTCCGATTTTTGTGTGAATTTGTAATTATAAAGCGCCTATAGCCAACTTCTGAATACATGTTGCATCAAGCACCGTAACCATTCCGTCACCATTGATATCGGCAAGCACAATTTGATCTGCCGTAAGTGTTGCCGCATTAACAATATACTTCTGAACGAGTGTTGCATCCATTACCGTTACAGTGCCGTCACCGTCAACATCGCCCTTTATCTCAGACGGAGTGTATTCGCTGAACCATTCGTTGCTGATCCAAGCCGCACGGCTTGTCATCCAATCAGCCGCATAGTTGTACATATCCGTAAAGCTGTTCTGATTGTAGCTTGTCTTTGTATTGCTTACCGTATATGTGCCTGTTTTTATATCAAAATCAGCTTTGTTCATTGAAGTGTGGTCACTAATCCAGCTGCTCGTTTTGATATACCAGCCACTCTTGTAGTTCATCTCTGCACTGTCCTTGAGAAGGTCGTAATACTGTGCTTTTGAATAAAACTCATTTGAACCCGAATAGTTCTGAGTTTTGCCTGCAAAGTAGTTGATTGCCGGAACAAACTTCTCAAACCAGATATTAACTGCCGCCTTATTAACCTGAGTGTTTCTTGAAATGTTGTTAATAATGTTGGTGCTGCTCTGAGTGCGTTTTTGTCTGTCCTTGAATCTGCACCACCAGCCTGAATACTGTGTGTAATCCTTAACACCGAAGTTTTTAAGATCCCAAGCACTGCCTGTAGCATTACCGAGCGAATTATCGTAGTCCCATACAGGTGAGCCGAAGAACTTATAGTTACCGTCAGAATCCTGCTTATAAACAAAGTAAACGCTTGAAACACCTGAATCCCAGTTCTTGCCAAGCTCATTTATGAGCCACAGCTTTGCGCAGGAATCGACATCTGCATACTGTGAAAGGTCGGAAGCGGTGTTTTTTGCGGCATTGTGGAAAGCGTTATACTTTTCACGGACATAGTTCTTAACCTCATCATAGCCCTTGTCACCCTCTGAAAGCTCCGGAGCCTTGATTGTAACCTTGATTCCATCGTTACATTTTACATAGTAATCTTCACCGTCCACCGCGTTTGAATCAACTTCACAAAGGAACGGAAAATCCTTGTTTACATTTCCATCAGCGTCAAGGTATGCAGTATCGTCAATATCGTTGATAAGGGCATTTTTGCCGACCTCAATCTTTTCGGTCATCTGATATGAACCCCAGTAATAACCGTCTGAGTAGAAATCAACATATCTTGAATCCGAAGCATATGGAGTTCCTACTGCATCTGCAAGGTCATAAAGAAAACGGTTTCTTGTAAGTGAATCGTCCTGATAATTTGCAAGGAGAGAGAACTTCTTGCTCTTTGCCATACCGCCGATTGAAACCTTATCGGAATATGTAATGTTAAAGGGCTTCTTAGCCTTGACCCATGTTGAATTGCCCCTGCCCTTAATTTTTTTGATTGAGGTATTATCAATCTTGCCGTTCCTGTCAACAATAGCGCCTGTTGCAGAAGCAGAGTTGCTCTTGTCCTCACTGAGATAAGAGATAAGCTCAGAGCCGTTGCCGTCGGCATTGCTGTTATTTACATAAATTGCAGACTCGGCAGATGACTTTAAGAATGTAAGAGAATAGGTCTTGCCGCCTGCACTTACACTGGTTGATTTGTCAATTGTGTAGGAAACCTCCCTTGACTCGCCTGAGGGAATAGTAACATTATTGACTGTAACATTGTTTGAATAAGCATTATAAATCTCAACGCTTGTTGATGAAACACTGCTCGGAAGAAAAAAATACTTTTGATTTGCGTTAATTTCGTTCATATACTCGTTATGCTCACACTGCCAGGCAACCCACGCATCAGAGTCGGCAGAGCCGCTTACAGCATGGGCGTAAAGTGCATTCTGAGTTTTGAACGACAGCGTAGGCGAAGTTTCTTCAACAGCAGAAACAGATAACGCAGACATACTGCCGGCTGTAATCAAGCCTGCAAGCACAATTGAAATCGCTTTCTTTGTTGTTTTCACTTTAATCACTCCTAAAAAATATATTGACAACGAACTTCTCAATGTATTCACAAAAAGTTCACTTATTAATCACATCTGTCAAAATTATTGTAGCATTTGCATAAAATTAAAGCAAGTTATTTTTCAATATGTAAAAGCATTATTTTGCGAATTTTCTTTATTTTCAGTATTTTTTTTGATATAATATTATGGTAACGATAGGGTTACAAACCGAATTTTTATAACATAAGGAAGTGGCACAATGCGTAACAGCAAAAAGAAAAACTATTGTCTTATTGCAGCACTCGCATCACTCGTAGCTTTTTCAACAATGGCGGCAAGTGTTATGAGCGGCTGCGGTGAAAATTCCGATGAACAGAAAACGACCAAAATTGTTCACGAAACAAAAATAGACACTCAGATTGAAACCAAAATTGAAACATATACAGAAGTTGTAACCGACGCGCAGGGACACACAGAATATGTTGAAGAAACGAAGAATGTCCCTGTCAACAATGATAAAACTGTCAGCAACGGCAATTCTTCCGAAAAATCAGAGTCCTCTGTAAATAATAATAATGGAAACAGCAACGAAAAAAATAACAACGGAAATAACGGCGGCAACAATAATATCAACAGTGTAAACAATTCTCATAATAAGGGTTCAAATAATCAAGCCGCATCAAAAACAGAAAAGTCCGAAGGCAGTAAGACAAACAACAGTTCATCAAAAACGGATTACGGCAAAACAAATAACAGCAATTCATCAAAAACAGATGGAAACAAAACAAACAACAATGGCAGTTCATCGTCAAAATCAGATTCGTCCAAGTCGGATTCATCAAAACCCGAGAGCAAAACACTTACTGTACACGGCAAAAAATATAATATAGGCGATACAGTTGTATGCACCTATAAGCTGACAACACCGGCTGTTCTTGAAAACTATCAGGCTACAATCAGCTATGATTCATCAAAGCTCAGCTGTTTGTCTGCAAAAATGTCAGAGCCGGCAAAGAACGGCGCTATGCTCAACAAAAACCTTAACGGTGAAATCAAAATCTGCGGTTCAAACATCAGCGATGGATACGACTACACAAAGGGCGGAAAATTTATGACCGTAACCTATGTTGTAAAGGGAGGCGGCTCATCTACACCTAAATTCAAATGGGAAATTGCGTCCAGAGCAAGCGACAGCAAGAATCTTATCAGCTCCGACGGAAAGCCTGCAAGCGGATTTAAGCTGGTCGGATCATACACAAAGGGATAAGTTTATCTGAACTAAACAAAATATTTTAGCAAAAAGGGCTGTGAAGAAATGAAGTTTAAAGCTTCGTTCTTCGCAGCCTGAATTGTTTTGTAGGAGCGAACCGTGTTCGCCCGCCGTGTGCGCCCGCCACACGATTGGACGCTATGCGTTCAAAATAAACACATAGTTTTCATCGAATCAAAAAATTTAATTGTTCCCGACCGTAACACGGCATTTGTCTGTACAATATAACAGCAACTTTGCGATATTTATATAATTTCAAATTAAAAATATTCTCTTATATTATCTGTGGGTATCTGATGAATGCCCATACAGATTATACATAACCTTAAATAAGCAGAAAAACAATTTTCCGTTTTCAGTTTTGAACTTTCAATTTAAATCAGCGTCCGTTATCCGTAATTCTGATTGCTACGGCGGTGACATCGTCCTCACGCTCGGCTTTACGGCGTTTTACCGCCTCATCAACAACAGCCTTTGCAAGGTCCTGCGTACTGCCCTCGTTCCATGTGCGAATAAGCTTTTCGAGCCATTTGTCATCGCCCGTAATTACACCGTCTGATACCATAACAATCATATCCCCCGTTGTCAGATTTACCGTGTCGGTTGAAAATTTTATACCGTTTAGAATTCCTGCAGGGAGCGACGGCATTTCACGAACCGTTACCCTGCCGTTTTTCTTTACAAATGTTACGGGTGCGCCTGCTTTTTTAAAAGTGGTTTTGCCGGTGTAGAGGTCAACACTTGTGACATCAACCGTTGAAAGCGATTCGTCCTCACTTTTCACCATGAGGGCGGAGTTCACAATCTGCAAACAGCTGTCGGCTGAAAGTCCCGCCCTGAGCAGTCTTGTCATAACAGACGTCGCCATATTGCCGTCAACGGCGGCTCTTCCGCCCGTACCCATACCGTCACACACGAGGGCATATGTTTTGCCGAAACCGTCATTGAAATAATTTATGCAGTCACCGCAGAGCTTACCGTTGTCGGCGGTGTGCTGGTCGCTTCCGATTTCAACATCAAACACGGGCATTTCGCACATTGCAATACGGATTCTGTTGCCCTCACGGCTGATTGTCGGAAGGTCAAATCTTCTTCCGCAACAGCGTGAAATCTCACGCATAACCTCGCCCTTAGAAAGCTTTTCGGACTTATTCGAGAGCGTAAGTTCCACGCTCATTCTTCCGCCGTTTGACACAAGGCAGATGCACTCCTCAACAATTGCACCGAGGCTTGTGAGGGCGCTGATTATCCGTTGTGCAGATTCGTTATCGCACCGCATTGTGTTGCGAAATTCATCAGCCAAATCGTGGAGAATATCTCCGATTCCGGAAAACTGCCCTGCAACAACGCTCCGCACATCGGTAATCCTTTGTTGTGCCTCAAGCGCCGACTGATATTCACGGTAGTTTGCGTTCATTGAACGGGCAATTTCGCCTTTTTTACAGCAGTTTTTTACGAAAGATTTTTCAACATCTCTTTCGCCTATTGTGCCGTTCGATTCAAGATACTCTTCAAGCCTTGCAAAATCGTCACGGGTAACACCGCCCTTGTGTTCATAGCAGTACATTTTCAGTCCGCAGGTTTCGCAGACTTCATTTCTTGTACCCTCACAAACGGCTTCAAATGTCGGTGAATAGAGCTTTTTCATTTTTTCGGATACCTTTGAAACATCGTTTTTCACATTGCCGACCGCCTTTGAGGCAAAGTCGAGTCGCATAACAATATTTTTTCGCAGAGCCTCTCCGAGCGATGTATTTTTGTCGCTTGAAAACACGGGCGAAATCACATTGCCGACCTCTTTCGGAAGTACCATAAACACCGCACTTGCGGCAAGGCTTTCAACAAGCACACCCGACGGTGTTCCGAACTGCGAACCGAACGCAAGGCACATCACGCCGTTTGAGATTACAAAGGCAATCGCACAACCCAATTTTCCGAGCTGTGAAAAAAGCCCCGCCATAAGTCCTCCGAATGCAAAACCGCCGCAGATGTAGCCGTTCTCTCTTGATGCAATGCTGAAAATCGCCCCTGTTGAAATTCCGCTGATTGCACCGCCTGTAACCGAGCCGTAGCGTGAACAGAGCAAAATGACGAGCATTGCAATAATTCTGCCGAGCGATATATTCTGCCACGCAATACTGCCGAAAGCCAGAATCAGGATACACCCCGACATAACCACGCTTGCGGTTTCCTGTTGCGAAAAAACTTCAAAACTTCTGTTGTCGCCTGCAAGGTGCAGTGCTGTGCTGATAAAATATGCCGCCGCACCTGCAATTACCGCCTCGGTTACGCAATCGGCAAAGGTTGTAAGAGTGCTTGTGCTTACGAAAAGCAACGAAACACCCGTTGCAAAAATCGGAACAAATGCCACAAGCGGAGCAAAAACCTTGCTTTTTGTAACCTTGTCAAGATCACCGAGCAGCCACCGCAGACCTCCTATTGCCGCCACAACGGCAAGGTAACGAAAGCTGTCCGAAGGTTTTAGCAGGACATAGCCGAATGCCGTACCTAAGAGTGATGACAAAAGATACTTTCTCGGAACTGCCGCCGCAAATGACGCCCCGAACGGTGCAAGGCTTCCGAGAACCGCTCCCCGTGACACCAAAATTCCGCAGAGCAGACAACCTGCGTTTGTGAGCATTTTCCGCATAAAATCGCCCTGAACAGCGGGCTGTCTGCGAGCCAAAGTCGTTTTTGCTTCCATAAAAATCAACATCCTTTAATGATTTACTTCTTTTTGTATTTTCATTATAGAATATTACGGATGACAGTTTTGTCTTTTTGTGAATGAGAATTTTTATATTCTTTTGTAGAAACAAAGCTTTGAAAAAACTTAATAAAGTAATTACGCAAAAGATTGTTCAACATTAAAAAAAGCCGTTGTTAAAATTCCGATTTTGCATTATAATGGAGTAAACCAAAGCGAAAGGACAAACAAAATGATTATAATGTCAGTTGACCTCGGAAAAGCACGCACAGGCATTGCCGTATGCGACAAAACCGAGTTTTTAGCGTCGCCATATACGGTTATTTTTGAAAAGTCACCGAAACAGTTGCTTGAAAAGGTGTCAAATGCAGCCAAAGAAACAAAAGCCGAGCTTATTGTTGTGGGACTTCCGAAAAATATGGATGGCAGTGAGGGCGAAAGCGCACAGAATGCCAGAGCGTTTGCCGAAAATCTGAGCAATGAAACAGGCATTGAATGCGTTATGCAGGATGAGCGTGGAACAACAATAACGGCTCACAATTTTCTCAACACCACAAATACAAGAGGGAAAAAGCGTAAAAATGTCGTTGACGAGGTTGCCGCCACAATAATTCTTCAGGATTATCTTGACAAAAGAAAATCGGGCTTAAACAAATAAAATCATAAAAGATTTACCCTTCCGATGATTTCGGAGGGTTGTCTAATGTACATTTTGAGAATTTTGTTGATTATTGTAATTATTTATGGTAAAATTCTTTCGGAGATTTAATCTCTGATTTTACTTGAGAGAGGGATTCTATGTTTTGTCCGAATTGCGGAAATCAATGTCCTGACGGCACAAAATTCTGTCAGTCATGCGGTACACCGCTCATAAACAATCAACAGCAAAACACTCAGCCTGATTTTAACAATCAGCAGGCTAATTATCAGCAACCTAATCAGCAATATCAACAGCCAAATTACAATCAATATCAGCAACCGAATCAGTATCGGCAACCGATGTACAATCAACCGTATCAGCAGTACCCACAGTATCCCGATAAATTCAACGGACATCAGATGGGTTGGTACAAATTTCTGATTTACTTTGCACTTTTTGCAGGTGCGTTCTTTAATGTATGCTATGCTGTTTTGTACATGACAGGCAGTATTTACGAAACCGAGCAAATTGATCCGCTTACCGTATATTCACTTTATCCGGGTGTAAAAGCGGTTGACATCGTGTATGGCATATTGCTTCTTGTACTTGCCGTTTTTATGATCGTAACCCGTTTTCAGCTTTCAGGATTGAAAAAGAACGGTCCGAAAATGGTTGTTGCACTTTACGGTCTTAATATTGCCATTGCGATTATTTATGCCATTTTAATTTCATGCACAACAGATTACATGGCATTCGATGCGTCAACAGTCGGTCAGTGCGTTATACCGATTGTTATGGCAATTGTCAACAAGGTTTATTTTGACAGAAGAAAAGATATTTTCGTGAATTAAATTATGTTGAGAATTTTATAACCTAAAATTCAAGCACGCCGCAGTTTCAAGTGAGAAAAACTGCGGCGTGCTTTTAAGTTAAATGCTTTAGTACTTTTAAGTACTATAAAATCATTATATCACCCATTTATGATAAAGTCAATAGTACCGATAGATACTATGCAGGGTGATAATATGTATTTTAAAAGACTGCGTGATTTGCGAGAAGATCATGATATGAAACAAAGTGAAGTTGCCGAATATTTAGGAATTCAGCAGACGGTCTATTCACGCTACGAAAGAGGATTTCAGTCAATTCCTGTTGAGCATTTAATTAAACTGGCTGATTTGTACAAAGTTTCCACAGATTATATTCTCGGCAGAAAATAGTTACAAATTAAAAATTAAAGTCGGGCAGCAGATTTTCAATGCAAAATTTCTGTTCCCGACTTTTTTATTTGTGATACGGCGTGCCGCCGTACAAAACCGAACCGCCCTCGGCAGTACATATACTGTCTGAGGGCGGTTCGGTTTTACAAGGGGTTTCCGAAAGTTATCTTACTGAAATCAGTTGTTTTTAGGTTTTTTTGAAAATTCAACTCAGATTTAACGATACTATCCAATGATGATAAAAATATTTTCAATGCATTCTCAAAACTGTTAAATCTGCTAAAGTTTTGACAATACAAAAGCTCCTGCCGTTTTTGATTAAAAAGAACAGGAGCTTTAATGGGTAAAATTATAAAAAGCACTGGCTCAAACTATGTACCGGACAAGGTAAATCAGTACATAAGTTTTATTTTCATCTGCTCACAAAACTCAAGCCATTCATGTGACGGCTTTTCGTCTGTAATCAGATAATCAATCCTATCCCAATCCAAAAAATTAACGAATGCAGTATGGTTGAATTTTGAATGGTCTGCAAGTAATACCACACACTCGGCACGGCTTGCCATCTCAGACTTCAAATCAGCCTCACCTTCGGAAGAATCAGTTATGCCTCTTTCCATATCAAGCCCTTTGCATCCGAGGAGAACAAGGTCAACATTGTACTTTTTCATAGCCTCTTTTGCAGGTTTTCCGTAGAAAGAACGGTTTTTTTCATCATAAAGTCCGCCGGTTGAAACCAGCTTCATTTTACAAGTGTCGAGTTCCTGAAAAATCTGTGCAGAAAAGGTAATTGCGGTAAGATTTTCATTGTCCTTAAAAAGCTTAACAGCCTCAAGAACAGTTGTGCTGTTATCAATCATCATCGTGTTCACACCGATAAATTTATCAACAAGCAGCTTAGCAATTTTCTTTTTGCCCTCAAGGTTAATTCCCTTGCGTTTAAAGAAATGCACTCTGTCATTCTGAGAAGTTGTATTAAGAACAGCTCCGCCGAAAGTTCTGGTAATGATACCGTCATTCTTCAGCTTTTCAAGATCACGCCTGATAGTTTCTTCGGTTACATTATATATTCTGCTTAAATCCGAGACGAAAACCTCGCCTTCGGTTTCAACCTTTTGTCTGATTTCGTCAATTCTCTTTGCCATAAACATTTCCCTCAACTTTTATTACATACTAACATAATTATCAACAAAAGTAAAGGGAATTCGACTGTTTTTACAATAATTTTAACAATCGGGAGCGGATTCCTTCACCCTATACACAAAGGTGTATTAAGCAACCCTTAATTATTATTGAAAAAACATATTATGCCCGAGCGTAACATTGCAACCGTTCGCACAATCCCGTAGGGTATTTACAAAATCTGTTTTTCCATACAAATAAACAACAACTTCCATATACAAAAACAGTCGGGAAACAATGCGTTGCATTTTGCAAACTGTCTTCCCGACTATAATTTTCCATTTTCAATTTTCAACTTTCAATTTAAAAAGCTCACTCTCTCCCTAATAAGACTATCTGCACAAACATAAAAAGGCTGAAAGAACAACTATGCTCTTTCAGCCTTTGATTATAACTTTATTCTGTTTTATCGGATTGCCGAATTATTTGAGTGCGGCGATTGCGGCCTCGATAAGAGCAATCTGTTCCCTTTCCTTTGCGGCCTGTCCCTTAACCTTTTCTATTACAGCCTCGGGAGCTTTTGCAACAAAGCCCTGATTGTTGAGTTTACCCTCGCTCTGTGCAAGACGCTTTTTAACCTGTTCAAGTTCCTTGTTGAGTCTTGCAAGTTCCTTTTCCCTGTCAACGAGTTCGTCCATAGGAATGTAAATCTTTGCATCTGATGTTACAATATTTACAGCACCCTCAATTTCAAAGCTTTCTGCAACTTCAACCTCGCTTGCAGATGCAAGCTTCTGAATGAACTGTGTACCGTCCCTGAATGTGTCGGCAAACTTTGTTGCAACATAAACCTTTGCTTTTCTTGACGGCGGAACATTCATCTCTGCACGGCGGTTACGGATTGCACGGATTGCAGACATAATTTTTTCCATTTCATCCGATGCCTCGGGATAATTAAGCTCTGCGTTGTATTCGGGATACTTTGCGAGCATTACCGTTTCGCCCTCGTGAGGAATTGTCTGCCAGATTTCTTCTGTGATGTACGGCATAAACGGGTGGAGAAGTCTGAGAATTTGATCAAGCACATAAAGGAGTACCTGTCTTGCATTCTGAGCGTCCTCACCGTCACTTGAAAGTCTTGTCTTAACAAGCTCAATGTACCAATCGCAGTAGCAGTCCCAGATGAATTCATAAATCTTCTGAACTGCAATGCCGAGTTCAAACTTCTCAAGATTTTCGTTTACTTCTTTTGCAACTGTGTTGAGAGTTGAAACAATCCACTTGTCCTCTGTTGTGAGAGTTTTCGGAAGTTCATTCTTAACATCGTGGTCGTCAATGTTCATGTGAACATAACGGGATGCGTTCCAGAGCTTGTTTGCAAAGTTAGCGCAAGCCTCAACACGCTTGTCGGAATAACGCATATCGTTACCGGGTGTGTTGCCTGTTGCAAGGAAGAAACGGAGTGCGTCTGCACCGTATTTGTCAATAACTTCAAGCGGGTCGATACCGTTGCCGAGAGATTTTGACATCTTTATGCCGTTTTCATCTCTTACAATACCGTGCATAAATACGGTCTTGAACGGAGCAGAACCCATATTTTCACAAGCCGAGAAAATCATTCTTGCAACCCAGAAGAAGATGATATCATAACCTGTTACAAGAGTGCTTGTGGGATAGAAATACTCAAGTTCGGGAGTTTTGTCGGGCCAGCCGAGTGTTGAGAACGGCCAAAGTGCCGAACTGAACCATGTGTCGAGAGTGTCCTCGTCCTGATGAATGTGTGTACTGCCGCACTTACAGCACTTTTCGGGTGCGTCTTTTGCAACCATAACTTCGCCGCAGTCATCGCAGTACCATGCAGGGATTCTGTGTCCCCACCAAAGCTGACGGGAAATACACCAATCCTTGATATTCTCCATCCAATGGAAGTAAACCTTTTCAAATCTTTCGGGGATGAATTTTGTGTCGCCCTTGCGGACAACATCAATTGCAGGCTTTGCAAGCGGAGCCATTTTTACAAACCACTGCTTTGAAACCATAGGCTCAATTGTTGTGTGACAACGGTAGCAAGTGCCGACATCGTGAGTAAGATCTTCAACCTCTTTGAGAGCGCCGATTTCTTTAAGGTCGGCAACAATAGCCTCTCTTGCCTCCATTGTTGTCATGCCTGCATATTTTCCGCAGTCGAGAACCTCGGGTTCATTTTCGGCAAGCTGTCCCTTTGCCTTTAACTCGTTGTATTCTTCAACATCCTTTGCGCCTGTAAGGTGACCGTCATATGTAAAGCAACGGACAATCGGAAGATTGCAGCGCTGACCGACTTCAAAGTCGTTAGGGTCGTGTGCAGGAGTAATTTTAACAACACCTGTTCCCTTTTCCATATCTGCGTGTTCATCACAGACAATCGGGATTTCCTTGTTAAGGAGCGGAAGGATTACATGACAGCCGTGGAGGTGCTTGTAACGCTCATCGTCCTTGTTGACGGCAACAGCAGTATCACCGAGCATTGTTTCGGGACGGGTTGTTGCGATTTCAAGGTACTCGCCTGTTTCCTTAACCTGATAGAGCAGGTGCCAGAAATGACCGTTCTGCTCCTTGTATTCAACCTCGGCATCCGAAATTGATGTACAGCAATGAGGACACCAGTTTACCATACGGTTGCCACGGTAGATTTTTCCGTCATTATAAAGGCGAACAAAAACTTCTTTAACAGCCTTTGAACAGCCCTCGTCCATTGTGAAGCGCTCACGCTCCCAGTCACAGCTTGAACCGAGCTTTTTAAGCTGACTTGTGATTCTTCCGCCGTATTCCTTTTTCCATTCCCATGCACGCTTTAAAAATTCTTCTCTGCCGAGGTCTTCTTTGGTGATGCCCTCTTTACGCATTGCCTCAACGATTTTAGCCTCTGTAGCGATTGACGCATGGTCTGTACCGGGAAGCCAAAGTGCGCTGTAGCCCTGCATTCTTCTCCAACGGATAAGAATGTCCTGAAGTGTTTCGTCAAGTGCGTGTCCCATATGCAGCTGACCTGTGATGTTTGGCGGCGGCATTACGATTGTATAAGGTTTTTTATCTTTGTCAACCTCTGCATGGAAGTAGTTACCTTTCAGCCAGAAGTCGTAAATTCTGTCCTCAAACTCTGACGGGTTGTAGGATTTAGCAAGTTCCTTTGCCATAGTCATTACTCCTCTTGATTTATTGTTCGGATAAACCGAGTTCATATACCTTTTTATTATCTCATTTATGTACTGATTTGTCAATTATTCGCAAATAAAATGTAGCATATAATTTCAAATTTATCACATTTAAAGTTTGACGAATAAAGAGTTAAATGGTAAAATATATTGCATAAAAGGGAACAGGAACAAACAATTTCAAGGGTGTGTATTATATGAAAGTCAAGGTTATGTGCCTTGTGCTGTGTGCGATGGTTTTCGCATCAATTTTCTGCGGATGCGGAAGCAACAAAAATACCGAAATAATCGGCAAATGGGTACCGACAACAGCAAAGACAAACGGCGAAACAATTTCATACAGCGAACTCGGAGTTGACGAGGATCAGTTCGGGCTTGAATTTAAAGACAGCAGCAACTGCACCGTCACTCTTGCAGGGATTTCATGCGATTCAACATACACCTTCAACGGAACTTCCGTTGACCTCTCGGTAAACGGCACGGCATACAAGCTTAGCTATGACAGCGGAGTACTTACAATGGTGCTTGATTATGATAACGACAGAATCGAATTTTCGTTTTCCAAGCAAAGATAGTTTTGTAAATTTAAAATTAAAAATTTCGGTCGGGCAGCTGCTTTGCAAAATGCAAAGTTATGTTGCCCGACCGTTTTTTATATATGAAATTTTCGGTTCGTTTGCAACATTACTTATTTGCCAAAGCATAAACCTTAATCGGCACATTTTTTCTTTTGCAATTCTCTATAACAAACCGTGTTCCGTGTGACATACCGTCCCAAAATGCAATAACTTCATCGGCACAATCAATTATTTGCAAATTTCTTTTCAAAGGTGCTGACCACCCGTATCGTTCGTATTCGGGTAAAAATTCTTTTAGTTTAATATTATGTGTCTTAGCGTAATTTCTCGCACTTCTGTCAACACCAATAGCACCACCGCTTACTATTTCAGTTGTATTCCCAGGTAAATAATCGCCTAAATTATTCACTGTAATACTTCTTGAGCCTACTATCGCAATTTTCATTTTTTCACACTCCTAAAATTATGACACCATTATGACATCATAATAGCACCATTTTCGTTTTGACGCAATAATTACATTAAAATAGTGTCATAATAACATTTAGGAGTACCGATTATGGATGATAATATTTTACGATACACTCTGAGAGTTAACCGCACGCTTTTTCAGAAATTCAGATATGTTGCCGACTATGAAGGTCGTTCCGCAAATCGTGAAATTGAGCAGTATATAAAGCAAAGGGTTAAGTCCTTTGAAGAAGAACACGGCGAAATTGAAGTAAAAAAAGATTAAACATACGCATAGATTAACACCCTTTCGGAGTATTTCCGAAAGGGTGTTTTTTAATCAAACAAAACAATTTTCAACTTTCAATTTTCCATTTTCAATTTACACAAGAAACTTTCCTATCACCGCAACTGCGTCGGTATGGCACAACAGGTTTGCGTTTTCACGCACCCTTGCCGCTGCATTGCGGTGCTTTTGTCTTTCACCGTATTCTGACAACACCCGTATCATATGCTTCGGCAACGAAAAATAATCAAACACAAGGTAATAATTTCCCGACATTTCGTATGCGGAGCTTTTTCTGCAACAAATGTTACTGCGGTACAAAACCTCTACCGCATTCAGAAAATCAGACGCATTCGCCATTTTCCAGCACAGACCGCTGTCGGACTTTTTCAGCCTGTATTTTCGTTTTTTCGGATTTGCCGTAACGAGGATACAACATTCATTGCCGAACGAAAAGGCCTCTATTTTCACATTTTTACCGTTTGTGTCAAGCCCCGCCCTACAACAGGCAAGTCGCATAAGTCCGATAATCACCTTTTGATTATCCTCGTTTTCAAGGCTCATTTTTCCGAAATCAAGCTCAAAATTCTCCATATCCGATTCATCAAGCTTAATCAGCAGTTTATTATCACCGAGTTTGTCAACAGTCAAAATACTCCCTCCCCTAAATTCCGATACACATACATCTGTTTACATATTATGATGGACGGAGCATTTTTGCAAGTAAATATTACTGGAATAAAATTTGGCTGTTTTTTCACACATAATTGTCGAATATAGCGTATGCAATACAAAAAGGTTGCCAACATAACAATTTAATGCTACAATGTTGCCGTAAGATACAGCCACAGAAAATAAAAAGCGAAAGGAATGATTTTTTATGCCAAACTGGCTTAACGACGCTGTTTTCTATGAAATTTATCCGCAGAGTTTCTGTGATACCAACGGTGACGGAATCGGTGACATCGAGGGTATCATCAGCAAGCTTGATTATGTAAAAAGCCTCGGCTGCAACGCAATCTGGCTCAACCCGATTTACGATTCACCTTTTATGGATGCAGGCTATGATGTTCGCAACTACAAGAAGGTTGCAGAGCGTTACGGCACAAATGATGACCTTGTTCGTCTTTTCAACGAGGCTCACAAAAAGGGAATCAAGATTCTTCTTGACCTCGTTCCCGGTCACACATCAGACCAGCACGAATGGTTTTTAGAGGCCAAGAAAGCCGCAAAGAGCGAATATTCAAACCGTTACATTTTTACAAAGAGCGTATGGGACGCACCGCCGCAGTACCGTATGATGTGCGGACTTTGCGAGCGTGACGGCAACTATATGGTAAACTACTTCAGCTCACAGCCTGCTCTTAACTACGGTTTTCACGAAATCACACATCCCGAATGGCAGTTGCCGTGTGATCATCCCGACTGTCTTGCAACAGCAGAGGCTATGAAGGATGTTATGCGTTTCTGGCTTGACAAGGGTGCTGACGGTTTCAGAGTTGACATGGCTGACTCACTTGTTAAGAACGATGACGATAAAATTGCAACGGCAAAAATCTGGCGTGGGGTGCGTGATATGCTCGACAGGGAATATCCGAATGCCGCAATGGTTGCAGAGTGGTGCAATCCCGAAAGAGCAATCAACAATGCAGGTTTCCACATGGACTTTTATCTTGACCACTACGGAAACGGCTACAGCAGACTTTTCCGCTACGGTGAATTCGGCGATCAGGCTGTTTTCAATCCTAACGGCAAGGGCGATATTAAGGCATTTGCAGATGAATATCTCCCTAACTATGAAAAGACAAAGGACAACGGCTACATCAGCTTTATGACAAACAACCACGATATGCCGAGAGTTACGGCATATCTTGACAAAGAGGCTATCAAGCTTGTGAATGCATTCATTTTCACGATGCCGGGTGTTCCGTTCCTCTACTACGGTGATGAAATCGGCATGAGATACCAGAAAGGCATCGTAAGCAAGGAGGGCGGTTATTCAAGAACAGGCTCCCGTACTCCTATGCAGTGGAACAGCGGTAAGAACCTCGGTTTCTCAACAAGTGACGAGCCGTATCTTGCAGTTGATAAGAGTGCCGACGCTCCGACTGTTGAGAATCAGAAGGACGATCACGACAGCATCTACAAGGTTGTAACAGACATCATTGCACTTCGTCACAAGTACGATGACCTTAAAGGCAACGGTGAGCTTGAATTTATGTATGAAGAAGGCAAAATTCCTTTTGCATACAAGAGAGGCAACCTCGTTATGTACTTTAACCCCCTCGGTGAAAGTGCAGTAATGAACGCAAAATATACAGGCAAAACAGTATATTCCCTTGGCAACGCTGAATTTGCAAACGGCAAGGTAACAATGTCACCGCAAAGCTTCGCCCTCGTAGAAATTGACGGCTGATTAAATATAATTTTATAGTTTAAGCATAAAAACACCCTTTCGGAATTTACCGAAAGGGTATAATTTTTTAAAATATAACAAAGCGATCGTCACTTCGGTCTTGAAAAACGAAAAATGACTTTAAATGTTGTTATGGAACAACAGTCTTTTGAATATTGGGTGCGTCAACAATTGAAACAATACCGTCGCTGTTCACATCGTCCATCGGGAAAGTTTCGGCATTCTGTATTATATATGAATCAAAAAATGTTTCAACTTGCCATTGCAATTTACAAAAATCACTTTTCATAGATGTTGAGCAAAAGAGCCTTGATATCATAAAGCTTCTTTGAGAGGTCAACATAATAGTTATGCGGATTTTCAAAACGCTTAACCTCGTCCCAAAGAAGGTCAATCTGTTCACGGCAATAGGTTGCGATTTCCTCAATTGACGGTGACTCATACACGCACTTGCCGTTCTTGAAGATTGGCACAAGAAGCTCCTTTGCGGTATAGTTATCAAGCATTTTTGTTTTCCAAACTGCATTCGGATCGAAAATTGTTCTCGGCTTTGAATCGTCAACAACCTCATCATAAATGCAAAGCTCATCGGCAATAGCCTTGCCGCTGTCCTTGTCAAAGTAGCGATAAACCTTTTTGAAGTGCGGATTTGTAATCTTGGTTGTATTTTCGCTGACCTTGATTTTCGGCACAATTTCACCGCCGTCATTTTCAACAGCAACAAGCTTATAAACACCGCCGAATACAGGCGAGCTTGATGAAGTAATGAGTCTTTCACCGACACCGAATGTGTCAACCTGAGCGCCCTGCATCATAAGGTCACGAATAAGGTACTCGTCAAGAGCGTTTGACGCAGTAATTGTACATTCTGTAAGACCTGCGTCATCAAGCATTTTTCTTGCTTTCTTTGAAAGATAGGAAATATCGCCAGAATCAAGGCGGATTGCACACTTGGTCTTGCCCTGCGGAAGAAGAACCTCCTTGAACACCTTAATGGCATTCGGGACACCGCTCTTTAATGTGTTGTATGTATCAACAAGGAGAGTAGGATTATCGGGATACATCTCGCAGTAGGTTTTAAAAGCGTCATACTCGCTGTTGAACATCTGAACCCATGAATGTGCCATTGTACCGCCGGCGGGAACACCGTAAAGCTCGTCTGTAAGTGTGCAGGCTGTACCCTTGCAGCCGCCGATATATGCGGCTCTTGCACCGTCAACTGCGGCATTTGCACCCTGAGCACGGCGTGAACCAAATTCAAGTACGGCTCTGCCCTGGGCGGCACGGACAATTCTGTTAGCCTTTGTCGCAATGAGAGTCTGATGATTGATTGTGAGGAGTAGGAATGTTTCAACAAGCTGAGCTTCAATTGCAGGCGCTTTTATTGTCATAACAGGCTCGTTCGGAAAAATCGGAGTTCCCTCGGGAATTGCATAAACATCACCGCTGAATTTGAAATTTCTCAAATACTCAAGAAACTGCTCGTCAAAAATGCCCTTGCTCTTGAGATACTCAATATCCTCGTCTTCAAAATGAAGTTCCCTGATATATTCAATAGCCTGTTCAAGACCTGCCATAATCGCAAAACCGCCGTTGTCGGGAACTTTGCGGAAGAACACATCAAAATAGACATTCTTTTTATAAAAACCGTTTTTAAAATAGCCGTTTGACATTGTAAATTCGTAGAAGTCACACAGCATAGCCATATTTTCTTTTTTCATAATAATCACCTTGAATGAGATTGTATATTCTGTAACGCAGAAGTATAGATATAGTTTAGTCTTTTTTCGTCAATTTGTAAAGCGGAATTTGCACAAAAGCCGTTAAAATCCAGCCCTGCTGCCTATACATTTTTAATATCTCGGTTGACATTTTACCGCTTAAAGGTATAATTAAGTTATATCGAAAACAATCCACTCGGAGGTAAAAATATGAACAGCGAAAATAATAAACTCTGCCCATTCTGCGAAAGCGAAATGATGATTATTCAGGACAACCTCAACAACGGCAAGCCGTACCTTGAATGCCCCACCTGCGGACTCCGTTTCCAAATTGAAGGCTTCCCCGAAAATCCGCAGGAAATCAGAGAAACTGAGTGATTTGGTCTGAACATTTGTATTGCAAATATTGAAAAAATCACCGCTCGGCTCAAAATGTCAAGTTTCACAAAAATGTGTTGACAAATCGACTGAACGGTGATATAATATGTCTTGCGTTGAAATTTATAAGTAAGTTTGCAAAACTGACTTTCGTAATTTCATCGGTTAAATTAATATAGGGGTATAGCTCAGTTGGTAGAGCAGCGGTCTCCAAAACCGCGTGCCGAGGGTTCAAGTCCTTCTGCCCCTGCCAAGCAAAAACGGCTTAAACACTGCGTTTAAGCCGTTTTTTATATAAATAATCAGGTGGAGTGTGGTCTAAAATACCACTTTTTATGCTCAAATTATGTTTCAAACTTCTCAAACGGTCTCAAAAATTCCAACAAGTCCGTCTGTTACATCATCAAAATAGCATCAATAATCTTTTATATTGTATTTTCAAATTCATCAATATTAACACTTTAATGGAGGCTTTTTATTTGAATAGATATGTATATTTAAGCGATTTGGATTCTGTTTGCAATAGTCAAGAAGAAATTAAATATGCTTTAGATAAAACATTATATGAAAACATAGTTTTAAATGGAGATATTGTTGTACTATCCTTTAACCAACTGGCTGACTCAAATTTCATTATATCATTTTTGAATGATAATGTAATGAAAGAGGTTTTGATAAATCTTTTTGAATGTGGAAGAATTGTAGTATCAAAATATAAATCTAAAGACATAATTATTTCATCTGCTGTCAGATATATAATGCAACAAATAGACAAACAAATCAAATCCTTAGAATTATCTGAAAATAACGATTTTATTTTTTCTGCTATTAACTGCCTAAACATAGAAAATAATAAACAAAAGATAATCATATTAACGATATTAAAAGAAACACTTATCTATAACGACTTAAATTATCTTTGTAAAGAACTGGGTTCTAAAAGTTTGTCGAATGAAATAGATATTTCCGAAAACGATATCCTACTGCTAAAAAACTACGCTGAATTTTTAGTTAGGATAAGTTTAGGCAATATTAGTTACATAGATGAAAAAACTGAAAAAATTACTAAATTTACTGAATGTGTTGATATAGCTTGTTCGGTTTTGAAAAGTACAGATTTAGATGTATATAAAGAATTATCTGCGTTAAAGGAAAAAATCTCATACCAAGAACAATCACGCTCTAAATGGATAAAAGAACACAATAAGAATATTAAGGGGCTACAAGAGGTTGAAGCAGTAATAAATACTTGTTATAACTTGGCTGTTGAAAGCAGTATTTCTACTATTATTTCAATTGATGATACAGAAGATAAAGAGAAGTATTTTTTAAAAAGATATAACCAAATACTAAATAACTATCAATTAAACAATCATCAATATTTTTCATCTAAGCAAAAAGATGAATTGTATGAATTTACTGATACTCAGAGAGAATACTGGGAAAGTGCAATTCGTATTATCAAAAATGAGAATTTCAATAACAACAGTAATAGTTCTTGGCAAGAAAACATTAAAGAATATAGAACAGCACGGAAAACCCGTTACTTTATTGTATGGCTGCTGACATTGTCAATACTTTATTTTTCAGGACAAGTAATTGATGTAACACTTGATACATTTACTGGTTATGTGAGTATTTCGGGAATCATACTTGATATTATTGCGATAATTTTTGGCGATGCTGTTGGATATTTCTTGAAGGTTTCAAACTTAATTGAGTTATTTTTTGATAAAAAACAAAGGTTTGACATGAGAAATTGCAACAATATTGTAAAACACAAATACTATGATAAGGAGGTCCCAAAAGTATATGTCGCTAACAACAATAGATAAATATCTTAATTTAGTACATACTCGACCACAGTCTTTTACTCAAGGAAAATTGAAAATAATCACAAACAAAAGCATTCTTATGAAATATGAAAATCAGAACAAATGTGACCTTGGATTATTATATGAGAGTACATATCATTTATTGGTTAAAGATTTAGTAAGTGATGGCAATAGTTATTTTGCTTACGAAAGAATAATTAAACAAAATTCTGACAATGCTGTTGTAATAATTCCTATATATCAGGGTAAATTTGTATTACTAAACCAATTTAGGCATTCTATGAGAGATTATCAGCTTTGTTTCCCGCGAGGTTTTGGAGAACCCAATCTCTCTATTAACGAAAATGCCATTAAGGAGTTGCGTGAGGAATTGGGAGTTAATGCTTTATCATGCTCCGTGATAGGTAAGGTAATTGCAGATAGCGGATTGTGTGGTGAAAAAGTAAATATTTGTCTTTGCAAAATCACAAAACCAAAATTAATGTATAACTATGAGGGTATCAACAATATTAAAATTACAAATACTAAAGGATTAGTTTCATTAATTAATTCTGAAAAAATTAATGATGGCTATACTCTTTCTGCCTTTAGCTTATATATTGCACAAAAGAATTTTAAATATAATCATTTATAATTCAAACCCATCCGTAATTCCATTAAGCTTTGTTAAATCTCTTTTTACATAATACATCTCTGTAATCTCTGATGTGGTGTGACCGAGCAAATCTGCAACCTGTCTTGGTGTGAGGGATTTTATTGAACCGTTAGGTTGCTTTATGCCGTTTACGAGGTTTGTTGCGAAGGTGTGGCGGAGTGAATGTAAGCCTTTGGTTTCTATGGCTGTGGCTTTGAGGATTCTGTAATAGCGTTTGCGGAAGTTGACAGGTCTGGTGAAGTTGCCTTTTTCATCGGGTATCAGCGGTGAGTCCTCTCCGAAGTAAAATTCTTTTCTCAGGTCGAGTATCATTTCGATTGCAGTATCGTTCAGCGGAACATCCCGCTTGCTTGTGGCACTTTTGAGCTTGCCGACTTTTACTTCTCGTCCTTTTTCTGCTGTTACACCGTCACGCTTTGAGATTTCCTTTACACCTCTGTTAAGGTGCATTACACGATTGTCAAGGTCAATGTCGCTGTTGAGAAGTCCGAGCACCTCGCCTGTTCTCAAACCGGTATTCAGCATAAGAATATATGCTGCGGCTTGCTGATATTTTCTCTTGCCGTTTGAGAATGTACTAAACGCTTCATCTTTAAATATTTTAATCTCTTCCGGCGTGAATATCGTTATGGTTTCGCTCGTCGGAAGATTTTCTTTGTCCTGCGCTTTCATTTCAAGTATTCCGGTAAACTCTCCTGCTTCTTCCATCATCTGATAGTCCGAGGTGTCGATCATCATTTCTCTCATCTCAATGAGCGAGAATACTTTTGCGTTGTCGTTCATTTGGTTCTCCTTTCTACTTCTCGAAAAGAAAAGTTTTTGCCGCCCATATAGGTAGGTGTTTAAGATAAACTTCTTCTTTTTCGGTTAGTTATTTTTTTATTTGTCTATTTAGTTATTTATATATAGGAGCTGCTTCTGACGTTCACGTTCACGTTGACGGCGCTTTCGTTCGGCTGCCTTCTGCCGCTTGATTCGTTCGGCGCACTTGTCGCAGTAGCGTTTGTTGCGAGCCTTGGAATAAAAGCGTAAGCCGCAGCTCTGGCAGCGCTTGTAATCGTTGTCGCAGATTAGCACCCGATACAGCTCCTTGTCGAGAGGAAGCACAGCGTCCTTGAAATGGTTGCAGAAAATGTGATACTTGGAAATCAGCTGCACACAGGTGTGTGTTTCTCCGTCGTCGAGCAACAGACAGTTGCCGTCCATACAGTTGCAGCACTCCCGCCTGACCAAGCGGCTGACCTTCCGAAATTGTCCTGCCTTAAATTCAATGAGCATTTGACCTCCTTTCCTGTCACGCTTAATAAGTCCGAAAATGTGGTGGGTAATATAATTTACTCTCCTTCGTGCTTTTTGTCGCTCAGAGGTCGCATTATGAGCGGCTCGTGAGCCTTAAAAAGCGTGACATCAAACTGTATGTTATGTGTCACACTGCCAAAGCGTACTTTCCTGACAGGCAATCCTGCTCGACGCTGTGTCGTCAGCTTTCCGGCTGCGCTCGCTCCGTAGAGGTCGTGGCGGTTTATCCTTCGCTTGGCAGCTATTCAGTTGTAGGTTTATTTTTGTGGACATCGCCTCCTTCCAAAAATGCCCTTCACCCTATACGCAAAAAAGTCGGGGCAAATATAAGCCTTTTTCAAAAAAAGTTTTTGAAAAATCTGTTTTTTAAAAGAGCTATTCGGTTTTTGTTGATTATTCAGTTTTGTTTTTGTCCTCCATATATAAGGGAATGGGAGCGTTCAAAAATTAACCATAATTGGACAATTTTTTTAATTTTGTAGCTTTGCATAAATTCGGTGTATTGTTTTTGTGCAATTTTTTGTTTAGAAAAAGCCCTTCACTTATATGGACAAAATGAAGCCTTTTGGCAGGGTGTTTTTCAAAAGTTCTTTGATAAATCTGCGTTTTGCACAAAAGCGAGGTTGTGTTTTTGTGCAATGTTCTATTGTGTTGGTTTTCTCAAATATCATCAGACATCTAACACTGTCACGCTTAATAAGTCTGAAAATGCGGTTGGTAATATAATTACTACCCTTCGGGCGTTTCATCGCTCAGAGGACGCATACAGAGCGGCTTGTGAGAACTTAAAAGCGTGACATCAAACTGTATGTTGTGTGTCAGCACTGCCAAAGCGTACTTTCCTGACAGGCAATCCTGCTCGACGCTGTGCCGTCAGCCTTCCGGCTGCGCTCGATCCGTAGAGGTCGTGGCGGTTTATCCTTCGCTTGGCAGCTATTCAATTGTAGGTTTGCTTCGGTGGGCATCACTTCCTTTCAAAAAGCCTTTCACTTATATGGACAAAATGAGACCTTTCGGGGGGGTTATCAATAATTCTTTACTAAATCTGCGTTTTGCACAAAAGAGCTATTCGATTTTTGCGCAGTACAACGAGTCGCATATTAACCCCTCCACTTATCCCCACTGGGAGAGGAAAAAAACGAACCCTAATAAGGAAACTTTTTTATTTTTATAGCTTTGCACAAATTCATCACCCTGTTTTTGTACAATATTCAGTTTTAAAAAATCCCCTTCACTATTACCCACTGGGGAGCGGATTTTGTTACCCCATTTTGAGAAAAAATTATTTTCTCTCACTTATACCTAATGAGAGAGGTCATTTTTGAAGTCTTTTTTGAAACTTTTTCAAAAACCCTTCACTTATTTGGAATGGGAAGGGGTATTTTGCAACCCCAAACTAACATTTTTCCTCACTTGTTCATGAAAAGATGTATTCGATAAAAAATTATCCCCTCACCCTTAATGCAAAAAAGTCCTGCAAAATATACACCCTATCGAGAAAAATATTTATAAAAATATTTGCCCCTTCACCTATACCCAATGGGAAAGGTCATTTTTTAAGTCTGTTTCAAAAATTTTTGCAAAAAAATAACGCCTGCTGAAAGCAGACGTAAAATCATCATGTTTAAAGGTTGATAAGACAATTCAAATATGATAAAATAAAAAGATAAACTGACAAGAAGTGACACGGATGGACAATCATACTCCGGAGCAACGTCGCCGTAATATGAAAGCGGTAAAAAACAAAGGCTCCAAAATCGAAACAATGCTGCAAAAAGAATTGTGGCACAGAGGTTTACGATACAGAAAAAACGCTAAAACCGTTTACGGGAAACCCGATATAGCCTTTATCGGCAAAAAGGTTGCCGTATTCTGTGACAGCGAGTTTTTTCACGGATATGATTGGGAAAACAAAAACAAAGAGATTAAGTCCAATCGTGATTTTTGGATACCTAAAATCGAAAAGAATATGCAACGTGATCGTGAGGTAACCGAAAAGCTCACATCCGAGGGATGGATAGTATTAAGATTTTGGGGTAATGAGATCAAAAAAGACTTGTTAGGCTGTGCCGATAAAATAGAAGCAGCTGTTAGGAGTATAAAATGAAGTGGTCATATTTTCCGAGAAACCAAAGAATAACAGATGACTTACTTAATGTTATTGATGTATTTAATCGTAACAACAATCATATTAATTCGTCTGAACACAAATTAAAAAGCGATGAAGTATTGCATTCGATAGCAAACGGACTTGAAGAAATTGGATATTCCGTTGAAAAAAGTAAGCGTGACGAAGATAAGATCAAAATGCCTGTATTATACGGCGAATGCGGTAAACCATCACTAAACTTTGAAGCAGATGCATTTAATCCATGTAATAATATTGTTATTGAAGTTGAAGCCGGCAGAGCAGTAACAAACTATCAGTTTCTGAAAGACTTCTTTGAATCGTGTTGTATGGACGACGCCGACTATCTATGCATCGCAGTAAGATTACTGTACAGAAAGAATGACGACTACAAAAAAGTCTGCGAATTTTTTGATGCTATGTATGCCAGTAATAAGTTTTCTATTCCTTTAAAAGGAATATTGATTATCGGATATTAAATGGAGTAAGAATTATGGTTTATAAATCAATTGATTTGTTTGCCGGCATAGGCGGAATCCGTTTAGGTTTCGACCGTGCTTTCAAGGATGAGATAGAAACCGTGTTCGTTAGCGAATGGGACGAAAAGGCACAGGAAACCTACCGGGCAAATTTTGACGATAATTTTGAAATCGCCGGAGATATTACAAAAATAGATGAAAGTCAAATTCCTGAGTTTGATATCTGTCTTGCCGGTTTCCCGTGTCAAGCGTTTAGTATGGCCGGCCGTAAGCAGGGATTTGATGATGACTATAAAGGCACTTGCAGAGGCACATTGTTTCTTGATGTGGCTCGTATCTGTGATTACCATAAGCCAAAGGTGATTTTTTGTGAGAACGTGAAGGGATTAACTATTCACGACAGAGGACGTACATATAAAATTATCAGAAAAACCTTTGAGGATTTAGGATATAAAGTATTTGACAAAATACTTAACAGCAAAGACTTCGGTGTTCCTCAAAACAGAGAGCGCATTTATCTGATTGCTTTCCGCAATGATATTGCACCGAAAACTTTTGAATTTCCGGAACCGACAGACACCACACAGGAGCTTTGGAATATTCGTGAAGAGGAACCGGTGCCGGCGAAGTATTATCTCAGCACAACGTATTTAGATACCCTTGTCGCCCACAAAAAACGTCACGAAGCAAAAGGAAACGGCTTTGGTTTTGAAATCAGAGATTGGAGCGACGTTGCAGGCGCTATTGTTTGCGGCGGTATGGGTAGGGAAAGAAATCTTGTTGTAGATAACCGGCAAAAAAATCTTGTTCCAACCACACATATCAAGGGCGAAATTAACCCTTATGGCATTCGTAAAATGACACCTCGTGAGTGGGCGAGATTACAAGGTTATCCCGATGATTTCGTTTTACCGTTGGCAGATACACATTTGTATAAGCAACTCGGTAACAGTGTAACTGTTAATGTTATCGAAGCTATTGCCGAAAAGATAAGGATGGTTTTAGATGGTAGAATCAATTAAAGGCAAAAAGCTGAATAAAGGCGAATGGGCTGAATTCTATGTAATGCTGAAGCTCTTGGGAGAAGGAAGATTATACACCGCTAACAAGCTACTCCAAAAGAACTACCAAAGCTACTTAGATGTATTAAAAGTTATTAGGCAGGAAATAGCTACGCAGGTATTGGAATACATAATTGACGAAGCAAATTCTGTTGTGGTCATAAAGGAACAGAAATCTGATAACGTATTGGAAACGATTCCTACAAAAGAGTTTGAAGAAAACGCACGATTGCTTTTCACGGGAATTAAAGATGCGAAGGGCAGTTCTGTTCCTGCTCCCGACAGCGTTTGTGATTTTGCACAAGTAATCTATGTCAGCAAGCCCAAAGCACCGGCGGTAAAAGCGTTGAAAAAACAATTCGGCGGAAAGAACGATATTTTCATTGAGGTTAGAGACGGACAGACATCTATTGTATCTGTTATGGGTTTCTCTATTAAATCTAAATTCGGTCACAATCCAACTTTGTTTAATGCAGGATCGTCTTCTCAATTCCTTTACAAATTATCAGGCTGTGATGAAGCTAAAATGAAAGATTTTAACGCTATAACCGATAAAGGCGGTCGTGGCTGGTCAAAGTGTAAAGAGTTTCTGCTTCAAAACAATATTACAATGGAATTTTCAAAAACAAAGAATCCGATTTACAACGATAATCTTTTCTTGATCAGAGAATCTATGAGCAAGATTATGGCTTGGTGTGTAAAGGATAGGCTGATAGATTCACCAAAAGATTATGAAGTAATGGAAACGGTTGAAAGAATGATTCAAGCTAATCCTCTAAAAGTGCCGAATACTCACATCTACTATGAAAAAGCCATAAAGGACTTTCTTATGGCAGGATTTACCGGTATGACCGCAGGAAAGCCGTGGGACGGAAAAGAACAGGTAAACGGAGGATATATTTCCGTTATGGATGACGGCGATGTTCTTTGCTACCATTCCAACGACAGAGAAGCCTTCCGTGACTATCTCTACCGCAATACGCACTTTGAGTATGTAAGTGCCGACAAATATGTTTGGAGTCGCATTGAAAAGATAGATGGTGATTATTATTTGCCGCTTAACGTCTCCGTAAGATTTAACACAAAAATCAGATAATGAAAGTCGGCAGTTTATTCGCAGGGATTGGCGGAATTGATCTCGGATTTCAACAGGCGGGATTTGATATTCTTTGGGCAAACGAAATTGACAGAGACGCTTGTAAAACTTACAAACTGAACTTTCCCGAAACGAAACTATTTGAGGGAGATCTTCGCAAGCTTGATGCTGCTAAACTTGAAAACGTTGATATTATAACAGCAGGATTCCCCTGTCAACCATTTTCTGTTTGCGGAAATCAGAAAGGATTCGGGGACGATAGAGGTAATCTGTTCTTTGAGATAATGCGGATCGCTGACGCTATTGAGCCTAAGATAATTTTCCTTGAGAATGTCGCAAATCTTGTCGAACACGACAAAGGACGCACTTTCAACGTAATTCATAATGAGTTGGTATCGAGAGGGTATTATCTGCGTTATTTGGTTGTCGACGCTTGTGATTACGGTATTCCTCAACATCGCACAAGGACTTATATTCTTGCATTTCGTGATGTTGAGCGATGTGAATCCTATCGTTTCCCTGAAATGGTTAAGTTGGAAAAACGAGTTTTTGATATTATTGATAAATCCGTCAAGGCTGATGACAGTTACTATCTTTCTGAGAACAGCCCAAAACACAACAAAATGGCTAAAGCAATCACCGACGATAATCAAATATATCGTTTTTCGGACTATGGGATACAATCCGGCAAAGACGGTATTTGCTTTACCCTAAAAGCAAATATGGGCACTTGGTATGACCGAGTACCTATAATAAAGGATAACTACGGAATCCGTACCATTACACCTTATGAGTGTTTGGCGTTAATGGGATTTCCGGAAGAATTTAAAATTGCCAATATACCACTGAAAAGCGCATACAAACAAATCGGCAATTCCGTTTGCGTACCAATCATTAAAAAGACAGCGAAACAGATTTATAGCTTATAGAGGAGTATAGTATGAGCGATACTATTTCTATTTACAAAGGTGACAATCATAGAGAGTGTGATATAGATGAAGCAAAAAAATCATTTGCTCAGTATTTGCAAACTGAAAACCTTAATTTTTTAATCGGATGCGGTTGCTCAAGTAATGTTGAAGATGGAAAAGAATTGGCAATACCAATTATGAATGGATTATATAAATCGTTCTTTGAGGGAAATCCGGATTTTGATATTGCCGGCATTGATCCCAAAGATAAGTTTGATAATAATCTTGAATCTATGTTAGATACAATGCTCTCAATAAAAATGACTAACTATTTAGTCAAGACAGATGAGAGAATAGATGAGAAGATTAAAGCTGTACAAAAGCACATTGTAGATAAAATTATTAACGGACAAAATTGCAAAAGTGTTTTAGATTATTACAAATCGTTTTATTTGAAATTGGTTCAGCCCAGCCGTAGGCAACCAATTAACATTTTCACTACAAACTATGATTTATTTAATGAGCAAGCATTAGATTCTTTAGGGTTTTATTATAACAATGGTTTTTCAGGTTCTTGCATTCGCAAATTCAATCCAAACGTATATAATTATGTCTATGTTGAAAATATGAATTTGCATAAAGATGTGTGGGGACGTGTTTCTTCATTCTTTAATCTATATAAGATTCACGGATCTATAAATTGGGTAGTTGAAAACAATGAAGTATTCGAAAAGCCTGTCGATTCTTGTGTTGAAGAAAGGGTGTTGATTTATCCTACTCCTCAAAAAGATCGTTCAACTTTAATGACACCTTATTCAGACTTAATGAGAAATATGCAACAAGAATTAGTTAAGAATAATTCTGTATTAGTTACTTTAGGGTATAGCTTCTCAGATGACCATATAAACAGAATAATTCTTAACAGTCTTTCAAATCCTTCGTTCAAACTAATTGTTTTAGGTAGCGGTACAAATATTAAAAAACTTATCGAATTGAATGATAAACGTATTATCGTTATTAATTCTGATAACAAGATTCATTACTTTAAAAACTTTGTTAAAGAACTAATGCCTGATATTGAAGAATCCATCCAAGAAGAAATGGAGCTTACAGACGGAGTAGCAGCTATAAAAGAATTTGAGTCTTTATCGGAGGACAAATAATGGGTACCAGCAGTATTGGCAGAATTATTTCTATTGATACCTATAAAATAATAGCGGAATTGTATGACAGTGTAAATAACTACATAAGTACAATTGACGGAATTAGATTTATTGGTGAAATAGGTTCATATGTTTCAATTAATGAAATCGATAGAAAAATCATAGCTGAAATTGTATCTGTTGAAGAAAAGAATCTGTTTACCAATAAAGAGCTTAGCAAACCAAACGGTACAAGATTGGTGGCTTTGAGTTTAATTGGTGAAATAACAGATGATTCATTTTGCTTTGGTGTATCAAAGCCACCCCATATTTATTCAGAGATAAGCATTATTCATCAATCAGACTTACAGGTAATGCTTGATGTAGGAGAATCAGAGGAAGAAATAGTTGAAGGTGTCAACACAAGACTCCGCTCACTCAGAATCGGACAATCAGTTGTATTCCCTGATTATCCTGTCAATATAAACATTGATAGGTTTTTTGGGTTTCATTTCGCAGTATTTGGAAATACAGGCGCAGGTAAATCAAATACAATTGCAAGGATAATTCAAAATATATTTCTGAAAAGAGAGTATTCCGCAAAAGGAGCCAAGTTTATTATTTTTGATTCAAATGGGGAATACAACCGAGCATTTGAATCAATCAATGAATTCAACGCCGATATAAAATGCAAATGTTTTTCGTGTGACACGGAAACAGAAAACCATTTTGAAATACCGGTTTGGGCTCTTTCGGCAGATGATTGGGCAATATTGTTACACGCCTCGGAAAAAACACAAATCCCTGTATTGTATCGTGCAATGGATATTGCAAAAGTATTCTATGATCCTGATTGCAATGACGATGAAGTTAAAAACCATATCTTAGCTTCAACTGTACTCGGGATTTTGAATAGTTCCGATTCTTCACCTTCTAAAGCAGATAAAATAAGAGCTATTCTGGCTCAATTTGCAACAAACGAGTTTAAACTTACAAAAACAGTAGATGAAGTCCACAAACAATTAAATCAATTACTTGAGGTATCATATGGAGAAATGAAGCTTCAACAAGCACTAATAAATTATTGTGATCAATTTATTAAAAGCGATGTTGATAACAACTTGGGAATAAAAAAACTTGTTCCTTTTGATTTAAAACAGTTTTCAGAAGCTGTGAAATTTGCAACACTATACGAAGGAAGTATAAGTTCACAACGTATTCAAGAATACACATCGACCTTGCTTACCAGGCTTCAAGCAATAATAGAAGGATCGCAAGGAAAACTGTTTACAAAAACAGAATATACTTCGATAAATGATTACATAAAATCACTTATCGGAGATAATCAAATCCTCGATATTGATATAAGTATGTTGGATGATTCTTCGAGTGAAGTTATTGCTAAAGTATTATCAAAAATTATATTAGACTACGTTAGGAAACTTAAGCAAAAAGCAGAAATGCCAATTAATCTGATTGTTGAAGAAGCTCATCGTTTCGTGAAAAATGATGGCAACAATAATTCCTTTGGCTTTAACGTATTTGAGCGGATTGCCAAAGAAGGTAGAAAATACGGATTATTGATGGGCATTTCTTCGCAACGACCAAGTGAGTTGTCAAAAACAGTTGTGTCTCAATGCAGTAATTTTATTATTCATCGCGTTCAGAATCCTGATGATTTACAGTACATCTCCAAAATGGTACCCTACATTAATAGAGGTATTCTGGATAGGCTTACTTACCTTCAAACGGGAACCGCTCTTGTTTTCGGAACAGCAATTAACCTACCGACATTAACTCGATTCGCTATAGCTTCACCGGAAACCGATAGTAACAGCGCAAGAATATCGGAAAAATGGTTTGTGGAATAGTGTATTGATTAGAGGAAAAATATGGAACTTTCTTTTACTAAAGGTACCTTTGTATCAAATCCCGGAGAATTAAACTATAAACAAGTTCTTGAAGATTTTCAAAGAGCTAATACTATCCGAATTTTGACATACAATATTTCGGGAAACTACAAAAATGATACTTTGCTTTCAGCGTTATCAGATACAAATGCGGATATTCAGATAATTACAAACATTCCCTCTCGAATGGAATATTACTATGATTCTGAAGCAGGGCGAAGAATGCGGTTAAATGCACAGAAGAATATAAAAGCTTATATTTCAAAATTAAATTCCGATAATTATTCTGCGGGGTTCTCTGCGTTTTTCAATTTACATAATCACGCAAAAATAATAGGTACAGAAAATATTGTTTATATCGGTTCGGCTAATTTTTCAAATGAAAGTGCTAAAAGTATTGAAACTGGTGTTATTATTGAAGATAGAGCTTTTATAAGAAATCTCTATTCGGATTTTTTTGCTGAAATAGTAAAAGACTCGCTTTCATATTATGACGAAACATTTAGTGCATTTCGCCTCTTTATTTTATTTCTTTTAGAGAAGTTTCAATGCGTTTATAATGATATGCTTGTCAATCTATTTACGGACTATAACCGAACCAAATTAACATTGGCTGATACAATAAACATTACAACTGATCAGTTGCATTCACTATATTTATTATTTGAGGAATTGGAAAGAATACCTGACGCATTGGATGATACTTATGATGAAAGTAATGAAGAGTATAATACAGAGTTAGAAATAATAAAAGAACTTTCAAATAACATTGATATAGAATGGTTTAAATCAGCAATTTCATATGGCGGTGAATTATTCTCTTTAGTCGATTTTGATGAAGAAAAAGAAGCGCTTAACATTTTACAAACAAAAAATATATATGATGCCAACGAAGAAAAACTGGACTTTTACGCACAAAAATCAATTGATGAAGCTAACTCTGAATTACATTCATTAAGAGACAATTTTATAGCAATTGAGGATGATTTTATTTCTGGGTTTAATACAATTCTCTCTAATCTTAATCAAATAATTGAATTTACTGAAAAATGGAAACCATTAAAAATCAATTCTGAAATAGATAATACATAAATTATTTGCTAAAATCAAAAAGCGTGTAAGCAACTATAACTCCTGCTTACACGCTCGTTTTATTTTATCTCTTGTTCGGTTTCATCAAACAGCGGGCTGTCAAAGAATTGTCGAACAGTGATTTCCAAACCGTCGCAGATTTTCTTGATGGACACCACGCCCGGATTCTGGCTCTTTTGATTGAGCATACTGTATATGGTTGACGGCGACACGCCTGAAATATTTGCAAGGGCATTGACAGCAATGTTTCTCTCACGGCACAGCTCCAAAATGCGCTGCGCAACAGCTTCTTTTGTTCTCATAGCCTTCTCCTTTGCGATTTATCGTAATTCAATTCTACAAAAATGTGCGATAAATCGTGTGGGATATATCGCAATTATAAAGATTATGTGTTATAATTTACGATATATCCCACAAAGGAGATTATTATGTTTTCAGTTTATACGGTTTGCTTTTTCGGGCATCGTCAGATAGATGATTTTAGGATAGTTGAACAAAGGATTGAACGGCTAATAGATAAGTTGCTTAATGAACACGAATATGTCGAATTTCTCGTCGGACGTGACGGCGAGTTTGACCAACTTGTTACCTCTGCAATTCGACGTTGCAGAAAGCACTTGGATACAGCCAACTGCTCTGTCACTTGGGTTATGCCTTATCTGAAATCGGATTATATCAAGAACAGGAAATGCTATGATAACTACTACGATTCTGTTGAGGTCTGCGAGCAATCCGCTAATGCTCACCCGAAATCTGCTATTCAAATCCGAAACAGAGCAATGGTTGACCGTTCCGATTTGTGCGTTTTCTGCGTTACGCATAAGAGCGGCGGTGCTTATCAAACGCTTCGATACGCAAAAAAGTCAAGTTCAAATATCGTCAATCTTTTTGAATGATTCTACTTTTCGGTTACAGTTTTGTATTTCTGTATGAAGAAAGTTTGTGTTTAACCATTATGCTGTTATCATATATGATAACAATTCGGCGAGGTGATTCATATCAGAACAAGTGATGATGTAGTTAAAAAGCGTCAAGCAATTATATCAAAAATAGCTCAAGTAAGGCTCGAAAAAGGGTTTTCTCAAACGCAACTGGCTAAACTTACCGGAATGCACCGCTCAAATATCTGTCGCATTGAAAGCGGACGTCAAAATATCTCTCTTGATACTTTAATAAGAATATTTGACGCACTTGGCATAGATATTTCGATTGAACTGAAAGATAAATAAGAATACGCTTTTAGAAAATCACCTAAAAAACAAAAGCTGATGTAATTCAATTAAGAACCACATCGGCATTTGTGTTAATTATAGATTATTTCAGCGTTCACAACTTCTCTCGCTCGCTGAACAGCATTATTCATATTGCGTACCCACAGCAACTGGTCTGTTGCTTTGAGTTGTTCGGTGCAGCCTTCTTCCTTTGCGAAAGCCTGCACAAGCTCGTCGTACATCTTCTGCGCCTGTTCATCAATGTCAGCAAGATACTCATTCAGCTTGCATTTAGTGAGCAGGTTGGTGTAGAGAATCGGGCGACTTCGTTTTATATAGCGAAGGTGTTGTTGTCCCCACAAGCCGATCGGACGGCTATCCTGTTCGGGCAGTGTTAAGTTCGGCAGCAAATAGTCGCCCTGCATTGTATATGTAATCTCCATTATTAGACCTCCTTAATCTTGATTTTCTTGACTTTAGCTTTAGTGAACTTGATTATGAGTTCATCTATGATGTCGGTGTACTTACCTCGTGAAATGAGATCGTTTCTCAATTCAATCAGGCTGTTGATAACGACTCTACGTTCCTCTGCTGTGAGGTAAATATGATATGTATCTCTCATAATTCAAACTCCTGTTTCAGAATAATTCAGCGGGCAATTCTTCTACCATTTTTCTACCAAAATTATACCAAAATGATTTTACATTATGATCTATACTATTATGCAGGGGTATCTGATTTCCAATCCAAAAACAGAATATAAAACTATATAACAGTGTGGGTGATTAAATAACATTTGATTAAATCCCCATTCCGCTTCGAGTCCTTCTGCCCCTGCCAAGCAAAAACGGCTTAAACAACAGTGTTTAAGCCGTTTTTTGATACATTTATAGTGTAACAATATATTATGGTTTATAAATCATAGGAAATTGAGTATAATTTAAATTTCGCCTACTGAATTATTGTAATATTATTTATGATTAGGAATTCAATTTATGATTTTTAAAACTTACACACTTTTCTTGACAAAGGCGGACAAAAACGCTGTACCATAGAACGGCTTTTTTGCACAAATTGGGTCACATCTATTTACAACGCAGATGTCCGTTTTCATAAATGCATACACTGCCTCCACAATAAGGGCACCGGACTGTCTGCGTTGATCTTAAGCTCTCCAAAAACAGTACGCTTTTATCTTTATTAGGGTTGATTCCTATATGTGTTCCTTTAAATCCTTGACTTTCAAATTTGGCTTCGATATCATCTAAATAGAGCATAGGTTTCTCTCCTTCATTGTTTGTCTCTTCAACTACAATTTTGGAGCTTCCTATGCTCTTTTTCAATATTTACTTTTGATTATCCCACATTTTTCCGTGATTAGGGAATTTTATACTCATATGCTTTAGCATAATAAAATCCGTGCAAAAGGCACATAACCGTCATCGTTCTCGGTTATGTGCCTTCCTGTTTTTGTAAGGCTGTTTTTTCACAGCCACATAATTTTTATTAAAATCCGCAGAAAAACGGTTACGGTATTACTGCGCTATTGAAAAAAATTACTCGTAGAGCGGATATTTTTTGCAGATTTCTTCAACGCCTGCTCTAACCTTTTCCTTGCTGTTTTCATAGTCGTTAAGAACGAGGGTGATGTACTCGGCAATCTTGTCCATATCTTCCTCGTTAAGACCTCTTGTTGTAACAGCGGCAGTACCGATTCTTACACCGCTTGTTACGAACGGTGAACGAGGTTCGCCCGGAATTGTGTTCTTATTTACTGTGATGTAGCAATCGTCAAGACGAGCCTCAAGCTCCTTGCCGGTTACATCTGTGTCACGGAGATCCATAAGAAGAACATGGTTGTCCGTACCGCCTGAAACAAGCTTGTTGCCTCTCTTGAGAAGTCCGTCTGCAAGAGCCTTACAGTTAGAAACAATCTTTTTGCCGTACTCCTTGAACTCAGGCTTTAATGCCTCGCCGAAGCAAACAGCTTTTGCGGCGATGATGTGCATAAGAGGACCGCCCTGTGTACCGGGGAAGATAGCCTTGTCAATCTGCTTTGCAAATTCTTCACGGCAGAGGATAAGACCGCCGCGAGGACCGCGGAGAGTTTTGTGTGTTGTTGTTGTAACGAACTCACAATACGGAACAGGGTTCGGATGAACACCTGCGGCAACAAGACCTGCGATGTGAGCCATATCGACCATAAGATATGCGCCTACTGCGTCGGCAATCTCACGGAGCTTTGCAAAATCAATGATTCTTGGGTAAGCAGACGCACCTGCAACAATCATCTTAGGCTTGCATTCCTTTGCAATTTCAAGAACCTTATCATAATCAATTCTGTGCGTTTCGGGATCAACACCGTATGGAACAAAATTGAAGTATTTACCTGAAATATTAACAGGTGAACCGTGTGTAAGGTGACCGCCTTCGTTAAGGTTCATACCCATTACCGTATCACCTGGATTAAGCATTGCAAAATATACCGCTGTGTTAGCCTGAGCGCCTGAGTGAGGCTGAACATTTGCGTGTTCGGCACCGAAAAGCTCACACGCACGCTGACGGGCAATTTCTTCAACTACATCAACGCACCGACAACCGCCGTAGTATCTCTTTCCCGGATAACCCTCGGCATATTTGTTTGTGAGCAGGCTGCCCATTGCAGCCATAACTGCCGGAGAAACGATGTTTTCACTTGCGATAAGTTCAAGGTTTCTGCGCTGTCTTTTAAGCTCGTCTGTCATTGCGTTACCGATTGCGGGATCGTACTCGTTGAGGTAATCAAGAGTAGCGATATTTGTTTTTTCACTCATTGTTACATTCCCCTTATATTTTTATTTTAGAATACTGTGTATCCTGTTTGAATTTATGTCATTGCAGCGAAAGGGCTTTTTGCCTTAATTCGTACAAATCATCAAGCGTTTTAATTTTTCCTGCTTCGTTTCTCAAAGCTGCCGCACCCTTCATGCCTTTGAAATAGCCGACTACAAGTTTTCTTGCCTGAAGCATTGCCATATGCTCACCCTTGTATTCAACCATTTTGCCGATATGTTCAATCATTACACCGAGCCTTTCTTCAAGGTCGGGAGTGTGAATTTTAACATTCGGGTTTTCAAGGTATGCGTTAATCTGCGAGAAAATCCACGGATTTCCGAGCGTTGCCCTGCCGATCATAACAAGGTCACAGCCCGTGATGTCCATAACCTCCTTTGCCTTTTCGGCACTGTCGATGTCGCCGTTTGCTATTACGGGAACGCTGACGGATTCTCTTACAGCCCTTATGATACCGTAATCAACGGGAGGCTTGTAATACTGCTGTCTTGTTCTGCCGTGAACGGTGATTGCCGCCGCACCTGCCGATTCGCAGATTTTTGCAACTTCAACGGCATTTACGCTGTCATCGTCCCAACCCTTGCGGATTTTTACGGTTACGGGGGTGTCGGTAACGGCTGTCACAGCCTTGACGATTTCTCCGCAAAGCCGAGGATTTTTCATCAATGCACTTCCGCTGCCGTTTGAGCTTATCTTTGGAGCAGGGCATCCCATATTGATGTCAATTATATCAGGTTTGTTTTCAAGTGCGTGCTTTGCGGCATCAGCCATACATTTCGGGTCATCACCGAAAATCTGGATTCCGCAGGGACGCTCCAAGTCTGAAATTTCCATCAGCTCCTCGCTCTTTTTACTGTTGAAAGAAAGCGCCTTTGAGCTGACCATTTCGCTTACGCAGTATGCCGCACCGAATCTTACGCAAAGCTCACGGTAAGCCCTGTCGCTTACACCTGCCATGGGTGCGAGAACTGCGTGGGATTTCAGCGAAACGCCGCCGATGTTGAGATTGTTCATATTTTTATTTTTACACATTTAATGCTGTTACCTTATTCTTTTTCTTGCACCGACTTTTGTGCTGATCATCACAACCGCAATTACAACTATCCCAAGACCTACGCAAATCCACGAAACAATTCCCGCCGTGTAGCTTGTGGAATACTTTTTTTCGCTGACTGTTTTTGCGATTGTCGGCGCCTGAAATTCCGTTGAATCGGGTGCCTGAGTTTCAACATACTGATTCTGATACTGTGTTTCTTCCTGTACCGGAGCTTCTGTTGTTTCAGGCTGAACATACTCAGTTGTGGGTTCTTCCGTTTCGGGCGCAACATACTCGGTCGTAGGCGCTTCGGTGTAAACAGGCTCGGTATAAACAGGCTCTGTGTATTGCGGTTCGGTTTCATCGGGAACATACTCCGTCACAACAGGCTCTGACTGTGAGTCGGGGACCTGCGGATCGTCCTCTCCTACCGCAAAGGCTGTTATTGAACAAACCGACAGTGCAAGAACCGCAAGCAAGGTCGGAAGTATTCTTTTCCTAAAAATTTTCTTAAAATCTGACTTCATATTTAATACCCCGTTCGTTTTGCGTGGCACACATTTTCATACATATACTACGATTATAGCAAAAGCAAGCGTTCATTGCAAGATTTCAGACAATTTTTCTGCACACATTTAATGCTCAAACAACAAAAAGTCGGAAAACCGATTGCAAAACCGATTTTCCGATTTGATTATTATGTCAAATTTTTGAGCGTTTTTTAGCCTTTGGCATAACAAGGCTGTAGCTTTCGTCAATCAGCGGAAAGATTTCTTCCTTGCTCACAGAGCCGTCAAGCAAAATACTTATCCACTTGTCCTTGTTCATATGATAGGCAGGCAGAAATCCGTTTTTTAATCTGAGTGAGCCGACAAGAATCGGGTCGCACTTGACATTCATCACATCAATAAAGCCCTCACCGTCAAGCCCTAAAATCTGCCTTTTGACACGCATAACTATTGCGTACCATTTGCCCGACATCATATTCCGCAGAACCGCATTATCGGGACTGTTCTCCCACGGATATTCGGGTTCTGTTCCGTATGTGCTAAGGGCATAGTTTAAAATTACATCTCTGTTCATGGAACACCTTACACTACCTTATATTTTTTAAAAATATATCTCTTAAAAAATCTGTAACACCGTTAGCGGAATGAATTGTTGCTATCATTAACTCGTCTGTGTCAATATTCGAAAAGTTAAAGTCATAACCGTTGTGCCGTATCAACTGCGAAATAAATAATCTTTGTGTTCTGCCGTTTCCCTCTCTAAATGGGTGTAGCATATTTGTTGTGCAGTAAAAATCGACTATTTCATCAACAAACTCTATTTTATCTAAATTTATAAACAAATGTTTTGATTTGAGATAGTCAAAACTCTTTCTACACATTTCTTCAAGATTATATGCACTGCAAAATGAAGTTCCTTTTTTTGAGATGTCAATACTTCGCAATTCACCAGCCCAAGAATACAAATCTTCAAATAAAAACTTATGGATAGCTTTGTAGTGATTAAAATCAAAACTTTCAAGCAATGGATTGCGTTCCCATTCAGATGATTTTGCAAATGTAATATCGGCTTCTATCGCAGATAACTGTTCTTCATCTCTTATATCAAATTTATTTATTAAGCATAAAGTGTTTGGATAACAATCATCTGTAAGTGAATTAACATTGTATGCCATTAAGCCTTAACTCCTGCTTTTTTCTTAACGAGTGAAATATATTCCTGCATTGTGATTTCGTTACGCAGTAATTTTTGACACCATTCTTTGCTTTTGCTGTCAATGGTATAGCCTTCCATTTCAACTGATGCGGCAGCATTTTCTATTATCTGTTCAATCGGCTTATTACCGTTCACAGTAACACTCCCTTTCGTGAAATCTGAACTTCATATCATTTTATCATAACAAAGGCATATGTCAACCAAAAGGTGAAAATCATTCGCCAAAGCTGATGCCCATTTTTCTTGCTGTTTCAACAACCTCGCTGTCTTTCGGAACGCTCTTGAGCTTGCCTGCGATGTCCTTAAGCGGAACGGCAACTACCTTATTATTTACAAGGGCAACCATTTTGCCGTAGTCTTTATTGATAATAAGCTCTGCGGCTTTAACGCCGAAACGAGTTGAAATCACTCGGTCATAGGCATCGGGACTGCCGCCTCTCTGGAAGTGACCCGGTACTGTAACCCTTGTTTCCTGACCTGTTGCCTCCTCAATATCGTGGGCAATCTGATAGGAAATTGACGGATATTTCATCTCTGCAACAGCAGCTTTTCTCTGCTTTTTAGGCAAAGCTGCAATTTCTTTTGAAATTGCACCCTCGGCAACTGCAAGAATTGAAAAGTTCTTACCGCCTGCGGTTCTTGACTTGATTGTCTTTACAACCGAGTTGATGTCGTACGGAATTTCGGGGATAAGGATAATATCCGCACCGCCTGCAATACCTGCATAAAGGGTGAGCCAGCCAACCTTATGTCCCATAACCTCAATAATGAAAACTCTGCCGTGAGATGTTGCGGTTGAATGGATACAGTCGATTACATTTGTTGCAATGTCAACGGCACTCTGAAAGCCGAATGTCTTGTCTGTACCCCAAAGGTCGTTGTCGATTGTCTTAGGAAGTGAAACCACATTGAGTCCCTCTTCACGAAGAAGATTTGCGGTTTTTTGAGTTCCGTTGCCACCGAGTACAACAAGACAGTCAAGACCAAGCTTTTTGTAGTTCTTCTTCATAGCCTCAACCTTGTCAACGCTGTTCTCGTCAACAACACGCATAAGCTTGAACGGCTGTCTTGATGTGCCGAGAATCGTACCGCCCATTGTGAGAATACCCGAAAAATTCTCGGGTTTCATCTTTCTTGTTTCGCCGTAGATAAGACCTCTGTAGCCGTCAATAATGCCGATGATTTCAACATCATTGCCAAGCTGATTATAAAGTGTTTTTGCAACGGCACGGATTGTTGCGTTAAGTCCCTGACAATCACCGCCGCTTGTTAAAATGCCTACTCTTTTCATTGTTCGGAGTCCTCCTTTTTCACTTCAACGGGTACAATCGGAGTTCCGACAGTGCTCGCATATGTTTTTTTCATTGCCTGCTTTTGAGCCTTTAACGCAAGCTTTGAAAAGAATTTCTGACAATTCATCTTATGCTTGCCGCGCTTGTCAACAGACTTATATACACCTGTTGAAAGCTGTTGGCGTGCATTTACGGTATCCTTAAATGAAACCGTGATAACCTCCTGCACACGCTTTTTGATATCCTCGTCCTCAACAGGGAACACAAGCTCAACTCGTCTGTCGAGGTTTCTCGGCATCCAGTCGGCACTTCCCATATAATAAAGCGGATTTGAATTGTTTTCAAATATGAATATTCGGCTATGCTCCAAAAGCTGACCGACAATTGAAACTACTCTGATGTTCTCGCTGAATCCATGGACTCCCGGAACAAGACAGCAGATACCTCTTACGATGAGGTCAATTTTTACGCCTGCATTTGACGCATCGTACAAAAGGCTGATGATTTCAGGATCAACAAGCGAGTTCACCTTTGCGGTAATTTTGGCCGGAAGTCCGAGCTTTGCGTTCTCGGTTTCCTGAATAATCATAGCCTCAAAGAACGGACGCATTCCGTGAGGTGCAACGATAAATTTGTTGTATTCAGGCGGAGTTGAGTAACCTGTCAATACATTAAAGAGTGATGATGCGTCAACACCGTATTCTTCACGGCAGGTGAACATACCGATATCGGTATAGAATCTCGCCGTACTGTCGTTATAGTTACCCGTACCCATATGCAAATATCTTCTGATTCCGTCCTTGTCTTTTCTTACTACAAGACAGATTTTGCAGTGAGTTTTAAGTCCTGTAAGACCGTAAATTACATGACAGCCCGCCTTTTCAAGCTTTGTTGCCCACTGAATGTTGTTTTCCTCGTCAAATCTCGCCTTGAGTTCAACAAGAACAGTTACCTGCTTGCCGTTTTCAGCCGCCTTGATAAGAGCCGCAACAATCGGTGAATTTCCGCTGACACGGTACAAGGTTTGCTTGATGGCAAGAACATTCGGATCGGTTGCCGCCTTTTTGACAAAATCAACCACAACATCAAAGCTTTCATAAGGATGATGCACAAGTCTGTCCTTTTCACGGATAGCCTCAAAAATATCGTCATAACCGCAGAATTCCGCAGGCGGATTTACGGGAACGATTGGTTCAAAGCACATATCCTCA
This sequence comes from Ruminococcus bromii, assembly GCF_002834225.1. GTDB lineage: Bacteria > Bacillota > Clostridia > Oscillospirales > Acutalibacteraceae > Ruminococcoides > Ruminococcoides bromii. The sequence goes on along the minus strand of NZ_NNSR01000073.1, from coordinate 78,641 downwards.
CAGCCCTTAATATGAGCAAATTTTGAAAGGAATGTAAGGTCAAGAGGACCTCTCTGAAAGTAGATTTCACGCTCCGTAACATCGAGAGCGTCAACAAGAAATTCACGAATTTCTCGGTTGCATTTCTTGCCGAATTCAAGACGAACAGGTTCTCCTCTCTTACGCTTTCTGATTGACTTTTTAATTTCAGCCATAAGATCCTCGGTATCCTCGTCAATGTCAAGGTCGGAATCTCGGGTGATTCTGAAAGGATCGTACTGCTTAATGTTGTAAAGCTCAAAAAGCTCGCCGAGGTGCATTGCGATTATTTTTTCAAGCAGAATAAACGCTCTGCCCTCGTGAGTCGGAAGCTCAAGAAATCTCGGAAGAATTGACGGAACCTGAACCAATGCGAAAAATTCTTCATTCTCGGCATTTGTAAGGCGAACAGCAATGTTAAGGCTTTTGTTTGCAAGCATCGGAAACGGACGGCTTGTATCGACAGCCATAGGCGTCAATACGGGGAAAACTACTTTTTCAAAGTATTCCTCAACAAACGCTTTCTGGTCGCCGTCAAGCTCGTCAGCCTCTTTGAACACAATGCCTGCCGAACGAAGTGACGGAATTATTGAACGGTTGTAACAGCTGTACTGCTTTTTGGCAAACTCGTGAATTTTTTCAACAAGTCCGTCCATAACCTCTGTAGGAGTCATGCCCGATGCGTCACGGCTTGTTCTGCCGTGATGAATCTGGTCAAGCACACCTGCAACACGAACCATAAAAAATTCGTCAAGGTTCGACGCCGTAATTGAAAGGAAGTTGCATCTTTCCATAATTGGGTTGGTCTTTTTGAACGCCTCTTCAAGCACTCTTGCATTAAAGTCAACCCAGCTTAATTCTCTGTTAGTATAAGGCATCTTTTGCCATTTTGACATAAGCTTTGCTTTTTCGGATGCTTTTTTATTGTTGTTTTTTGAATTTGACATATAATTCACCACCATAAAAACTGATATATAACCCAATTTAATATATCTGATTAAGTATAAAATACGAAACGGATTATTTCAAGCGAATTGCACTAAATTTTACCTTTGGCAACGCATTCTTTACATATATTTTACAATAACACAAATAAAATTGATTTGCAATAGATTTGACAAAATTCGCAAAGATAAAACCAAAATTTTCTTTTTGCAAAATATTCAAAAAATCTCAAAAAATATTGTTTTAATCTCTGTATTATGTTATACTTGCGTTGATTGTTTTATTTACAGATTTTAAAAAATTCTAAAGAAAATGAGAGGTAATTATCATGAGTAAAAAAAGAGGAAGCTTTTCCGGCGGACTCGGATTTGTATTTGCCGCTGCGGGAAGTGCAGTAGGCTTGGGAAATCTCTGGAGATTTCCGTATTATGCAGCTAAGTACGGCGGCGGAACATTTATCTTTATCTACATAATCCTTGCGCTTACATTCGGCTTTTCACTTTTGACTGCCGAAATCGCAATTGGCAGAAAAACAAAGCTAAGTCCGATTCTCGCCTACAAAAAGCTATGCAGCAAATTTTCGTTTTTAGGCTACCTTGCAACGCTTGTTCCTATAATCATTATTCCGTACTACTGCGTTATCGGCGGTTGGGTTACAAAATATATGTGCGTTTATGCACAGGGACTTGTTGCCCCTGCGGCACAGGACAACTTTTTCTCGGACTTTATTTCCGACCCGTTGTCACCCATTGTGTTTTTCTTAATATTTATGCTGTTGAGTGCAGTGGTAATTATGCTCGGAGTAAACAAGGGCATTGAGCGACTGAGCAAATTTTTGATGCCTGTTCTGCTTGTTCTGACAGTCGGAATTTCAATCTACACACTCACGCTCCCGAACGCAATGGAGGGTGTTTCGTACTACCTCATTCCCGATTTCAGCAAACTGTCAATTTGGACATTTGCGGCAGCACTCGGTCAGCTGTTCTTCTCAATGAGCATTGCAATGGGAATTATGGTAACCTACGGTTCATACACAAAGGATGAGGTAAACCTCACAAAGTCGGTTAACCAGATTGAGATTTTCGACACAGCCGTTGCACTTCTCGCAGGTCTTATGGTAGTTCCTGCGGTTTATGTATTCAGCGGTGAAGAAGGTCTTGGTGCAAGCGGTCCCGGACTTATGTTCATCACACTTCCAAAGGTATTCAACGAAATGCCTGCCGGCGTAATCATAGGATTTTTGTTCTTTATTCTTGTATTCTTTGCAGCTATCACAAGCTCAATCTCCGTAATGGAAGCAATTGTTTCTTCGCTTATGGACAAGTTCAAGCTCACACGAATCAAGTCCTGTCTTATCGTTATAGGCATCTGCCTTATTATGGGTATTCCGTCGTCACTCGGCAACGGTATATGGTCAAATGTTAAGATTCTCGGAATGGACTTCCTTACATTCTTTGACTTCTTGAGCAACAGCATTATTATGCCGATTGTCGCACTTTGCACTTGTATTCTCATCGGCTGGGTTATCAAGCCAAAGACTATTGCAGACGAAGTCACAAGGAACGGCGAGCGTTTCAGCAGAAGGGCTTTGTTTGATGTTATGATTAAATATATAGCTCCAATCTGCCTTGTGTTCATCTTAATTTCCTACACACTTGCGCAGTTCGGCATTATTTCACTTTAACCCGACACTTTAACACGATTATTTATGAATTCAGGCAGTAATATCACCGAAATGAATCATAAGTAATTGTCTTTAAATTAAGCATACAACAATTAACTATTCTCCGTTTATCCCATAAACTCTTGAAATTATATGCAATAATTGGTATAATTACAGTTACAGCTCATTTGCTGAATTTTAGGGAGGACAAATACTATGTGTCAGAAAAAACCATTTTACATTACAACACCTATTTATTATCCGTCAGGCAATCCCCACATCGGTCATTGCTACACCACCGTTGCGTGCGATTCTATCGCCCGTTACAGACGAATGCAGGGATACGATGTTATGTTCCTTACGGGTACGGATGAACACGGTCTTAAAATTGAACAGAAGGCTGCCGAAAAGGGTGTTACTCCCAAAGAGTATGTTGACGAAATTGTAAAAACCTTTAAGGGCTTATGGAAATTTATGAACATAAGCTATGACAGATATATCCGCACAACAGACGATTACCACATTGAAACAGTTCAGAAGATTTTCAAGGAGCTGTATGACAAGGGCTACATCTACAAGGGCGAATACAAGGGCAAATACTGCACCCCCTGTGAAAGCTTCTGGACAGAAAGTCAGCTTATTGACGGCAAATGTCCCGAATGCGGACGAGAGGTTACAGAGGCAAAGGAAGAGGCATACTTCTTTAAGATGTCACCTTTTGCCGACAGAATTGAAAAGCTCCTCACGGAGACAGACTATTTACAGCCAAAGACAAGAGCGGTTGAGCTTGTAAACAACTTTATCAAGCCGGGACTTGAAGACCTTTGCGTATCGAGAACAACCTTCAAATGGGGCATTCCGGTTACATTTGACGAAAAGCATATTGTTTATGTTTGGATTGACGCACTTTCAAACTATATCTCCGCTCTCGGCTACAAGAATGAAAAATTTGACGAATTTGACAAATACTGGCCTGCCGATGTTCATATGGTAGCAAAGGACATCATGCGTTTTCACGCTATCATCTGGCCTGCAATGCTTATGGCTCTTGACCTTCCGCTTCCAAAGCATCTTGCCGTTCACGGCTGGATTACTTTCAACGGACAGAAGATGTCAAAGTCACTCGGCAATGTTGTTGATCCGTTTGTACTCGGCGAGCGTTACGGCGCTGACGCAATCCGTTACCACATTTTGCGTGAAATGGCTCTCGGTGCAGACAGCTCGTTTTCAAACGAAATTATGATTAACCGTATCAATTCCGACCTTGCAAACGGTCTTGGCAACCTTGTTTCAAGAACAGTTGCAATGGTTCAGAAATATTTTGGCGGCACACTTCCCACAGAGCGCGAGAGCGGCGAATTTGACGATGACCTTATCGAAACCGCAACATCGCTCCGTGCAAAGGTTGACGATTTCATGGACAAGACTCAGCTCCAGAACGCACTTGCCGAAATATTCAAGCTTGTTTCCCGTGCAAATAAATACATTGACGAAACCGCTCCGTGGGTTATTGCCAAGGACGAAACAAAGAAAGCAAGACTCGCAACGGTTCTCTACAACCTTCTTGAGGCAATCCGTATTGCCTGCACCCTCCTTTCGGCATTTATGCCAACAACAATGCCAAAGGCTCTTGAGCAGATCGGTGCTTGTGAAAAGTGTGCCGGCTACGAAAACTGCGACAAGTTCGGTGTACTTCCTGCTGATGTCACGGTTCACAAGGGAGATGCACTCTTCCCACGAATTGATGTTGAAAAGGAAATTGAAGAACTCAACAGCATTATCAAGAACAACGAGGGTGAAAGCGAAGAAACAAAGGCACTCCGTGAAGAGCTTGAGGGTGTTGCACAGATTGGCATTGATGATTTTGCAAAGGTTGATCTCCGTGTGTGCGAGGTTAAGACCTGCGAACCCGTTAAAAAGAGCAAAAAGCTTTTACAGTTCACAATTTTTGACGGTGTAAAGGACAGAACCGTTGTCAGCGGTATTGCAAACTACTACAAGCCCGAAGAGCTTATTGGCAAGAAGATTATTCTTGTTCAGAACCTCAAGCCGGCAAAGCTTTGCGGTGTTGAAAGCTGCGGTATGATTCTTTCGGCAGTTCACGGCGATGATTTAAAGGTTGTTTTTGTTGACAATATGCCTGTCGGCTCAAAAATCTGTTGATTTATGTTCGTGTAGACAGTTTGATAAATTAAAAACTATTTATGCCCAAGCGTAACTGTAGGAGCGGATATCATCTGCCCGCACGGCGAGCCGCCGGCAGCGTGTCGCTGCATCCAATTCGTGAAGACAGTTTGCAATATAAAAATATATTATGCCCGAGCGTAGCATAGTTCGTGTGCGTTGCACACGATTGCACGCATTGCGTGCAAAATTGAATACACATATGTTATATCAAAACATATGTGTATGAACATATAAATTCATCAATGTGGGCGGTCAATGACCGCCCATACTTTTAGGGAGATATACCGATGTCACTTTACAACAACATTTTCGATGCGCACGCACATTATGACGACAAATGGTTTGACGATGACCGTTTTGAACTTTTGGAAAACATTCACACAAAGGGTGTGTGCGGAATTGTCAACAATGCGGTTGACCTTGAAACGGCAAAAACCTGCATTGAATATGCCGAAAAATATGATTTTATGTATGCCGCAGTCGGATTTCATCCCGAAAATCTCGAAAATATTCCGGACAATTATCTTGAACAGCTTGCACAGCTTTCAAAACATAAAAAGGTTGTCGCAATCGGCGAAACAGGGCTTGATTATCATTGGGACATTCCGAAAGACTTGCAAAAGCGTGTTTTTGAGGAACAGATCAGGCTTTCTCTTGACCTTGAAATGCCGCTTATAGTTCACGATCGTGAGGCTCACGGTGATGTGTACGATCTTCTGAGAAAATACAAACCAAATGCGCTGGTTCATTGCTTTTCGGGCAGTGTTGAGCTTATGCGTGAAGCGGTTCGCATGGGAATGTACATCAGCCTCGGCGGTGTTGTTACATTCAAAAATGCCCGTCACAGTCTTGAGGTTGCTTCGGAAATTCCGCTTGACAGGCTTCTGCTTGAAACCGACGCTCCGTATATGGCGCCCGTGCCGTTCCGCGGCAAGCGTTGCGACAGCTCTATGATTGTCTATGCCGCTGAAAAAATCGCATCTCTGCGTAATATAAGCATTTCCGAGCTTCTGCAAATCACCTGCGACAATGCAAAACGATTTTACAATATTGATGATTAATTCATAAAACAACACGGTCGGAATCACCGTTTGGAAATCCGACCGTGTTATTTTTTCATTATTTTAGTAGTGGCGAACCATGTTCGCCACTACTAACAGACAACAACTTTCATATAAAAAACGGTCGGGAAGACAGTGTTTTGCATTTGCAAACTATCTTCTCGACCGTAATTTTACATTTTCAATTTTTAATTTTCCATTTACTTACATCATTCTTCACTTGCGTGTTTGCGCATATTCTTGTGCAGGAAGAAAAGTCCGATAGAAATTATAAGAAAGACTGCCGAACAGATTGCAAGTGCGATAAGCACGCTGTTTATACTCTGAACAAAGAGGTTGTAGAAAGCTCTTGATTCAATATTGATTTTGCTCACATAGCCTGTTGAAAACAAAACAGCAGGGATAATTCCCACCGTGATAAATGTTCCGGATGTTGCGTAACAGATATATCTGACCGCCCTGTGCTTCCAACGGTTTGCAAAGATGATAATCACACAAAGGATTGCGGCAAAAACTACCAGTCCGCCTATTAGAAGCGGCATCATATCTTTCAAGGCCGTGAGATACGGCGAAAGCATTGAAAACATCGGTATTCTGAGATTCGCCTCATAAACAGACGCAGCTTTATTTATAAGATATTCCCTGCTGTCACTGCTTGCAACCTTAACATTATTTTTCTTTATGTAGCTGTCAAGCTCTGAATTAAAACGCTGACGAAAGGCAACCGTGCTGATTTTTGCCGAGCCGCCGTTATAATAGCTTTCAAGGTAATCCTCTGTATCGTCATGAATTGTTACAGTTTCAACCACATTACCAAAAAAGCTTTCTTCAAGCCCCGACGCGTAACCGAGGTCAACAAGCTCTCTTGTTATTTCGTCCTTTTTGTCGGTAAAATAATTGGTTGTGTTCATATTGTCGAGAATATACGAGGGATTCAGAATCGTGGCTTCAAGCATCACCGAAATTGAAAGCAGAAGCAACACAAATGACAAAACAAACGAAAGCAAGCAGAAAACAATACCTCTTATCTTAGAATGCATATCAGTTGCCCCCCTTATCTATCTGGGTTCCCGACACAAGCTTTGCATACACGAAAAATCTTTTTGATGTGAGTCCCAATTCATCAAAGGGATAACAGGTGTACATTATCAGATTTTCGTAATCAGCAGAAAGGTCGTAGGCGCTGCTGTCGTTAGCACTTTTTACGGCAGTATCGGTAATTTCATACACATAGTTACCGTAGCTTGTCTTAATTTCAACCCTTTGACCAACCTGAGCATTTTTCAAACCGTTAAAATAGGTATTGTTATGACCTGCAACAAGAATTGTTCCTCCGTAACCGGGTACAAAACTGCCTGCGTAAATGCCTACGCCGTTTCTCAAAGCAACATCACCGTCGCCAAAGAACAGATTTGCATCAACATTGCAGTCACTTATTATGAGTTCACCGAACAGATTGCCATAACCCGGATACTGAACGGAATCTTTTTTTACATATGATTTTTCCTTACCGTCAGAATCTTTCTTGGTCACGGTAGGAACAGTTGCGTTTTCTGACACGGGCACAAAAATATTATCGTACTCTGTCGAATAATCCTTTTCATTATCCGAAAAGAACATACCCATAGCCGAAATTATCGGAGAAAATGACGGAACAAACGCCAAATACAGCACCAGATATGTTACCAGACAAAATATAATGGGAAGAATTATAAAACCCTTCCCATTCTTTGATCTATGACCGTGTCTGACTTTTTTATCAGACATTTAAATCAAGCTCTTTCTTTCTTAGTTTTTACAAGGTAGAAAGCTCCGCCTGCTACCATAATGAGTGCTACTGCAGAAACTGCTGCAACACCGCTGAAATCAGCTGCAACACCTGTTGTCTTGATTGCGCTGCCGTCTTTAACCTGTCCAACCTTTGAAAGAGTAGGAACAGCTGAGAATGCAACCTTGCCGTTTGCGTCATAAATTGTAAGAGTCTTTGTTGATGTGTCATATGACATTGTCATACCAAGAACACCTACGCCCTCCTTACCGTAAGCAAGAAGTGTCTGCTTCTGAGCAAATGTGAGATCTGCGATGTTAGATGCGCCTGAGTTCTCAAGGAAGCTCTCGCCCTTCTTGAGTACAGCGATAATCTTTGATGACTCATCTGCTGTCATGTCAATTGTGTTAAAGTAGTTCTCAGCCTGGTTTACAAACTCGCTCGGAATAACCATCTCTGAGCCGTTCATCTTAACAGATGTTTTGAGTTCGTCAAGAACAGCCTGCTCACTGTCATTGATGCCTGCTGCAAAAGCAGTGAAAGCCGTTGCTGCAACAAGGATGAGTGCTACTAACATTGCTGATAATTTTTTCATAGTTCATACCACCTTGTATTATATTTTGTTTTCATCAGCAAGAAGCTTTACGGATTCATCGGCACAATACGCATCTGCAAGCCAAAAGCCGCAGGGAGTACAATGGAAAACTTCACCATCTAACTTCTTTGTACAGTATTATACACCACACCTCGGATTTTGTAAAGTGTTTTGTTATAAATATTTGTTATATTTTAAGAAACGACAATCCTGTTGTCAAAATAGATGATTTCATTGTGCATTATGTCGTTCCGATTATGCATTATGCCGTTCCGAATCAATTAAATACTGTGTCACACCGTGTCGGTTTCGTCTGGACTTTGTATTTTTATCCGTCTTTGCACATCATTTTTGCATAAAATATACATACTGGTTTGTAAATTACTCCTTGAACAAATATCCGTGCAGCGGCTCTGCCTGCATATTTACAGTAATTGCTTTCTTATCATGACATATTGTGACATATTAATATATGAGTAGAAATTTTATCGGTTATTTACCTTATTTTTGTTTATTTTTTTAGCAAATTTAGCTGAAATTGTCTTTAAAACTGCTTTTTTGTGTGATTATTAACCATTTTCAGCCTAATAGTTATATATTTTATGTAAGTTTTGTACATACAGAAAATTTGTCCAACCCGAAAATCCGCAAAATAAACTAATTTTTCCCTATAATAGATTCCTTTGTCATATTGATTTTTTTACTGATTTCACATATAATGGAAGTGTCATGTTTTAAAGATTTTTGTGCTTTTGTACCGTTTTCGCCTGTAACACTTTTGTTTCGGCTGCGGCATTGTCTTGCCATATGTGAGCAAAAGCCGGGAGGAGTATTATTTAATGGAAATATCATTTAAGGACATAACGAGAATAATAAAGAAAAACTTGGTTTTTATTGCAGTGCTTTCTCTTTTGTGCGCTACAGTATCTTTCTTTATTACTACCTTTTTTATTCCGAAAACCTACACCTCAAGTGTAAAGCTATATGTTGAAACCAACTACAAGAGCCAGTCGGCATATGAGGATTACCAGAGTGTAAACTATGCAAAGAATCTTGTGCTTACATATATTGAGCTTCTTGATTCAAACTCATTCTACAATCAGATTTCCGAAGCGCTCAACGAAAAGTACACAGCGTCACAGCTTAAATCTATGATTAAGTTCGAGAGCATTGAAGATACCGAGGTATTTAAGGCTCTTGTAAATTCGAGCAGTCCTACCGAATCAAAAAGAATAGGCGACGCAATTGCGAAGATTGCACCAAAGACGATTGCAAATGTAAAGGACAACGCAAAGCTTAAAATTGTTGACAAGGCAACTCTTCCAAAAGCTCCTGCTTCACCGAGTGTATCCAAAAATGTGATTATCGCATTTGCGGCAGGTCTTATCATTGCTTTGATTGTTTCATTCGTCCGTGACTTCCTTGATGTCAAAATCAAGTACAACGAAGAGATGACAACCGTTCTTGACCTTCCGCTGCTTGCCGCTATTCCCGACTTTGAATATTTTTCGAATCAAAAGGCAGCCGAAAAGAAGTACGGCAACTATGAATCGGGTTATTAATGTTAAAGGAGTGAAGCTGCAATGAAAAAGACTAAAATAGATCGTTCAATTGACACCGAGGCACTCGGCTTTCAGGTTCGTGAATCATACAAAACAGCCAGAACAAACATCGCATACTCAATCTTTAAAAAGGGTTGCAAAAAGGTAGCATTTACCTCGTCAACAAAGGGCGAGGGCAAAACGGTAACATCAATCAATGTTGCGTCTGCGCTTGCTCAGCAGGTTGGCACAAAGGTTATCGTTGTTGAATGTGACCTTCGCCGTCCGAGAGTCAACACCGCACTCAAAATCTCACCTACCCCCGGCATTACAAATTACCTTAACGAGGAATGTTCTCTTAAAGAGGTCACCAAGGATACAAAGATTGAAAACCTCAAGGCTATTACCTACGGAGCTATTCCGCCGAACCCGTCGGAGCTTCTTGCAAGTGAAGCTATGGCAGAGCTTATAAAAACCCTTGAAAAGGATTATGACTATATTATTTTTGACACACCGCCAATCGGCGTTGTTATTGACGCTCTTCCCATTATGAAGGCATCTGACGGTGTTGTTATTGTTGCAAGAAACAATTCAACGACATACCCCGAGCTTGAAAGGACGGTTGAGGTTATTAAAAGAACCGACGCAAAAATTCTCGGTGTTATTCTTAACCGTGTAAAACCTCACGAAACCCGCAAGGGCAAGGGCTACTACTCAAGATACGGCGGATATTACAAAACAGAAACAAAAGACTGATAACAAGCCGCCTGCGTAAGCATAAACTAACAGGCTCGTCCTGTCCACGGAGGGGAAAATGGAATCCGCAAAAAGCAAAAGTATAAATAAAAGTGCGTCACCAAGCGGACACGCAATTAAAAAAAAGCCTGTTTATGATTTTTTCAAACGGATTTTTGACATTGTATGTTCACTCGTCGCTTTAATAATCCTTTCACCTGTATTTCTCATTCTGGCAATTCTTGTTAAAGCAACAAGCGAAGGACCTGTATTCTTTGTTCACCAGCGTGTAGGAAAAGGCGGAAAAACCTTAAATATATATAAATTCAGAAGTATGGTGACAAATGCCGAGGAGCTTATCAGGCAGTTCACTCCCGAGCAGAAGGCTGAGTATGAAAGAAATTTCAAGCTTGAAGATGATCCCAGAGTCACAAGGGTCGGCAAATTTATGAGAAAAACAAGCCTTGACGAGCTTCCTCAGCTTTTCAATATTTTAAAAGGCGATATCTCTGTTGTGGGACCAAGACCCGTTATGGAGGTTGAAACTGAAATTTACGGCAACTACCGTGATATGCTTTTGAGCGTTAAGCCGGGGCTTACGGGTTTCTGGGCGGCAAACGGCAGAAGCTGTACTACATACACACGCAGAAGAGCAATGGAAATTTGCTATATCAAAAACCGCTCTGTCTGCTTTGACCTGAAAATCATTCTCAAAACTATCACCTCTGTTTTCAAGGGTGAGGGTGCTGTTTAAGGAGGCAGAGTTTTGAAAGCTGTTATACTTGCGGGAGGGTACGGAACAAGAATTTCCGAGGAATCCCAGTTCAAACCTAAACCAATGATTGAAATCGGCGGAATGCCGATTATGTGGCACATTATGAAGCTGTACACTCACTACGGCATAAACGAGTTCATCATCTGTGCAGGTTACAAACAGCATGTAATCAAGGAATGGTTTGCCGACTATTTTCTTCACACATCCGACATCACCTTTGATTTTACTCAGGATGATAAGATTATTGTACATAACAAAAGAGCCGAAAAATGGAAGGTTACTGTTGTTGACACAGGTCTTGACACGATGACAGGCGGCAGACTTAAAAGGGTTCGCAATTTTATCGGAGATGAGCCGTTTTTTATGACCTATGGCGACGGTGTTTCCGATATTGACATAAACGCTCTACTCGATTTTCACAAAAAACACGGTAAGCTTGCAACTATGTCAGCCGTAAAGCCCGAAAGCAGGTTCGGTGTGCTTGATTTGTCGGAGGACAGCAAAGTCAGGGCGTTCCGTGAAAAGAGCGATATCGACTCAGGCTGGATTAACGCAGGCTTTATGGTGCTTGACCCAAGGGTTCTTGACTATATAAAGGACGACACAATAATGTTTGAACGCGAGCCTATGGAACAGCTTGCGGGAGAGGGTCAGCTTATGTGCTTCAAGCACAACGGTTTTTGGCAATGTATGGACACATTGCGTGACAAGGAAAGACTTGAAAAACTATGGAACGAATGCAAAGCTCCGTGGAAAGTGTGGTCATAATGACGCTTGATTTTTATAAAGGTAAAAAAGTGTTCGTTACGGGACACACGGGATTCAAGGGCAGCTGGCTGTGCAGACTGCTTGCGAATGCAGGCGCAGAGGTAACGGGTTATTCACTTAATCCGCCGACCTCACCGTCACTTTTTGAAATTGCAGATATTGAAAGCGATGTGAAATCGGTTATCGGAGATATCCGCAATTTTGACTCTCTGAAAAAGGCATTTGATGAGGCACAGCCTGAGATTGTACTTCATCTTGCGGCTCAGCCGATTGTGCGCGACAGCTACAAAATGCCTGCGTACACATATGAAACAAATGTTATGGGAACGGTAAATATTCTTGAGTGCGTAAGGCAGTCAAGCTGTGTAAAATCGTTTCTCAATGTAACAACCGACAAGGTTTATGAAAACAGGGAATGGCAGTGGGGATACCGTGAAAACGAACCGCTTGACGGCTTTGATCCGTATTCAAACAGCAAAAGCTGCTCGGAACTTGTAACCCACAGCTACAAAAATTCTTTCTTTGCAGACGGAAGAACGGCAATTTCAACAGCGAGGGCAGGCAATGTTATCGGCGGCGGAGATTTTGCAAACGACAGAATCATTCCCGACTGCGTGAGAGCCTTGGAAAAGGGCGAGGATATTATTGTAAGGAATCCGTTTTCAACAAGACCGTATCAGCATGTTCTCGAACCGCTTTTTGCCTATCTTATGATTGCAAGGGCGCAGTACGGTGATATTAAGCTAGCCGACTGCTATAATGTTGGTCCCGATGAATGCGACTGCGTAACGACAGGCGAACTCGTTGATTTGTTTGTAAAGTATGCGGGAAATATAAAATGGGTCAACAAAAGTGAAAAGAATGCAGTCCACGAGGCAAGCTTTCTCAAACTCGACTGTTCAAAGCTAAAGGCTGTTTTTGGCTGGAAACCCCATTGGCATGTTGATGAAGCAGTGAAAAAAACGGTTGAATGGTCGCGCTGTTATATGAACGGCGGTGATGTTCGCCGCTGTATGGACGAGCAAATAAACGATTTTCTTAAAAGCAGAATCTAAGACTCCTGCGGATGATATAAAAGAGGTTAATTTATGAAAAAAGCAATTGTAACAGGCTCAAACGGCTTTGTCGGTTCAAATGTCTGCAAAAGGCTTTGTGCCAAGGGTGTAAAGGTTTTTGCAGTTGTAAAAGACGAAAACGAAAAAATCGAAAATATAAAAGACCTTAACGGCATTGAAATCGTGTATTGCGAGCTTGATGAGATTGAAACCTTGGCTGACAGAATTTCCGACAGAGATATTGATGTTTTCTACCACTTTGCATGGGTAGGTTCGGCAGGACCGCTCAGATGTGATGAAAATGTTCAGCTTAAAAATGCACTCTGGACAGCAAGAGCGCTCAGAACGGCAGACGGTATGCAGTGTAAAAAATTTGTCAATGCCGGTTCTATTATGGAAAAGGAAACCTACACCGCTGTTTACACTCAGGAAAGCAAGCCGGGACTTCCGTACATTTACGGTGCAGGCAAGCTGATTGCAAGGGCAATTTGCAAGCCGATTGCAAACAGCCTTTCAATTGACCTCTGTTGGGCAGTTATTACAAACGCGTACGGCGTCGGTGAGCTTTCGCCCCGTTTTGTAAATTCTACAATTCGCAAAATCATTGCAAATGAGCCGCTGCAGTTTACTGCCGCAACACAGAACTATGACTTCATCTATATTGACGATGTTGCAAGAGCGTTTGAGGCAATCGGAGAATACGGCAAAGCAAATAAAGAATATACTATCGGCAGCGGAAACGCAAAACCGCTCAAGGAATTTATCCTTGAAATGCAGCAGGAGCTTGCCCCCGAAGCAAAGCCGATTTTCGGCGATGTTCCTTTTACGGGAGTAAATATGCCGCTTGAGGCATTTGATACAGCCGATATTGAAGCAGACTGTTATTTCAAGCCCGAAATATCATTTGCAGAAGGCACAAGAATGACTATGGACTGGATTAAGTCGGTTGGCTAAGAAAATACAGAGGGCGAAATGTAACTTTCGCCCTTTCTATGTGTAAAGGGTACTGCTTACATAGAAAAACATTATAAAAGGGAGAATAACGATGATTCAGAAGTTTGAATTTTGTAATACAGATTTTGAAGGCGCGTATCTTATCAAGCCGTTTTGTGCAACAGATGTAAGAGGTGCATTTATAAAGGATTATTCAAAGGAAGTTTTCGAGGCAAACGGACTTGAACACAACCTTGCGGAGGTTTTCTACACAGTATCTCACAAGGGCGTAATTCGTGCGCTTCATTTTCAGAGAGTTCACGAACAGGCAAAGCTTGTACGGTGCATTAAAGGCAAGGTTTTTGATGTTATCGTTGACCTCCGCCCCGAATCACCTACATTCAAAAAATGGCAGGGCTTCTGTCTTTCCGAAGAAAATATGAATGAACTCTATGTTCCCGAACATTTTGCACACGGCTATCTTGTGCTTGAACCGTCTGTTGTTTCATACAAATGCGGTGAAAAATTCTACGGCGAATATGATGACGGCATTATGTACAACGATCCGGATTTGGGAGTTGAATGGCCGTTTGATGAAATCGGCGGTATTGAAAATCTTATTATTGCCGACAAAGATAAAAATCTTCAGACTTTTAAGGAATACGAGGATAAGTATCTTAAGTAATTTTTATGTTACGACTACTTTTTCACGGAGGGTAAAATGAACATAGTATATTCAAGCTCCGACAGCTATGCCCCTATTGCCGGTGTGTCAATAATGTCACTCTTACACAACAATACCGATGCCGATGAAATCAACATTTATATGATTGACAACAATATCTCAGATGAAAACAAAAAGAGATTTGAGAATATGGTTGACAAATTCGGCAGAAATATTGTTTTTATTCCCCGCCCTGATCTTAACAAAATGTCAGGTGTTGATATAGAAGTCGGAAGATGGAACATCAGCACATTTTTCAGACTGTTTCTCTGCACGATACTGCCTGATAATCTCGACCGCTGTATTTATCTTGACTGTGACACGGTTGTGCGTCACTCTTTGAGAGAATTTTGGGAAACAGATCTGGAAGATAAGATCGTTGCGGCAGTTGACGATTGCCGAAGTGACCGTTATAAAACCGAACTGAATCTTCCGTGCGACAGCACTTATACAAATAACGGTGTTTTGCTGATTGACCTTAAAAGCTGGAGAGAGATGAATGTGGAAAAAGACTTTCTCGATTTTATTATTGCTCACAACGGCAACATCACCTATGTTGATCAAGGGGTTCTTAACGGTGTTCTTGCCAAAAAGAATCTTGTAAAGGTTATCCATACCAAATACGACGCTATGACTGTTTTCTTTGATTTTAATTTTAAAGATCTTATGAAGGTGCGTCGTCCCGAGCATCATCTGAGTGAAGAAGAATACATCGAGGCGGTAACCGATCCTTATATAATTCACTACACCTCGTGTTTCCTTTCGGGAACACGCCCGTGGAACGAAAATAACAATCACCCCTTTGTCGGGGATTATCTCAAATATAAATCAATGTCACCGTGGAAAGATTTTCCGCAATATCCCGATGTCAGAAAGAAATCCAAAAAAATGATGACGAGTGTGTGCAATGCCATGCCGAAAAGAATGATGATTGCAGGTATCTCACTTGTTCACTCAAAGTTGTACCCAATGGTACGCTCACTTAAAGGAAAAAGGCGGGGCTGATAATGAAAATTCTGCTTGTTAATAAATACCACTATGTAAAAGGCGGAAGTGAAACCTACTATTTCGGTCTTGCAAAACTTCTTGAGGAACACGGTAACGAGGTTATTTATTTTGCAATGCAGGACGAAAAAAATTACGCTTGTCCGCAATCCGAATATTTCTCAAAAAATGTTGATTTCAATAAAAGTATGTCTGCCGTTCAAAAATTAAGTGCGGGTTTTCATGCACTCTACTCATTTGACGCTAAAAAAAAGATTGAGAAACTTATCAAAGATGAAAAACCCGACATTGTACATATCAATCTTGTTCACCGTCACATAACGCTCTCAATACTCAATGCTATTCAAAAGTTCAATATTCCCGTTGTACTGACCGCACATGATTTGAACTGTGTGTGTCCAACACACACCATGCTCTGTGACGGAAAAGTTTGCGACCGTTGTGTTAGGGAACACAGTTATAAACCGGCAATCGAACAAAAATGCGTGAAAAATTCAGCTATGCAAACATATCTTGCCGTAATCGAGGCTAAAAATTACGAGCGTATGCATATGTACGATAAGATAGATTTCTATATCTGCCCTTCCGATTTTTACCGCAGACAATTTGTTGAATCACACATAACCAAAAATCCAATTGTTCATTGGGTAAATTTTTTGCCGTCAGGTACTCAATATCACCTTTGTAAGGATATTGACGATTACTTTCTGTTTTTCGGCAGATTATCAGTTGAAAAGGGGCTTATGTCGCTTGTAAAAGCTTATCATAAGGGAAATTTTGAAAACAAGTTGTATCTTGTGGGCGACGGTCCTCTTAGGAAAGATCTTGAAACCTATGTAAAAGAAAACAATTTGACCGACAAGGTTATCTTTACAGGTTTTCAGAGCGGTGACGAATTAAAGAAGTATGTTGAACACGCAAAGTGCGTAATTCTGCCGAGTGAATGGTATGAAAACGGTCCGTATTCAATTCTTGAGGCAATTGCGGTCGGCAAGCCTGCAATCGTAAGCAATTACGGAGGACTTCCGGAAATTGTTGATGACGGCATTACGGGTTTTATCTGTGAACCCAATAATCCTGACAGCCTTTGTGAATGTCTGAAGAAAATGAACAGTCTCTCGGATGACGAATACAGCAGAATGTCAGAGTCTGCACTTAAAAAAGCCAAAGACAGCTGCGACTGCGAAGCATACTATAATAAGCTTATGAAATGCTACAAGGAACTGATAAAGGCTAAGGGCGGTAATAAAATATGATCTTATTAAAAATATACTGGCGAACAAAAGCCGCAATAAAAAAACTATGCTTTAAAATTATGTTTGGAAAGAGATTTTCGGTCGGGAAAAATACAACCTTCCGCAAAAATTTCGGTCTTTATCTTGAAAAAGGTGCATCAATAAAAATCGGAAACGATTGCTTCTTCAATCGTGGTTGTTCTGTTAATTGCCTTGAAAGTGTTGAAATCGGCGACCATACCATATTCGGAGAAAATGTCAAAATTTATGACCAGAATCATAAATTCAGGGACAGAACAAAGCTTATCCGTGAACAGGGATATTCAACAGGTCGTGTAAAAATCGGAAACAACTGTTGGATTTGCACCAATGCAGTCATTCTCAAAGGCGTTGAAATCGGGGATAACAGCGTTATCGGTGCAGGTTGTGTTATTCATCATGACATTCCCGCAAATTCTGTTGTAAAAAGCAACGGCGGTATTACTATTGAAAGTTTGGACTGATTATGGACAATAAAAAAACAGTTGCATATCTGACAAGACACACAGTTTCAAACTACGGCTCTGTTTTGCAGGCATATGCAACACAAACAGCACTCGAAAAACTCGGTTGTAATGCTGTATGCATTAATTATTACAGAACCGATGAAAAAACAGAGAATATAGTTGATACGAGGCTTAAAAGCGTAAGTGCAAAATGGAATAAAAACGCACTCACCAGACTTTTTTTTAAGGCGACCCAAAAGCCCGTCTATAAATTTGCTGACAAACGCTTTGAAGAATACAGAAAAATTGTCAAGGTAACGGACAAAGAATATAACAGCGAAGCAGAGCTTAAAAGCGATATTCCAAAAGCTGACATATATATGACAGGAAGTGATCAGGTGTGGAATACCGTTGTCTGCGGAGAAATTGATCCTGTTTACTTTCTGTCCTTTTTGCCAAAAAAAGTAAAAAAGATTGCATATGCCGCAAGTTTTGGCGGTGCGAGTGTTGAAGAAAAAAACAAAACAAGAATAAAAAGTTGGCTTAAAGAATACAACAAAATTACTATCCGTGAAAACAGCGGAATTAAAATTGCATCAGAACTGGGAATTCACGCAGAGCAGGTTCTTGATCCGACATTTTTGCTTGATAAAAACGAATGGGAAAAGCTTATTCCGAATCGCAAATGCGATGAAAAGTATGTGCTTGTATATCAGCTTCACCCAAATAAGCAGTTTGATGCATACGCAAAAGAGTTTGCAAAGAGAAAAGGGCTAAAACTTTACAGGGTAAGCCATTGTTTTCATCATATTGTCCGCAGCGGAAAATTTATCTGTTGTCCGCCTGTCGGTGAATTTTTATGGTATATAAAGAATGCAGAATACTTTCTTACCGATTCATTTCACGGTACAGCTTTTTCGATAGGACTTAACACTCAATTTGCAGATGTTCTGCCCAAGAGCTACAGCGAAAGAATTTCGAGTATTCTGGAACTGATAGGATATGAGAATCGAATTTTAAAGAGCTATGATGACTTTAAAATTGCAGAGGAAAAAATTGATTTTAATAGGGTAAACGAGATAATCTCAACCGAAAGAAAAAAATCGTTTGATATTCTGAAGGATATGATAGGTGATTAATTGTGAACAATATAATGCAACTTGGAAAAAGCTGCTGCGGTTGCTCCGGATGTGAGCAGATATGCCCTAAAAATTGTATATCTATGAAACCGGATCATGAAGGCTTTTTATATCCCGAGGTTGATGAAAGCATCTGCATTGAATGCGGAATTTGTATTAAACATTGCCCTATTTTGACCGATGTATCAAGATGCAATATTCCAAAAGTATATGCTGCAAAATACAAAGACCGTGGAAGTACATTCAAAAGTACTTCCGGCGGACTTTTTATACCTATCGCAAAATCCGTTCTATCTATGGGCGGTGTTGTTTTCGGCTGTGCATATGATGAAAACCTTGTTGCAAAACATATTAAGGTTGAAACCGAAGATGGGCTTTACCGACTGCAAAGTTCCAAATATGTTCAAAGCGACACAAGAGGAATTTATAAACAGGTTAAAACCGAACTTGAGAACGGCAAAGAAGTTCTTTTCAGCGGCACAGGCTGTCAAGCAGCGGGACTGCGTTCTTTTCTCGGCAAAGATTATGGTAATCTGCTGATTACAGATATTGTATGTCACGGTGTGCCGAGCCCAAAACTTTTCAAAAATTATATTGACTATATGGGCAAAAAGCTCGGCGGCACATTAACCTCATATAACTTTAGAAGCAAAGAAAAGCGTGGTTGGGATCTGTACTATAAAGCTGAAAACGGTCAAAAAAGCAAATCTGATTATGGCTTTTTTGACCCATACTACAGTGCTTTTCTATACTGTAAAACCTACCGCGAAAGTTGTTACGAATGTAAATTTGCCAACAAAAATCGCGTAAGTGACATTACCCTTGCCGACTACTGGGGAATACAAAAATTTCATCCCGAATTTTTTGATGAAAACGGTGTTTCCCTCGTCCTTGTAAATACCGAGAAGGGCAAAAAATACCTTGAAAAGATAAAAGACAAGCTTGAAATAATTGAGTCTGATTATAACAAAGCCTCTGTTATGAACGCAAATCTCGTACATCCCTCAAAACGACCAAGTTGCAGGGATTCAATTTATGACGGTTTTGACTGCGGCAACTTTGAAACATATGCCAAAACTAAGCTTGCTTTTAAAATAAATCCAAAAACCAAAATCAAAAAAATGATTCCTCTCGGAGTAAAAAGGTTTCTGAGAAAATTACGCTGATAAAGGAAGGAAAACCGATAATGAGGGTACTGCAAATTGCTGTTGGAATAAACGGCGGAGGTGTCGGCGCTGTATTATTAAACTACTACAGCCATATGGATCATAATGATGTAAAATTTGATATTGTCATTGATGATCTTCCATCGGTAAAAAACGGCAGTCTTAATGAAGCCACTTTTAAACAGATGGGTTGCAATATTTTTCGTGTCACACCAAAATCAGTTAATCTGAGAGAAAATATCCGACAGGTAAGCGAGATAATGAAAAACGGCAACTATGATGTGTTACATTCTAATATGGAGGAATGGTCGGCACTGTACTGTTGTATAGCAAAAAAACACGGTATAAATACACGCATTGCTCATGCACATCTTGCGTATGTAAACACACCGAGTCTGATTAAAAAAATGTACAACCGTGTTTTGAAAACAGGTTTAAAACACTATGCGACTGATTTTTTTGCTTGCAGTCGTGATGCGGGAAAATACCTTTTTGGTGATTCTATTCTTAAAAAAGATAATTTTAAGGTTCTTCCAAACGCAATAGAAACAAACAAATACATTTATAATTGCGAAACAAGGAACAGAATAAGAAAAGAATTTGGAATCAACAATAATACATTTGTGGTAGGATTTGTCGGAAGATTATATTATCAAAAAAATCCCGAGCGTATGATCAGAATTTTTAATGAAATCTGCAAAAAGCACACTGATTCTCAACTTGTCATTGTAGGTGATTATAAAAGCTATTCCAAATTCTCAGAACTTACGGATTATGCTAAAAAAAACGGCATTTACAACCAAATCATCTACACAGGTCTGCGTCAGGATGTACCCGATGTTATGCAGGCATTTGATGCATTTGTTCTTCCCTCTCGTTACGAAGGTTTCGGAATAGTATACATAGAAGCGCAAACCGCCGGTCTTATGACATTCGGAACAGCAAAGGTAGTACCCGAAGAAGTCAACTGCACAAAACTTATGAACTTTATTGATTCAAAGAAAACCGACAAAGAATGGGCGGAAATTATTCTGAATAAAAGCTTAAACTATACAAGGGAAGATCTGTCAACTGAAATTCGAAATTCTGGTTTTGAAATAGCCGTTGAAGCAAAGAAATTGCAAAGATTTTATATTGAAAAAGCAAGCAAATATTAACTACCGGAGGCGGTATAAAATGATAGGTCTGGCAACTCCATACAAAACTCAAAATTACGGTACAAAATTGCAGGCCTATGCCATGCAAACAATTTTTTCTGAAATAGGATACGACACTGAAATTATCAACTATACACATATTTCAAGTAAAAAAGACAAAATTCTAACTCTGCTTTCACCCAAGAAGCTCAGAGAAAAAGCCAAGTATAAAAAAGCAACAAAAAAAGCTGTCAGCAATGCCGTTTATGCGGAGTGCATTTCTCTCAGAAACAACCAATTTAATAAATTTGTCAACAACAATCTGCATACAACGCGTAACTTTGTAAATCTTGATTCATTGAGGGAATATTCTAAAAGATACGATGCGGTTATATGCGGAAGCGATCAGATATGGCTGCCTGTACATATAAGACAGAATTATTATACACTTTCATTTGTTCCTGAGGGAACACGGAAAATTGCCTATGCCCCAAGTTTTGGCATAAGCACTGTTGAAAATTCTGACAAAAAACTCTACCAAAATTCAATCAATAATTTTGACTTTCTCTCATGCAGAGAAGAAAGCGGTTGCAAGCTCGTACATAATCTTACCGGTCGTGATGCTCAGCTTGTTCTTGATCCTACCCTTATGGTAAACAAAAAAAGTTGGGATAAGATGAGCGGTGACACTCCAATCGTGGATGGAAAATACATATTCTGCTATTTTCTTGGACAGAACCCTGAACACAGAAAGGTTGTAAGGAAACTTTCTGAACAGACAGGCTTTAAAGTTGTTTGTATTCCGTATATTGAAGGATATACGGAAAGTGATGATAATTATGCAGATATTTCACTATATGATATAGGACCCGACGGTTTTATCAACTTGATAAAGAATGCTCAGTTTGTATGTACGGATTCATTTCACGGCAGTGTTTTTTCAACTATATTTGAGCGTCAGTATTTTGTTTTTGAGCGTTTTGCAAGCGGAATGAAAGGCTCAACCAACACCCGACTTGAATCACTTTTAAAAAGTCTTAAGCTTGAGTACAGACACATAAAATGCAGTGATATTTTACCGGATTGGGACAAAAAGATTGCTAAATCTATTGACTATAATAAAACCAATGCACTTCTTGACAATCTCAAAAACGAGTCATTCAACTACATTTTAAAAGCACTTGACGGAATCCCCCCGAAAAAATCAAAGCATATTGAATTATTTGACAAGTATGATTGTTGCGGATGTTCTGCATGTGCAGATAAGTGTCCAACAAACAGTATTTCTATGAAGCCCGATAAAGAAGGATTTTTATATCCTGAAATTGACGAATCAAAATGCGTTGAATGTTCGGCCTGCCTTAAAGTCTGCCCAATAAAGCAGTTTCGCAAAGGCGAAAATGATTTTACTGCTTTTGCCGCTAAAAGTAACGACAAAGAAATCAGACACGAAAGCACATCAGGCGGTATATTTACCCACCTTGCAAAAGCAATCATATCAAATGGCGGTGTAGTTGTAGGAGCTGCATTTGACGAAGAATTTAATGTAAAACACATTGTAATCGAAAATGATAAAGACATAAAAAAAATCAGCGGTTCAAAATATGTGCAAAGCAGTACT
Source organism: Ruminococcus bromii (assembly GCF_002834225.1). Classification (GTDB taxonomy): domain Bacteria; phylum Bacillota; class Clostridia; order Oscillospirales; family Acutalibacteraceae; genus Ruminococcoides; species Ruminococcoides bromii. Next base: position 56,086 of record NZ_NNSR01000073.1, on the reverse strand, counting down.
CAAGGCATCTATAAAAAAATCAAAGAACTTCTTAATACAGGGAAAACAGTTATGTTTTCCGGCACGCCTTGTCAAATAAGAGCATTGAAAAGCTATCTTGACAAAAATTACGATAATCTTATTTTGATAGATCTTTTCTGCCATGGAGTACCTTCTCCCAAAATATGGCAAAGGTATCTTGAATTTATAAATCCTGAAAAAAAATGTATACAGTCTGTTTCATTCAGAGATAAACGAATCAGTTGGGAAGACTATTCACTAACCGTCAAATATGATGAAACTGAAAAAAGTACATTTTGGAAAGATGACAGCTATGCCCGTGGATTTGGTTTTTCATTATTTAACCGTCCGTCATGCAGCAAATGCCGTCTTAAATCATTCCCGAGAGTAAGCGACATTACTCTTGGCGACTTGTGGCTTATCGGACAGATTTTCCCTGATTTTGATGACCACAAAGGAACTTCTTTTGTTATCCTAAACAGTGATAAAGGCTGTAAGCTTTTTGAAAAAATAAAGAATGAAATAACATTCAAAGAAATTCCAAAAGATATGCTCAATCTCACCTACCCTGTAATGGGTTCTCCAACCAAAGCACATCAGAATCGAAGCAAGTTTTTTGAACAGCTTGACACAATCCCATTTGATGTACTTGTTAAAAGATACGCAACAATAGACAGAAAACGGGAGTATAAAATAAAACGAAATAAAATTCTTAATAAAATTGGAGTTCTTCCATTACTTAAAAAGATAAAAAGAAAATTATGACGGGAGAGTACTGATGAAAAAACTAATGAATCAAAACTGGTTTATCGCCATAGTATTTATGGTTCTGTATAAACCTGCAATATTTTCACAAATGCCTCAATATCAGACATTTGATAAAATTTCAAATGTGCTGAAGGTACTCATCATTGCCGTCCTTCTGGTGTGGTTTTGCCTCTTTTATCAAAAATTTTCAATGTACTTTGTAATATTTTTGTTTTTTGAAGTTTGGAGGATACTGGCAACGATTTATTGTGACGGAAACTATTCTTCCTTGTTTCTGACAATATTCAATTCTCTTGCAATTGTATTAGTTGTTGAAATGGGACTAAAAACTGACCCTGATGCACTGCTTGACGGTGCGACCTTTGTTTTGGGAATATTCGTGTTAATTAACTTTATCACTGTACTTTTGTTTCCACAAGGAATGTATGAGTTTAACACATTCACAACAAACTACTTCCTTGGTTATAGAAATAATTCGATTATGCTTATTTTTCCTGCAATGATTTTTTCGGTTGTTCGATCCCTCAGATTATATGACAGACTGACTGTGTCTTCTTTTCTAATTTGCGTCATATCAACCGCAACAGTAATATTAGCATTTTCCGCAACCAGTGTTATCGGTATTATGATATTTATACTGTTCCTTTTTCTGGCTCTCATCAACTGGATGCCAAAATTTCTTAACATTGTTACTTATATTGTGATAAATATCATTTACTTCTTTGGAGTAATTATCCTGCGAGTACAGGAAGCATTTTCGTTTATAATTGTTAATGTGCTTGGAAGGGATCTATCTTTCACAGGTCGCACTAACATATGGGACAGTGCTCTTGAGGCATTTTATAAATCACCTATTTTCGGTGTCGGAGAAATCGATAATCAGGCTTCAAGAGATCTGATAGGCGCTACACATGCCCATAACTATTACCTGAATCTTTTGTACAAAAGCGGAGTCCCCGGATTTCTGCTTTTCTTTACCATCCTTATTATTTGTGGTATTGCCTTATACAAAAATCGCAAAAACGGCAAGATTCCGTTTGTTGTGTCAGGTGCTCTTTGTGCATTTATGATTATGCTTCAAAGCGAGGCTTATTACAACATATACTACTTCTTTTCAATTCTCACCTTATCAACTTTTATATCGTATGCTCTTCCCAAAAGAGATAGTGACGGTAACTTTATATATAAAAATAACAAACGAATTAAATCCAAAAAAGCAACGATTAAATTTTAGGGATGTGATTCATACTTGAACAATACAAGTAAGAAAAACGATAAAAATATAAAGGCAAGTGCTTTTTATATGGTTGGCAACCTATTTAACAAAGCTCTTGCATTTTTTACCATACCAATATTTACAAGACTTCTTACAACTTCTGAGTACGGAATTGCTCAAACCTATTTGTCATGGGTCAGCATATTAACTCTTATTGTCGGACTTTCACTTGGTAACTCAATCCGAACAGCATATGTTGATTTTCACGATGACATTGAAGGTTATATGTCATCAATTTTTGGTCTGTCATTACTCAGTTTTCTTGTATCATCAGCTTTAATCATTGCCGGAATGTTTATTTTTGGTAACATTGATATAATTCTCGTCATATGCTGTCTTATACAGTCATATTTTCAATTTGTAGCAACTGCTATGACAACAAAATATATGATGAAAGTTGATTACATAAGAAAAACTCTTTTGCTGGCACTTCCAAATTTGACGATTCAGGTTATTGCAATATTCACCATTATGAATATGCACGACGGCGATAAAAAATACTTCGGATATATTATCCCATACGCCGCAGTATATATGGTGGTCGGAATATATTTTGTAATTTCGTCATTTATCCGAGGAAAAAAGCCTTTAAACAAATTATATTGGAAATATGCACTCACATATTCCCTGCCACTTATATTCCATGGTCTTTCACTTGTTCTTCTGTCAAGTTCCGACAGAATTATGATTACAAACCTGTATAACTCATCTGAAGCCGGAGTTTATAGTCTGATTTATAATTTAAGTATGGTTGCCATGGCAGTCACCGCATCTCTTGAGGCTGTGTGGGTCCCGTGGTTCACCCGAAAACTTATGACAGGTGAGAAATCAACCATTAACAAAAATATCACAAAATATCTTGAAATAGCTCTTGTGCTTATGCTATGCCTTATGTTTGTTGCTCCGGAAATAGTAAAAATTATGGCGACAAAACAGTACTACAGTGGTATATATATGATTCCCCCTCTTGTATTTGCCTCCTATGAGATGTATATGTACACTGTGTATGTAAATGTAGAATACTACTATAAGTCAACAAAATACATTGCGTTTAACACCATCGTTGCCGCAATCACAAACATTGTGCTTAATTTCATTTTTGTTCCCTTATACGGAGGAATGGCAGCCTGCTTTACTACGGTGATCTCCTATATGGTTTCATTCTTAATGCACTCAAAGCATTCACGCAAGCTTGACAGAGAATTGTTTCCCCTTAAACAGTTTGCAGTTCCAACCTTAATTTTTATTATTGCAATCATTATTGCCTATCTTTTGATGGAGTTTTGGATAGTACGATGGATAATTGCAATTGTTGGATTTATCTTTTATGCGGCATATGCACTTTTAACAAAGAGGTTTTCAAACTTTCTAAAATAATAGATCATAAGCGAATAAATTCTTTTTCTACATTAACCACCAATGGCTTTATTGAATCCTGCTACAATAAAATCATAGTGAACGATAATCCTGCTGAATGAATGCGTTCTTTGCGTGGGCAAAATCACACAGAAACATCGCATCAAAGACAAACTCGGCAAGGCGATCAATTATCTGATTGAGGAAGAACCGTATCTGAGAAGGTACATCGAAGACGGCAGACTGCAAATTGACCACAACCGTGCCGAACTAAAACAACAAAATCAAGTGATTAGTATTTCAGCCACCGTGAATTTACACGGTGGCTGTTTTGACGGTTACATTCTCAAAAGAAATGCTTACGGCTACAGAAATTTCAAGCGTTTTCGTAACCGCATCTTACATATGTTTTCCAACAAACATATCAGTTCTGCAACAAAACAAGCGACAGCTTAATTCGCCGCCGCTTGTAATTCTCACATATTCTGTTTTTTCGGGTTACCCCAACTATTGACATTGAGACTTCGTTCGCAACTACCTCTCAGTGAACTTTCACCTTAGAGCATTAATATATAATCCCTCATACTAATAAAAGATCCGATGTCACCAAAGACATCGGATCTTCTCTTATGCATTAATATTTGTTATCAATTGCAATTTAGCAATTATTTCTCACCGAGATTCCAATAGCCAAGGAACATACCGTAACCATCAGTACTAGAACCTGTTACCTTTGAGTCGCATACAACAAATGTTTCACCATTGTGGTCTGCTGTTGTAAATGTACCCTTATTGTATGTTGCGCTATAACTACCGCTCTTAGCATTTAATACATTGTATCCGGGTGAAAGGAGCGTTCTGAAATTACCTTTACTGTTGCAGAATACAACATTCTTAGCATTATCAATTGCCTCAATCTGATCACTGTTAAGTGTTACCGAGTATACAGAATACTTACCACCTACGAGAGCCTTAGTTTTTAACGATGGAGTATACTTATCGGCTGTCTTCTTCATTTCAATCTTAGTAAGATCAGCCGGTGAGTTACTTGAACCATACGCAAGATATACTCCCTTGTCCATTGCTGTCTTGCCCTTTACAGGTGCCGGGAATACGCAGTAGAGTGTTGCTGTGCTTTCTACGATTTTAACTTCTGATGTTGACCAATATCCTGTGAATGTGCCGTAACCCTCAATACTTGAACCGGTGCTAATACCGTCACAGATTACAAATGTGTTCTTTGCTCTGTCGGCAAGCTTAGCTTTTGTTTTTGTGTATTCTGATGAATACTCTTTTCCGGCAGGAGCTTTCATTACGCTGTACTTGCCGTTGATGTAAGTTCTGTATGTACCTGAAGCATTCTCAAAGATTACATATGTTGATGCATCAATTGCAGCCACCTGATCCTCTGTAAGAGTCACAGTATATACCGGATATGTACCTGATACAAGCTGACTAGTCTTTGAATCTACATCTGCATATGTGCTTGTTCTTGTCATCTTAATCTTATTGAATGAACCAATCTTGTAATCATTGCTGTATCCAATATATACACCCTGATTCCAACAGTTCTTCCACTTTGTTGATGCCGGTGCCACTGCGTATACTGTAGTACACTTTGTCCAGTATCCTGTATATGTGCCGTAACCGTCTATGCTTGTTCCTGTTGTTACTTCACCATTCATAATGAATGTGCAATCATTAAGATTTGCAAGAGATGTTTTAGCTGTGTTGTAATCTGCACTATATGTTCCTGTCGGAGCTTTAAGAAGATTGTACTTTGAACTTACATAAGTCTTGTATGTATTCGATTTGTTTACAAGTACTACATAAATTGCCTTGCTAACAGCCTCTGCCTGCTCTTTTGAAAGTGTTACAGTGTAGAGAGCATATGTACCTGCTGTAAGCTTGTCTGTCTTTAAATCAGGTGTAAGGAAATCTGTTGTCTTTGTAAGCTGAATCTTTGTAAATGTGTTAATGGCATACTTATTGCTGTATGCAAGATAGATACCGTCATCCCAACATTTCGGGCTGGATACTGTCTTTGGTACAACAAAGTTAAGTGTCGTTTCACCAACCGGCTTTGTCGGCTGTGTTGCAGGCTGAGTCGGCTTTGTTGCGGGAGCTGTTGTGGGCTGTGTTACAGTTGTAGGCTGTGTTGCTGTTGTGGGCTGAGGAGCTGTTGTTGGCTCTTCGCCCTGAACGAGAACTGCCTCAGCAGTAAATACAGCGCCGTCTGCCTTTTCGCTGCCATACTTATTGACATATGTGATATCAACATCCTTACCGTTAAAAAGATCGTCATATGAGTCAGCCATTGTACCTGTAAGAACCTCAACATCGAGGTCAACTGTTGTGTCGCCGCTGCCTACAACATCAAATGTGAATGTACAATAAACACTCTTCTGTTTGAAGTTGTAAAGATCAAGGCTTGAGCAGTTGAAGAGCACTTCATTCTTAAGAGTTTTGTTCCAAACGATTGTGTCCTTGAATACAGGGAAATCAGTGTTTCTTGTGTTTGTTGAAGCAAGCTTAAGTACAGAGCTGTCATATGAGAGTGTGCCCTGTGTGTTAAGAATCATATTCTTAGCCTGAAGATTGTATGTAACAACAACCTGTTTTGTATTTGCATTATACTCATACGAAACAGGATCTGTTACATTTGATGTAACACTGATTTTGTTTGTAGAAGTTTTTTCGGCAGCACTTGCAGAAAATGGGAGGGCGGTGAACATACACAGCACCATCATAACCGCAAGAACCACAGAAAGCTTTTTCTGGATTTTTTTCATGCTAATTACTCCTTAAAAATAAAATATACTTGTGTCACAAATTGTGACTAACTTCCAAACCTCGGTATTTCAATCGTTCCGAACTACCGAGCTCAATTAAAATTATAGCACAATGTTGTCGTTCATACAACAAAAGTGTTATTCTTTTAACGAAAATTTTTCGCCTTAAAATATGTGCAAAATAACGGTACATTTGCTATTATGCACAAATTTAATGTCTGATTATTGTGAACATCGTCTTCTTTTCGTTTCACAGTAAAGAAATAACCGATAATAATACTATAGTATTTAATTTTATCTATCAACAATTGTTTTGTAAGAAAAAGTCTGTGTCAAGAGCAATTTCGGTGCGGACAGTATTGCTGTCGGCAATTTAATCCGATTGTCCGTTTTATAAAAGCGTCAAAAAGTTTTAAACAGTTCAATTGCCTTTGCCGGATCTGCGGCTCTGAAAACAGCCGTTCCCGCAACGCACACATCAACGCCTGCGTCGGCAGCCTGTTCAATTGTATCTCTTCCGATTCCCCCGTCAGCCTCAATCAGGATATTGTCCAGACCTCTGCGGTGACATTCTCTCTTGATTTCCTTAACTTTCGGCATCATATTCGGCATAAAGCTTTGACCGCCGAATCCGGGTTCAACTGTCATAACAAGTACGACATCAAGCTTTTCAAGATACGGGAACACTGTCCATGCAGGAGTGTTTGGCTTTAGCACAAGCCCCGGCTTTACTCCTCTTGACTTGATTTTATCAATCGTACTGTCAATATCGGAATCACACTCAACATGAAATGTGATGATATCAGCGCCTGCGTCGGCAAAATCATCAATATACTTAAGCGGCTCACTTATCATAAGATGAACATCAAACGGACGGTTTGAAAGCTTTCTTACCGCCTTGATAATCGGTGCACCGAAGGTTATGTTGGGAACAAAGTGACCGTCCATAACATCAAGGTGCATCCAATCTGCACCGGCCTGATCCATTCTTTCTATTTCTTCACCCATTTTTGAAAAGTCACAAGATAAAAGTGACGGAGCTATTTTCATACTTTACATCCTTTCTACGGTTTTTGAAGTGCGGGGGCAAACACAGCGGCGGCACCCCAGAACAACGCATAAATCAAGACTTCAAGCGAACCCATAACACTCACCCCGGCATACAGCGAAAGGGTTGACGCCACAAGCAATCCGAGAATTACGGCAATCAGCTGAATTATAATTGAAAGAGAAATATTATGCTTAATCTTCACACAGCCTGTTACGGCACGGGCAAGCGAAGCGGCCTTGCCGTTTGTAATGAGGTAGGAACGGGAGGTTTCCTCAACCGTATCCTCCGCCTCCTTGAGAACATTTCCGAGTCCTGTCGGAAGCACCTTGATACTGCGGTAGAACAAATCGTAAAGATTTGCAATAAGGTCATTTGTAACATTATAATCGGTTGTTCTGATAAGAAAACTGACGCCGTTGGTTTCGGCTCTTTGCATTTCAGCCTTAAGCTGAGGGTCGGCGGTATATTTTGTAACGAACATTGCAACGAGTCTGCCCGCTCTCGAAAGATATGTAACCTGTCTGCCGCAGGAGGTGTATTTCTCCTCGTATTCAATATTAGGAACTTCAACGCTGTATTTTTCCATAAGGGTGCGTGAGCCGACAAGGATTCTCTCGCTGTTAATCCAGCCGACAAGACCGATTTCGTCCTCGTACAGCACACTTTCAACCTCGGGAAGAGTTTCGTTTGTTTCGGCAACAACCGAATCAAATGCATTTGCAATTGGGTTCTGAGCTTCTTTAAGAATTGCTATGCCACACAAAAGCGACTCGTCAATTGCGTACTCCTCAAAGGTTTTAATTCCCTCAAGTGAGATTGACTCAGCAGGAAACAGCTCGGTTGCATCTATCATAACTGCAGTGCTGTCGCAGAACTGCTTTACCGACGGATAGCCCGAAAGCATTGCACCGTAAGAAAGCAAAGTTTTGCAGAGCTTTCTCACAGGCGCATTTACCGACAAAAGCGTTGCCACCGGAACAGATACCGCCGCTACAAGCGCAAATGCGTTCAACGCGTCTGCAAACGACATTTTAACAATACCGTATATAATCGCGATTATCACTGACGCAACCGTTGTTATCGGGGCAAGCTTTGACGCCAAATCCTCACTCGGGTCGGGCGCATAAGATATTTTCAGAAAGTTTGCCGGAAATTTGGTCTTATGCTGATAGGCAATAATGGGACGGTCGGCGGCGGTGCCGCTCATCATCTGTCTTGCAACAGATTCATTATTATAAATTTTTGAAGCATACTTCTGACCCTTTGACGACACAAAGCGGAAATTGTCCTTTACACGAAGAACCATCAGAAGCTTGCCGACATTGTTCGCAAAAAAAGCAATCAACGGAATTACCGTGTAATAATTTACATAGAAGCCGTTTAAATCGCCGAGGCAGAAAAACGACACTATTATCTGAATCATTCCTGCCGCACCGGCAACTGCAACAGCCGTGTCTGAATTGCCCTTTACACGAACAAGCGGTGAAAGTCCGCTCAGCATTGCAACACGGTTAAGCACAAGTGACGCCGCCATAAGAACAAACAGTAAAATTGCATATGCCGCAGGCGCAAACGGTATTGCGGAACAGATTCCACTCGGGAAAAGTCTTGTCACAACCGTAAGCACAACAACTATAGCCGCAATAATTCCCGAAAGCAGACTTCTCATAAACAGCTTTTTTATATTATGGTTAAGCTCATAAAATATGCTTCTTTCGTCCTCTTCGCCCGTATAATCCTCAACAGGCTCGGCATTTTCGTCTTTGACGGTATCGCTGTCATCCGACTCATCCTTTGAGAAAATTCCTACAAGTGCAGAAATCACTTTTTCGCCCAAAGGACGACTGTCCTTGTGATTTTGCTCGGCAGGGGCAGCTCCTTCATCGGCAACAGCTGTTTCGGGACGAAGCACATGAGCAATTACCGAAGGATTTTTGGAACGGACATATTCCTCATACTCGTTAGCTACGGCATCGGAAAATCTGCCTGCCTTGACATTGAGAATGTTCCTCGGTTCATCGGGACGGTAAACAGGAACCTTTGCAACCACCTTGCGCGGCGGCTTTTCGGGGGGTTGAAGCTGATGGACAGGAGTATTAAGCGCCTCGGCGGAGTCCTCTTTTTTTTCTTCCTTTTTTTCAGTCTTACCGTCGGGAATATCAATATCAATTGTATGGTAGCTTTTGATTTCGGCATCCTCGCGAAACTGCTCAACCTCGCCGAGTACTTCACCCGAAAACTCTGTGTTTTCGTCGTATTCGGGGGTGAGGGTCACTATCTTATTTTCTTCCTCTGCGGCTTTTTTCTTTGCCTCTTCGTACTCACGCTTAGCCTTTTCGGCTCTTTCTGCCGCCTTTTTTTCGGCTTCTGCTTTGAGCTGTTCGGGAGTTACAAGTTCATCGTCATTTCCGTCCATTATCAGCTCTGCCTGCATCGTGGCGGCTGTTTTATCTCCGACTATTGAATTTGAGGTGTCGGGTTCGGACTCATCGAGCGGACTTACATTTTTCAATCTTGGCTTTTTATCTGCATTGCTGAAAATTTCCTCAACCTTTGGTTTTACACGGTACTTTTCAGCCGTCTGCTCCATTCGCTCCTGATCGGCAAGATAGTGGGTTTCTTCGAGTATGCTCTCAATTTCAAGCTCTTTGAGCCTGTCCTTATCCATATCAGCCAAAGCATTCACTCCTTTTTATTTACTCTCGGGCAGATAGTTAGATTTATCGGAAACTATGCCGCCCGAGCTGTACTCTCTGTTTTTACAATCTTTGACATTTAAACACACAACTTTGATAACATCAAATGATTTTATTTAAACATTAAATTTCTTCAAAACGGGCGGATAATATCCGCCCCTACGCATAAATTGTACAAATAATTTTCAACTTTCAATTTGACATCAGCGGTTTTTCATCGCTTTGTACATCAAAATTCCTGCGGCAACCGACGCGTTGAGGGAATTTATCTGACCTTTCATCGGCAACGACACGATTACATCGCACTTTTCACGAACAAGCCTTGAAATGCCCTTGCCCTCGTTGCCGATAACAATTGCGCACGCACCCGAAAAATCGCACTTGTCATAATCCGTGCCGTCCATATCTGCGCCGTAGACCCACACGCCTTTTTCTTTGAGTTCATCAAGCGTAACTGCGATATTGGTCACCCTTGCAACACGCATATATTCAATTGCGCCTGCAGACGCTTTGGCAACCGTGTAGCTTAAACCGGCACTTCTGCGTTTGGGAATAATAATTCCGTGAACTCCGGCACATTCCGCAGTTCTTATTATTGCACCGAGGTTGTGAGGGTCTTCAACCTCATCAAGCACAACAACAAACGGTGCTTCGCCTCTGCTTTCGGCATATTCAAGGATATCTTCAACCGTTGAATAATCCTTTGCCGCCGCAAATGCGACAATGCCCTGATGAGTTGCTCCGCCGCTCACATAATCAAGCTTTGTGCGGTCAACTTCTTTAACGGGTATTTTTTTGTCACGGGCTTTTGCAAGTATTCCCACAATCGCACCGCTCTTTTCGCCCCTTGCAACAAGAATTTTGTCAATCGGGCGGTTGCTGCGAACAGCCTCGCTTACAGGATTTCGTCCTGCAATTACATCGGGCTTTTGCTCTGTATTTTCAATTTTTTCGTTTTTCATCATAAATCAGCCTTGTTAAGATTTTTCGTGTCCGCATCGGACACACTCTTTCATTTTCTTTATAGCGTTAATTATAACACAAAACAAAAAATTGTAAAATACCTTTTATCTTAAAAAATCAAACTCTGTACAATGTATCAAGAGCAATCGCTCCGGAGTCGATGTATTCGGGAATAATGCCGTACATTCCCATAGCCGTATCCTCAAAAATCACCATATGCGGCGGAAACACCGTAAAGCTGCAGTACACGGCAATCAACAGCAACATCATAAACACGCAAGGCAAAAAAAGCTGTTCAATTTTTCTTTCGCCGTATTCAAGCCTTGCGCTGAGTGCAAACGCAGAAAAACACACGGCAATTGCACAAATTAACCTTGGTAGACCTGCACTTTCAACACCGAGTGCATAGATTAGCAGATATGACGCAAGACAGAATATTCCGACAAACCACAGCGAAATTATTCTTGACACGGCAAAGCGGTGGAATCCCGACCTTTTGCCCACAGCCTCAACAAGACTCCATATAAAATATGACAGCATTACAACCTTGGTCTGTTCCCACATACTGTTGTTTACCGAGCCGAAGAAAATCCCCAGCAAAGCGCCGTTTGTGAGCGAATACAGATTTTTAAACAAAATTATCATCAGCGGCACAACGATAATTCCCCATATCTGCATTTTTACGGTTTCTTTTTTCATAAAACACACCTCGCCGTTGTATTCTATGAGCCGCAATTGTCAAATATTACCCTTTAAGGTTTTCAAAAACAGTAATCCCTGTTATTTCTGTTTGCAAATTTGCGATTTATTTTTCCAAATCGGCACATTTACATTCTGTATAATTCAACATTTTCAACAACAATGTGGAAAACTATGTTGAAAGTGTTAAAAGTCGTGTTATGAAAAGCTGATATTACACGAAGTTTACAAACCTGTAACTTTTAACATCCAAAAACCGAGTTTTCCACATTTCTCATAAAGAAATTTAACATTACAGCTCTATTACTAACTGTATAATATGTGTGTCAAGGGTTATTTTTTATGTTTTTTCAACATTTTTATTCCACAGAAAATACCCGTAAAAATCAAAAAACAGGTACACAACCGTGTACCTGCAAATTTCAAGGTTATTTATCAATTTTTAGTTTCTGAGCAGATGAATAGCCGTTTCGGCTTTATCAATAATTCTCAAATCATTATCGTATGAGCACATTTTCCGTGCCTGCTGCAAGTCAACCCAAATATAACTGTCAATTTCCTCTTCCTGAATCGTCACATTATCCGTAAATGCCTGTGCAAGAAAAAAGACAACCCTTTTGCGGATTTTGCCGAAAGGACAGTACTCGCTGATTTCACGAAAGTCGTTTTCAATCACAACATCAAGCCCTGTTTCCTCTTTAATTTCACGGATAGCCGTCTGATGTTCGTTTTCGCCCTCTTCGATATGCCCCTTCGGAAAGCTCCAATACCTGCCGTTGCTGTTCTTTACAAGCAAAATTTTCGTATTCTGTCTGCTCTTATAAAAGATAACAGCGCCGCAGGACTTTTCGTAAAGGCAAACAATGCTTTTCAGCTTAATATTTTTCAGCCTTGAAAGCACCTGTCGCAGCTCGGGCTCATAAAACACCTCGCCGAACTGTGAAACAATCGGGCGCTCGCCGTCCAAACCGTCAAATTCAGCCACCGCAACAACAACGCCTTCAAAATACTCTGTAACAGGCTTGTGCGAAATGACATACGCGCTCCTGCTCGTCACAGAGCCGGAGGTAATCTGTGCCGAATAAAGCCTGTCACTGATTTTTCCGAAAACATTCACTTTTACATTGTCCGCTATCATCGGCATACACCTCCTTTTCTGCGATAAATTTGAACTGTCAGTTAAAAAGATTGCTCATACTGTCAAGCTGAACCTGAGTATTTGCACTCATTACGCCGTTAACAAACAGCACCTCGTTAATACCGTTCGTTTTGCAGTAATTAACAAGATTTTGATTGAAATATCTAAAATCGACAACATGAACCTCTTCATAGTTGTTTGTAAGATACGGAACAAGGGCATTGCCGTAGCTTTCTTTTACAACGGCAATTTTCTTGCCTGCCTCAGCATTTTCAGAGCCGGACTTGAGAACGGTAAGAGCGTTGTCGCCCATAATAAACACACCGTAGGTGTTTGAACCGCCCTCTGCGGCTTCATAGTAAGGGCTATCATAGCTTGCCGAAGAACCGTCGGCCTGAGTAATATCCATTGTCACATTATATGGTAGTTTCCAGTAACTTACCGTGTCGCTGTCAAGTCCGTCTGCCGAGTTTGTAAACGAGCCGGTAAAGCCGTTAATCTTCTGTTCCTCACAGTCGTCAAGTGAAAGAACAGGCAAATCATTTGTATCGGCAAACGCTGTGTAGGCATAGTAAGAACCAAGACCTGTCCAGTGATGATCGCTCTTGAAGTAGATGTAATCCGTGTTATGCTCCGCAAGACGGTTGTAGCAGTTAATCGGAGTCACCTTGTCCGAAAGAGCCGCATAAGCAGCCTTGATGTTGTCTGCCTGTGAGGTTGACGGAGCGTCGCTGTCCTTAAGTCTTTGCGGAAGCCCCATTTCCGTATGGTTGGGAACAATCATATCGTAAACCTTTACGGAACTGCCGAACTTGTCGGCAAAGCCGTTGATTGTCTTCGCATAGTTCTGCGCTCTTGCGTTATCGCTTGAGAACAGTTCATAGCCGGTCTTGTTCCACACATAAATGCTGTAGGCAAGAGTACCGTTAGTATTGTCATCCTTTATGTTAGGCGTCATAAAATAGGTTGGCGAAAGCTCATCTGCGGCGCCGCCGGATTTATCGGCGGTTGTTGCAGTCTGAACGGCAGGTGCTGTTGTTCCGACTGTTCCTGTCGGAATTTTTGAAAGCGAGTCGTCCTTTGAACAGCCCTTTATAATAGATGACAAAATCAATATGATAACAAGCAAAATTACAATTGCGCTTGTAACAATGATAATTCTGTTTCTTGTTCTTCTCTTATTTTTTCTTCTGACAGGTCTTCTTGAGGAGCGCTGAGAAGACGGCCTTGCGGCATAGCTTGCAGGACGGCGCTGCTGTCTGCGGCGATATTCGCGGCTGTCTATGCTGTCATCAAAATTATCAAGATCAAAATAATCGTAATCGTTTCGTCTGCTCATAGTGTTCTCTCCCAACTCTCCCGAATGAAGAATAATTATATAAAGCTGCCGGTTACTCACGGCAAATATTGTTTTTAAGTCTGCCTCAGCCACGCTTTGGATGCACAAGGACATTATCACTTAGATTATACAACAGAAAGTCATTAAAAACAATACAAAAAGCACAAAAAATACAATTTTCGAGGAGGATAATTCTCTCACATCAAAAAATCCTTTAAAAAAGTTTATCGGAACAAATAAAACAAAATTGCAAATATGCCGTTAAATTTCTTGAATATATAGGCAATTCGTGATAAAATTGTGTGGTATGAAGTTTTTAAAGCCTTATCATTTTTAAAGGAGATATACTATGGAATACAAATTTTCCGACAGGGTTTCAAACCTCAAGCCGAGTGCAATAAGAGAAATCTTTAAATATGCGGCTGACCCAAGCGTTGTTTCGCTTTCGGCAGGCAACCCTTCTCCCGATGCTTTTCCGACAAAGGAGATTGCGGAAATATCGGCAAAGGTTCTTGCGGAAGACCCTATTTCGGTTTTGCAGTACAGCGTTTCGGAGGGTTACGCTCCGCTGAGAAAGCACCTTGCGGAATATATGAAAAAAGAGCATAACACAGGCTCTGACAATGACGACATTCTCATCACAACAGGCGCACAGCAGATTATGGATTTATGCTCAAAGGCTCTTGTGAATGAGGGCGAGGTTGTAATCTGTGAGGCACCGTCGTTCATCGGTTCACTCAACACCTTCAGAAGCTATAATGCAAAGCTCGTGGGCGTTCCGGTTGAGCCTGACGGTATGAACACAGAAAAGCTTGAAGAGGCTTTAAAAGCCAATCCGAACGCAAAGCTTATTTACACAATTCCGAATTTTCAAAATCCTTCGGGTGTTACAATGAGCCTTGAAAAGCGTAAGAAAGTTTATGAGCTTGCCAAAAAATACGGCGTTCTCATCATTGAGGACAACCCGTACGGCGATTTGCGTTACAGCGGCGAATATGTTCCGAACATAAAAAGCCTTGATACTGACGGCATTGTAATCTATGCAGGCTCGTTCTCAAAGGTAATTTCACCGGGTATGCGTGTTGCCTACACAATTGCACCAAAGCCGATTTTCCAAAAGCTTGTTGTGTGCAAGCAGGGCAACGATGTTCACACTAATATTTGGTCGCAGTATGTATGCGATGAATTTATCACAAAGTACGACTTCAACGCTCACCTTGCAAGGCTGCGTGAAATCTACACAAAGAAAGCAAGCTTCTGTATGGAGCTTCTTGACAAATACTGCGCACCGAAAATAACCTATCATAAAATTGACGGCGGTCTTTTCATATGGTGCGACCTGCCCGAGGATATTGATATGCCGAAATTCTGCAGGGAACTCGTTCTCAAAAAGGTTTGCGTAGTTCCGGGCAATGCTTTTTTAACTGACGAAAACGAAACCTGCCACAGTTTCAGAATAAACTTTTCAACACCGACTGACGAACAGCTTGAAAGAGGAATTAAAATCCTCGGCGAGTATGCAAACAGTCTTTAATCACGGAGGACAATTATGGAAAATCAGACAAAAAAAGAGGTTGTATTCAGCGCAATACAGCCCAGCGGAACAATTACACTCGGCAACTATCTCGGTGCGGTTCGCAACTGGGTTACAATGCAGAACGAATACAACTGCATTTATGCTCTTGCAGACCTGCACACAATCACGGTAAGACAGACTCCTGCCGTTATGCGCAAAAACATAATTGACGCTTATGCTTCAATTATGGCTTGCGGCATTGATGTTGAAAAAAGTCTTTTCTTCATTCAGAGCCATGTTCACACCCACGCAGAGCTTGCATGGGCGCTCAGCTGTTACACTCAGTTCGGTGAGCTTTCAAGAATGACGCAGTTTAAGGACAAGTCCGCAAAGCACGCAGACAACATCAACGCAGGTCTTTTCACATATCCCGTACTTATGGCTGCCGACATTCTTCTCTATCAGGCTGACAAAGTGCCTGTCGGTGCAGACCAGAAACAGCACATTGAAATTACAAGAAACATTGCGGAGCGTTTTAACGGTCTTTACGGCAATGTGTTCAAGATTCCGGACGGTTTCATTCCGAAGAACGGCGCAAGGGTTATGAGTCTTCAGGACCCGACAAGAAAGATGAGCAAGTCCGATGAAAATGTAAACGGCTGTGTACATCTTCTTGATACACCCGAGGCTATAATGAAGAAGTTCAAGAGAGCCGTTACGGACAGCGAGGCAAAGGTTCGCTATGCTGAGGGCAAAGACGGCGTAAATAACCTTATGGCAATTTACAGCGCAGTTACAGGTCTTTCATACGAGCAGATTGAAAGGGATTTTGACGGCAAGGGCTACGGCGACTTCAAGACTGCGGTAGGCGAGGCAGTTGTTGAAGAACTCCGTCCGATTCGCGAACGCTACGAAAAGCTTGTTGCAGACAAGGCATACCTTGAAAGCTGTTACAGAAAAGCCGATGAAATCGCTCTTAAAATCAGCAGCCGCACAATGGGCAAGGTTATGAAGAAAATCGGATTTATTTAATCGGGAGAAGTTATATTAATGACAAAAATCGAAAGTAAGGCAATCGGCTTTATCAAGAAATATATTCTTTTATTCCTGCTCGGTGCAATTACAATTTTGGCTGTTTTTATCAGAATTTGCGGAATGGATTTTCAAAGCGATGATTTTAACAGCTTTCTGAATCCTTGGTGGGGCATTATCAAGTATAATGATTTTACGGGGCTTGCAGCTCAGGTGGGCAACTACAACATTCCGTATCAAGTCATAATCTATCTTATGACTCTTTTGCCGCTAAATGCTCTGTATGCGTACAAAATCGTATCAATAATATTCGATTTTGTACTTGCAATTTCAACCGCAATGCTTGTTTGTTCGTTTGCAAAGAATAACCGACGGCTCAAAGCGATACTCACCTACTCAGCCGTACTTCTTTCGGCAACCGTTATTTTTAACTCATCGTTTTGGGCGCAATGCGATTCAATTTACACCTCGTTTATAATTCTTGCAATCCTGTTTTTGCACAAAGACAAGCCGATTGCATCGTTTGTGTTCACCGGCATTGCGTTTGCATTCAAGCTGCAAACCGTGTTCATCCTTCCCGTTCTGCTTTATTACTGGATTTCGACAAAGAAAATTTCAATTCTTCATTTCTTTATAATTCCTGCGGTTGATGTGATAATGTGCCTGCCTGCAATTATTATGGGCAGACCGTTTATTGATATCATCACAATCTACGCTGAACAGACCGACTACGGAAAGCTTATTCAGATGAACTGTCCAAACTTCTACGCACTTATGTGTGACGGAAACGATATGACATATTATTATCTGTTCAAGCAGTTTTCGGTCTTTCTCACAATTGCCGTACTCGGAATTATGATGTGCATTATCATCTATAAAAAGGTTGATTTGAAGAACATTGAAGTTTTTCTTCTGACAACAGCGTGGACCGTCTTCACCTGTATCATGTTCCTTTCGTCAATGCACGAACGCTACAGCTATCTGCTTGACATTATTTTAGTTGTCTATGTGGCAGTAAGCGCAAAGCATTTGTGGCTTCCGATTGTGTCAACGCTTATAAGCCTGAGAGGCTACTGCTACTATCTGTTCTCCTATGAGCTTGTAAGCCTCAAGGTGACCGCAATCATCTGCACCGCACTTTATGTTTATATAACATTCCTGCTCGTAAAAACAATTTTCAGAGCAAAATCATCTGATAATGTTTTTGCAAAAACAATTTAAAATTAAACATATTTTAAATAACAAACAACCGCCAAAATCCATTATATCGGGTTTTGGCGGTTGTTATTTTTATTTATTCAATGATTTTTAATTTTTGCAAATACAACAGCAACAAGGAATGTGACAAATTCTGTAATTGGGAACGCAAGCCATATGCCTGTCATTTGAACAGTGCTGTTTAAAAGCCAAATTACGGGGACTAACAGCACGCCCTGTCGCAACAGTTGAACTACAACGCCGGGCATAATACTGTCTGTTGCCTGTTCATAGGTTGCAATCATTGCGGAAAAGCCGCTGAACACAAATCCGAGTGACATAATTCTCATTGCCGGCACTCCAAAAGCACACATTTCTTCCGATGCCGAAAACAAAAACAATATCTCTTTCGGGAAAATCAGCACCAAGAGCATACCGACAATCATCATAACAGTCGCGATAATTGTTCCGCTCTTATTTGCTTGTTTAAGGCGACCATGCTCTTTTGCTCTGTAATTAAACCGCATTATAGGCAAACAGCCTTGAATTAGTCCGTTCACCGTCATAAAAATCAACTGCTGAACCTTGAAATATGCTCCGAAAAATGCAACCGCCGTGTCCGAATATCGCACCAAAAACATATTTGCAAAATTCACGGTGAATGCTCCCAACGCATTCATAACAAACGAGGGCAATCCGTAGGAAAATATCAGCTTTATCATCTGCGGTTCAAGGCAGTTTTTAAACACCGGCTTAACCTTTTGTTTTGTAAGAAACAGCTGTATCAACGCAATGATTGTTGAAACAACATAGCCTAAAACCGTGGCAACTGCAGCTCCGACCACACCCATTTTCGGAAACGGACCTATGCCGAAAATGAGCAAAGGGTCAAACACAAAATTGAATACAACACCTGCAATTTGAAACCACATCGGAGCAATCATATTGCCTGTTGCCTGAAGTATTTTTTGAATTACAATATGCACCATATTTGGTATCTGCATAAAAACGCAGACGCTCATATACGCAATTCCGTATTCAAAAATCTCTTTGTTTTGCGTAAAAGCTGAATAATAGGGATTTATTATGAAAAGCGAAAGGAAATTTATCAGCACTCCGACAACTACCGAAATTACCACTCCGAGAGCCGCTGCAGAATTTGCCTTTTGCTGATTTTTCTGTCCCAAATAACCTGCAATCAAAACATTAACACCCACACCTATCCACACGGACAACGCATTCATAAGCGTTGTAATCGGGAATGCAAGCGATACTGCCGCAAGTGCCTGTTCATTTATCCCCGCAACAAACATACTGTCAACAAGGTTGTATGAATACTGAAAAAACATTGAAATCAGCGGCGGTGCCGACATTTGAATTATAAGTTTGTTGACAGGTTCATAAGCCATTTTGTTTTCCGTTTTAACGCCCATATTAACACCCCTTGCGTAAAATAAAAATCGCCATACACCCATAATGAGTGTATGGCGAAAATAAGAATCACATCTTAGAAAAATCCATACCAATTAGATTTATCATATCAATGAGTTAATTATATCATACCTGTAAAAAATATTCAAGATTATCACCAAAAATTTACTTTTTGCTTTCAAGCCACATATCAAGGGCTTTTTCATAGACATCAATGCTTGTGATTCCGAGATTCATAATGAAGGTGTGATAATCCTTTGCGTCAAAGCTTGAGCCAAGCTCGCTTTCGGCTGTTTCACGCATATCAATCATCTTGAGGTATCCTACGGTATAGGGGAGAAAATAACCCGGATTTGAACGGGCAAGGTCATACGCCTCTTTTGTTGCGGCTGTAACACTCTCATCGTCGGCCGAACCGAGTGCCGTTGACATATACTCCTTGACTTTTTCATAATCCCAGCCGTTGTAGTTCACACCGACATCGACCATGGAGTAAAGAATATAGCCGAGAATATCATTTGCGTAGATAAGCTTCTTAATGCCATCGCTTGTATCAAGGTAATCAAGCGTACATTTCGAGGCATACTGCGCCCAACCCTCGGTTGCGCCCATAAAGCTTAAAATCTTGCGTACATTCGGGATATCCTTGTTTGCATTTGATGCGGTAAGCTGATAAAGATGACCCGGATAACCTTCATGGGCAAGGGTTGTGTACACCTTAGTCATACCCTTATTTGCAAAGTCGGGGTTGATTTTGATGATATTAACGCTTGTATCGTCAATTCGTCCCTGAACATAGTACGCTACCACATTGTCACTCTTTGCGGAATCGCTCATATAATCTGCCGTGTAAGAGGTTGTAACGGGAGTCGGAAAGTCCTCCTCGATATTCTCAATCAAAAATTCAAGCACCTCGTCGGCATCCTTAAAGTCGGGATTGTAGTCCTGAAATTTACTCAAGTCATCCTGCGAAACATTGCTCATGCTCATTCCGACCTTTGTAAAGCTGTTTGTAAGATATGAAGTAAGCTCTTTCGGAGTCATACTGCTGCTTGTTTTGTCTTTGACAATTGCCGAATAATACTTTTTGCCGATTTCACCGTAACCGCAAAGACCTTCTTCGTTTTTGCCTGATTTTTTGAGACTTTCAAGTGCTGATTTTGCTGCTTTTAAGGCAGGAATGTAGTATTCTTCAAAATACTTTTTGTTGGTTTCGACAACGGTTTTTTTCTCGGAATCGCTAAGGCCGAGTGATTTTATTCTCGACTCGAACTCATCAACAAGCACGGACTTGTCGTTCTTGATATGCTTTTCACACTCATCAATTGACTGCTTCGCAATTTCTTCTGTCATAAAGTAGCCGTCCTCAGCCTGTTTCTTTGTGAACGCAATGCACTCGTCCATATAGCGTTTTGTATCCTTCAAAACAGCGAGGTAGAGGTCTGTATCATCCTTTTCATAGAAAGTAAACTCTGACAAAGTTGTAAAGAGGCTTGCAACAATTCCCGACTGCGGTGCAAAAATGCTCTGCAATTCTGTTGTTCCCTCATATGAAAGCTGAATTTCAAAGTAGCTTGCAAGTGTGTCATAGGTTTGCTTTTGAG
Organism: Ruminococcus bromii; assembly: GCF_002834225.1. Lineage (GTDB taxonomy): Bacteria > Bacillota > Clostridia > Oscillospirales > Acutalibacteraceae > Ruminococcoides > Ruminococcoides bromii. The sequence goes on along the minus strand of NZ_NNSR01000073.1, from coordinate 35,228 downwards.
AGGAAGTAAGTCCCGAACGGTCAAACTCCTCCAAATCCTTTTTTGCCTGTTTCAGCTCATCAAAGGATTCCTTTGTATCTTCATCGGACACATGACCGAGGGTGTAGTCCTCCTCGTCATATTTCAGACCGTAGTCCGACGGATTTGAAATGTCAAAATGTGCGGTAAGTGCGTCATCCTCGAGTTCTTCCGTAAACAAATCGTCACAATATTTGTCAAACTGGATTTGTGCGTCTGTTTTTGTCGGTTCGGCGTCAGAGTCAACATCACAGGCACAGACAGAAAAAGCCATAACGGCACACAGCATAACAGCAAGCATACCCTTGAGCGACTTTTTATTTATAATTTTATTCATTTTGTCCTCCGTAAAAGTTATTGTTTACCAAAGTATAACATATTATCGTGCTGTTATTCAATGATTATTTTTCTTTTTGTTCTTTTTCGCAGTAACCGTAGAAACGCTCAACAGGCATTGCCGTTCTTTTTCAACAATTGTTGAAAACTATGTGGAAAATGTGTATAATAATCAGCCCTGCTCAATTGTATTTTTGTAAATTGTAACCATTTGTAATTATTTGTAATTTTTTCAGATAACCAAGTCTGCGGCATCTTTATTTAATTCAACAAGTCCTAAGGTATTAAATCCCGCTTTTGATATTCCCAAAGCAAGTCCGCCTGCACCTGCGAACAATTCAATTGCAGAAAAGTTTTTGTTTTTTTCTTTATAATTCACTTCAATAATATCTCCTGAAACATAGTTGTTCAAAACAATGTAATGAATATTACAGGTATTAAAAATACAACTAATATTACAAATTATTTTACTTATGCATTTAAACAGTAGTATTCATTATATCAAAAATTCATCCGAAAAGCAATGACAGAAAAGCGGATAAGGGTGTAAACAGAGAGAAGAAATTCGTTTTTGTAAAAATAAGTTATTGCTTTTATATCTTTGCAAGGGTATAATTAACAGGAATGGGTTTTTTACAGATTTTAAACCCGAAAATGAGAAAGAGGGAATTCTAATGGACAAAAACAACGGCGCAATTTATGATGCCCGCAAGCTCGGAAAACCGAAGATGATAATTCTCGGTGTTCAGCATATGTTTGCAATGTTCGGCGCAACAATCCTTGTTCCGATTTTAACGGGACTTGACATTTCAACAACTTTGCTTATGGCAGGCTTGGGAACACTTTTGTTCCACTGCATTACAAAGTTTAAAGTACCTGCCTTCCTCGGCTCGTCCTTTGCTTTTTTGGGAGGCTATGCCGCAATCAAGGCACTTTCACCCGACGATCCTAACAGTATGCTCCCGTATGCGTGCCTTGGCGTTGCGTGTGCAGGTCTTATCTACTTCATCCTTGCCGCAGTTATCAAGGCGGTGGGCATTGAAAAGGTTATGAGATTTTTTCCGCCTGTTGTAACGGGACCTATTATCATTGCAATCGGTCTTGGACTTGCTCCGTCGGCTGTTTCAAACTGCACAACAAACTGGTTTTTGGCTGTTGTTGCACTTGCGGTAATTGTTGTATTCAACATCTGGGGCAAGGGAATGGCTAAAATCATTCCGATTATACTCGGCTTGCTCATCTCCTACGGCACAGGTCTTGTGCTTTACTTCATTTCACAGGCAAATCCCGACCTTATTCAGAATGTTCCGTGGCTTTTCTCGGGCGGTGCTGACGCAAACGGTGTTTATCAGCCGATTTTTGACTTTACAAGCCTGAACACAATTTGTGACAACATCTCAAAAGGTCACATTTTCGGCAGTGAGGGTCTTATCGGAATTCCGATTCACTGGGATAAAACGGTATTCGGCGGTATTGATTACTCAAATGGTGCGCTTATCGCATCTTCAATCATTGCCATTGTTCCGATTGCTTTTGCTACAATGATGGAGCATATCGGCGATATTTGCGCCATCAGTTCAACAACAGGCAATAACTACATCAAAGATCCGGGACTCCACAGAACTCTTGTCGGTGACGGCCTTGCAACAACACTTGCATCACTTTTCGGCGGCCCTGCAAACACAACATACGGTGAAAACACAGGCGTTCTCGCTCTTACGAGAGTTTATGACCCGAGAGTAATAAGAATTGCCGCTTACTTTGCCGTTGCAGTATCATTCTTCCCGATTGTTTCGGTAATTATCGGTTCAATTCCAAGCTGTATCATCGGCGGTATTTCGTTTGTTCTTTACGGTATGATTTCCGCTATCGGCGTCAGAAATGTTGTTGAAAACAAGGTTGACTTCACAAAGAGCCGTAACCTTATCGTTGCCGCAGTTATTCTTGTTTGTGCGCTCGGTCTTTCAAGCAACACGGTAAGCTTTGCAATCGGCAGTGCTGAAATCACACTTTCACCGCTTGCAGTTGCTTCAATCGCAGGTATCGTTCTCAACGCAGTTTTCCCCGGTAAGGACTATAAGTTCGATACAGAGGATGTTGCCGATGCCGTAAATTTTGAAAAAGAAGTTAAACCAAAAGAGAAGAAAGAAAAGAAGTAATTTTACTTTAATAGTCGTAACAGAAAACAGCCGTAAAAATACGGCTGTTTTTTTACGCTTTGTTTAAAGCTATGTATTCAAAGTTGAGCGCAGCTACTGAATGGCATAAAAAACAGGGTACTCGAACGAGTACCCTATATATGTTTAATTATTAAGTTAGCAGTGTTCGGAAATATGCAGATGTTATTTAATCAAACTACCTACACGAACAAGGAACAGCGGTTTGCCGTGGTCGGGAATTTACAGTTGTTTCTCAGCTAAACTGCCTACACGAACTGCGTGCCGAGGCTCTCGGCTTACATTTCGGTGATGATTTCATTGATTGTTTTTCCCGGAGGAATCATCGGGAGAACATTTGCATCGGGACTGATGCGACAGTCAACAACAACGGGCTTGTTCATTTCAAAAGCCTTTGTGAGAATCGGCTTGATTTCCTCAGGCTTTGTGATTCTTAAACCGTCAACGCCGAAAGCGTTTGCAAGCTTTACAAAGTCGGTTGCTCTGTGCGGATTGGTCTGTGAAAAACGACTGCCGTAGAAAAGCTTCTGCCACTGACGAACCATACCGAGAACCGTGTTGTTCATAACAACTACAACAACGGGGAGTTCATAGGACTTCAGTGTTACAAGTTCGTTTAAGTTCATGTGGAAACTGCCGTCACCTGTGATGAGGCAAACCCTGTCATTGGGACGGGCACACTGCGCACCGATTGCGGCGCCCATGCCGTAACCCATAGTACCCATACCGCCTGATGTGAGGAGCGTTCTGCTTTCCATAATCTTGCTGAACTGTGCAACCCACATTTGGTGCTGACCCACATCTGTTGCGATGATGTCCGACGGACACTTGATTTCGTTGATTACATCAAGAACCTGCTGTGGGAGCGGAAGGTCGCACTCGGGAAGCTTTTTATCATCAAAATGATGCTTCCATTCTTCAATCTTTGCGAGCCAGTCGGGATGATCCTGTCGGTCAAGACCGATTGTGAGTGCAATGAGAATTTCTTTTATATCGCCGAGGATGTACTCGTCAACCTTTACATTCTTGTTGATTTCTTTTTCGTCAATTTCAAGCTGGACAATTTTTGCCTGTTCGCCGAACTTTTCACGGTCACCTGCAACACGGTCGGAAAATCTTGCACCACACGCAATCATAAGGTCACATTCGGCTGTTGCCATACCTGTTTCGTAACCGCCGTGCATACCGATGTTGCCGATGCAGAGCGGGTGGTCGGCAGGAATACAGCCGAGTCCCATAAGTGAACAACAAACCGGAGCGTCAATAAGCTCTGCAAATGCTTTAAATTCTTCGCTCGCATCTGCGCTTATGATACCGCCGCCTGCGTAAATCATAGGACGCTTTGCATTCTTAATCATTTCCTGAACAACACGAATTTTTTCGGGATTCTTAATTTCAAATATCTTCGGTCTTTCGGGGATTGTCTGTACAAATTCCGTCTTGTTGGCTGTAACATCCTTAGGAACATCAACAAGAACAGGACCTTTTCTGCCGTGCTGTGCAAGTGCAAATGCCTTGCGTATCGTGTCGGCAAGATCCTCAACTCTTTCAACAAGAAAGCTTGCCTTTGTAACGGGCTTTACGATGTTTACAATGTCAACCTCCTGAAAGCTGTCTCTGCCAAGCTGATCGGTTGTTACATTGCCTGTGATTGCAACAAGCGGAATGCTGTCAATGTTGGCTGTGGCAAGACCTGTTACGATGTTTGTTGCACCGGGACCAGATGTTGTCATAACAACGCCTGTTTTGCCTGTTGCTCTTGCGTAACCGTCAGCCGCATGAGAAGCACCCTGTTCGTGTGCTGTGAGAATGTGACGGATTTTGTCGCTGTATTTATAGAGTGCGTCATATGTGTTGAGCGCCGCACCGCCCGGATAACCGAAAACCGTGTCAACACCCTGTTCAAGAAGACACTCGCAAATGATTTCTGCACCTGTAAGCTGCATATAAATCTCTCCCTTATATGTGTAGTATTATTTCATAAAATAATGCTACCTTTTATTTTATCCAAATGTGATTATATTGTCAATAGAAATCGAAAAAGACAACTCATTACAAAAGAAAAAACGGGAAACAGATGCGTTCCCCGTTTTGAGTCGGTCATAATTATTCATTTTTGAGATATTCACATATTGCGCCTACGGTTTTTTTGCTTGCAAGCTCACAGAATTTTGCATAATCAACACCCTTGTTTTCGTCAAGGTCATCGGAGATTGCCCTGATGATTCCGTAAGGAGTTTTGAGTGCGTAGCAAACATAACCGATTGCCGCACCCTCCATTTCACAGACGAGAGCGCCGAATGTGTCGGCAATTCTCTTGCGCTTTTTACGGTCTGAAATGAATATGTCGCCGCTTGCGATAACGCCCTGCTCAACCTTGGTGTCGGGAAGTGTTTTGCAAGCCTGCGTAAGCTTTTCAACAACTGTTTTGTCGCAATCAAAAAAGATCTTTGTACCGTCGGGAAACGAAACCTCGCCCCGCTTGTCGCCGAGAGCGGTCGTGTTCATATCGTGCTGAACGGATTTTGTAGCAACAACAATGTCGCCGATTGATACAAGAGGGGAGAGTGAACCGCCCACACCGCTGTTGATTACAACATCGGGATTGAACTTTTCAATAAGCACAACGGCACACATGGCGGCATTGACCTTGCCGACTCCGCAGACAACAACGGCTATGTCCTTGCCGTTAAGAGTACCTGTGGTGAATTTCATTCCTGCGATTTCTTCGGTTTGTGTGTTCTGAGAAAGGGCGATAATTCCGTCGGCCTCAATCTGCATGGCACATATAATTCCTGTCATAAATTTTCCTCCGATTTTGGTGTTGAGTTAATGTAATTTGTATATGCAACTACTATGCTACGCTCGGGCATCATTTGTCGTGCATTGCACAAACTGTCTTCACGAACTAAAATTGTCGGTTTCGTACATAATAATGGATAGGGCGGCGAGGGGGGCGGTTTCGGCACGGAGAATTCGTTTGCCGAGGGTTGCCGTCTGACCGCCGATTGCGGTTACGCTGTCAACCTCCGATTGTTCAAATCCGCCTTCACTGCCGATGAACATTCCGACGGTTTTAGGCTTTGTGCCATTCAGAATTTTTCTGACGGATTCTCCGCCCATTTCGTAAAAAAATACGGTCTTTTCGTTCTGCTTTGTCTGTTCTGCCGCCTCTTTAAACGAAATGCACGGAGTTACTTCGGGAATAATGCCCCTGCGACTCTGCATTGCTGCCTGAAGAGCAATTTTCTGCCAGCGTTCACACTTCTTTTTCAGCGACTTTTCATCGGGACGGGAAACACATCTTGCCGAAATCATCGGCACAATTCTGCTGATTCCGAGTTCCGTACACTTTTGAACGATGAAGTCCATTTTGTCGCCCTTTGGCAGAGCCTGATAGAGGGTTACAAACACATCGGGTTCGTTTTCACACGGCTTTTGTGAGATGATGTCAACCGTGACTTCACCCTGCGTGATGAGCGAAATTTTACATTCATACTGAGTTTTATCGGGAGAAACAAGGGTGATGTCCTCGCCTGTACGCATACGCAGAACCTTTGAAATATGCTTTGCGCTCTCTCCGACAAGGGTGTAGTTGTTGCCGGATATATTTTCTTCGGTAAAAAACCAAGCCATAATATTTATTACCTCTTTTGTTTTAAGAATTGCATAGGACACGCTTCCCTTTAATATACCAAAAAATAAAAACAATTGCAATATTCATATTGCGGTGTTAAAATATGGATAGAAAATTTATCGGAGATGATTATAAATGATAACTCTGACAGATATAGATGTGATTAAGCTTTTGAGAAAAAACAACCTCAACGCCGATACGCTTCAGGAAAATGTTGTTGCAAAGCTCCGTGAAAAGGGTGTAAGGCTTGCAACCGCAGAAAGCTGTACAGGCGGTCTTTTAAGCGAAAGAATTACCGCAGTAAGCGGTGCAAGCGATGTGTTTGATTTTGGCGTATGCACATATGCAAATGAAATGAAGCATAAGGTTCTCGGCGTTTCAAACGAAACGCTGTCTGTGCTTGGAGCAGTTTCGGCTGAAACGGCAATGCAGATGGCAGAGGGTGCAAGGAAAATTTCGGGCGCGGATTTAGCCGTAAGCACAACGGGAATTGCAGGACCTACGGGCGGAACTCCCGAAAAGCCCATTGGTCTTGTTTTTTGCGGAATCAGCACAAAAGACAAAAGTTATGCCGTAAAGCTTATGCTCGGCGGCAGTATAAACAAGACAAATTCGAGAAGCTATATAAGAAAACTAACTTCTGACGCAGTTTTTCTTACTATTTTGAGTATATTGCAATAACTTGTCATTGTTTAAAAAATAACTTGTAAAAATGAAGATTATGTGATAGAATTATCTTGATACTGTGGGTTCAGGGGCGAATTGCGCCCGAAACCACAGATTTAAAAATTTAATATTCCGTCAGAATGGAGTTGATTTTTATGGCTAGAAGCGCAGGTGTTCTCCTTTCGATTACTTCGCTTCCATCCCCCTACGGTATCGGCACCATCGGCAAAGAGGCTCGCAAGTTTGCTGACTATCTGAAAAAATCAGGTCAGAAGATTTGGCAGATTCTCCCCGTTGGACCGACAAGCTACGGTGATTCACCGTATCAGTCCTTTTCAACCTATGCAGGCAACCCTTACCTCATTGACCTTGACACTCTTTGTGAAGAAGGTCTTTTGACTAAGGAAGAAATTATGAGCTACGACTGGGGCTCAAACGATGCCGAGGTTGATTATGAGAAAATTTACAACAGCCGCTTTGAAGTTTTGAGAATTGCTTACAATAACTTCAAAAAAGGCGACCAGAAGGCATTTACATCCTTCAAGCGCAAAAACAGTGCATGGCTCAAAAACTACGCCCTTTATATGGCGGTTAAAAAGAGCTTTGATATGGTTTCCTGGACAGAGTGGCCGGACGAGGAAATCAAAATGCGTGATGAGGCTGCCGTGAAGCGTTATGAACGCAAGCTCAAGGATGATGTTGATTTCTGGAAATTTGTACAGTTTAAATTTTATGAGCAGTGGGAATCCTTCCGTGCGTATGTAAACGGTCTTGGCATCAAGATTTTGGGCGATATGCCGATCTATGTTGCCATGGACAGTGCAGACACATGGGCTAATCCCGAGCTATTTCAGCTTTATGACGACGGTGATCCTATTGCAGTTGCAGGCTGTCCGCCGGATTACTTCTCGGCAACAGGTCAGCTTTGGGGCAACCCTCTCTACGACTGGGATTACCTTGAGGCTACCGACTATGAGTGGTGGTTTGAGCGTATCAAGGCTGCATCAAAGCTCTATGACATCACCCGTATTGACCATTTCAGAGCTTTTGCAAGCTATTATTCAATTCCTTATCCTGCCGAAAACGCAATCAACGGTGAATGGGTTGAAGGTCCGCGCATTAAGTTCTTTGAGATGATGGAAGAGGCACTCGGCAAGATTGATATTGTTGCCGAAGACCTCGGAACACTCACCCCCGATGTAACCGAGCTTATGGAGCAGACAGGCTATCCGGGAATGAAGGTTCTTGAATTTGCTTTCGACAGCGGTGAAGAGAACGACTATCTTCCCCATAAATACACCGAAAACTGTGTTGTTTACACAGGCACCCACGATAACGATACTGTTATGGGCTGGCTTGAAACAGCTAAACCCGAAGACATTAGCTATGCAAGAAGTTACTGTCAGATGCCTGATGACGAACCGTTCAACTGGGGACTCATCCGTGTTGCTTATGAAAGCAAGGCAGATACAGCAATCGTACCTATGCAGGATATTCTCGGCCTTGGCAAGGAGGCAAGAATGAATATTCCGTCAACACTCGGCGGAAACTGGGTATGGAGACTCGATGGTGCAGCTCTTACTGATGAGCTTGCAGATAAATTAAAAACTATGTCTGAAAAAAGCGGACGACTGGAGGACTAAACAAATGGGTAATATTATGGAAAAGCTTGAACTCACAGCTCAGTCTATGTACTGCAAAAAGATTGAAGAGCTCACACCCGCTGAGCTTCACTACTCACTCGGCAAAGCAGTAATGGGCGAAATCGCAGGCAACTGGGAAGCAAGCAAGATTAAACATGACAGCGAACGCAGAGCTTACTATTTTTCTGCAGAATTCCTCATGGGCAGAATGATGTACAACAACCTCTACTGCCTCGGCATTCTTGAAGATGTTACAAAGCTCCTCAAAAAGAAGGGCATTGACATTAATGTATTTGAGGATATCGACGATGCTGCTCTCGGTAACGGCGGTCTCGGCAGACTTGCCGCTTGTTTCCTCGACAGTGCTGCTACACAGGAAGTACCGCTTGACGGCTACGGAATCCGTTACAAGTACGGTCTTTTCAAGCAGCTTATCGAAAACGGTTATCAGGTTGAAACAGCTGATAACTGGCAGAGATTTGAAGATCCGTGGTGCAACCGTGTTGAGGATGAGGCTGTTACAGTATCATTCAAGGGCCAGACAGTTAAGGCTGTTCCTTACGATATGGCTGTTATCGGCTGTAAGACAACAAACATCAACACACTTCGTCTTTGGCAGGCTGAGGCAGTAAACGATTTTGATTTTACTGCTTTCAATAACACAGAGTACAACAATGCCGTTCAGGAAAAGAACGATGCCGAAAACATCACAAAGGTTCTTTATCCTAACGATAACAAGTATGAGGGCAAGGTTCTCAGACTTAAACAGCAGTATTTCTTCTGTTCTGCATCACTTCAGGACATTATGCGCCGTTATAAGAAGAAGCACGGCAATGATTTCAGCTTCTTTGCTAAGGAAAACACAATTCAGCTTAACGATACACATCCTGTATCATGTGTTCCCGAGCTTGTAAGACTTCTTATGAACGAAGGCTTCAATTTTGACGATGCTTTTGAAATTGCAAGAAAGACATTTAACTATACAAACCACACAGTTCTCGGCGAGGCTCTCGAGAAGTGGCCTGCTGACCTTATGACACAGGTTATTCCTGAGATTTATCACATTATCTGCCTTATCGCCAACAAGTGCCAGGAAGAGCTTACTGCTAAGGGTGTGCATGAGGATACAAAGGCTAAGATGCGCATTATCGACGGTAATGTTGTTCATATGGCAAGACTTGCAACATACGCATCAACATATGTAAACGGTGTTGCCGAGCTTCACACAGAAATCCTCAAGGCTGATGTACTCAAAGAGTGGTATCAGGTATATCCCGAGAGATTCCAGAACAAGACAAACGGTATCACACAGCGCCGTTGGCTCGGTCTTTGCAACCCTGAGCTTTCTGCTCTTATCACAGAGAAGGTTGGCTCAGATGCATGGCTTACAGACCTTTCACTTCTTGAAAAGCTCAATGACAGCATTGACACAAGAACAATCACAAAGTTCAACAACATCAAGAAGAAGAAGAAACAGCAGCTCGCAGACTACATCAAGAAGATGGACGGCTACGATGTAAATCCCGATTCAATCTATGATATTCAGGTTAAGAGACTTCACGAGTACAAAAGACAGCTCCTCAACGCTTTCTCAATCATGACAATCTACTTCAGATTGAAGGATAAGAAGCTTAAAAACTGGACTCCTACAACATTTATCTTCGGCGCAAAGGCTGCTCCGGGTTATGCAAGAGCAAAGGCAATCATTAAGTACATCAATGAGATTGCCAAGCTTGTAAACAACGATCCCGAAACAAAGGATCTCCTTCAGGTTTACTTCATTTCCAACTACAATGTATCTTACGCTGAGAAGATTGTTGTTGCCGCTGACCTTTCTGAGCAGACATCAACAGCAGGTCTTGAGGCATCGGGTACAGGTAACATGAAGTTCATGCTCAACGGTGCTCCTACACTCGGTACACTTGACGGTGCTAATGTTGAAATTGCTGAGTGCGCAGGCATTGAGAACGAATACATCTTCGGCGCAAAGGTTGAGGATATCGAGAGAATGAAGAAGGAAGGCTACCATCCAAAGGCTCTTTATGACGCTAATCCGGAAATCAAGAGAGTTGTTGATACACTTATTGACGGCACATTTGATGACGGCGGTGCTCAGGGCGAAGGCAGCTTCAAGGAACTCCATGATTCACTCCTCAAGGATTCTTCATGGCAGAAGGCTGATAACTACTTCCTCATCTATGATCTTCCCGATTATGTTGATACAAAGATCAGAGCTAACACAGAGTATGCTAACCGTAAGGAATTCGGTAAGAAGTGCCTTATCAACATTGCAAATGCAGGTAAGTTCTCATCTGACCGTACAATCCTCCAGTATGCTAAGGAAATCTGGCACACATCTTACAAGAAGTAATTTATCAAATAATTTTACTTTAAATATTTGTGCGTAAAGCATCCGAGGGGCTGTTGCAGAATGCAAAATTCTGTAACAGCCCCTTTATTGTTAATGCTTATAAATGTGAACTCACCCGAAAAAAACTGCGAATATAACTTTTATTTATACTGCAATCCCCGAAAAAATGATAGCACCAAAGGACAAACTCTGACAAAACAGTATTGTGTGCTAAATTTATTTGTGTTATAATTAACGCAGTTTAACGGTTGTTAATCAATTTTAACAAGTACTTTTACCGAGGTGTTTTATATATGAAAATCAGCAGTCTGTTTAACAGCGGAAAAACAGTTTTTTCTTTTGAAGTATTTCCGCCTAAAAAGACCTCTCCGATTGAATCGGTTTACGGCAAGCTTGAAGAAATTTCGGCTTTAAAGCCTGACTTCATCAGCGTAACATACAGCGCAGGCGGCAGCGGTTCAAAGAGCCGTACCTGCGAAATCGCAACAAAAATCAAGAGAGATTTCGGAGTTGAATCCGTGGCACACCTCACCTGCATTAACAGCACAAAGGCTGATATTGACCGCAACCTTGCGCTTTTTAAAGAGAACGGCATCGAGAATATTCTTGCACTCCGCGGTGACAGGGTTGAAGGTGTTGAACCGCAGAAGGATTTCACTTATGCAAGCGATTTGTGCAGATACATTGCGTCACAGGGTGATTTTGACATTGCCGGCGCTTGTTATCCCGAGGTTCACAGCGAGGCAACCGATGAGGTTGAGGACATTCACAACCTTCGCAAAAAGGTTGAGTCGGGTGCAAGCCACCTTATTTCACAGCTTTTCTTTGACAACTCCGTTTACTATCGTTTTCTTGAAAGAGCGAAGATTGCAGGCGTGAATGTTCCGATTGAGGCAGGTATTATGCCTGTAACAAGCAAAAGTCAGATTGAAAGAATGGTTTCAATGTGCGGTGCAAGCCTTCCTGCAAAATTTGCAAAGATTATGCAGAAGTATGATACAAGGCCCGAGGCTTTGCGTGACGCAGGCATTGCATATGCGGTTGACCAGATCGTTGACCTTATCGCACACGGTGTTGACGGCATCCACCTCTACACAATGAACAACCCGTATGTTGCAAGAAAAATTACGGAGGCGGTGTCAAGTCTTTTATGATAACGCTTGACAGATTAAACCGCAAAGAGGCTATACGCTACCTCGGCGGTGCAGGAATCAGCCTTAATTACCGCATGGATGTGCTGATGGATGAATGCGAAAAAGAAATATTGAAAACAGCAGAGCCGAGATTTCTCTATGTTGAACGCAAAGCTCCGTTTGACGATATTTTACTCGGCAATGATATAAAAAAGCATCTTGAGGGCTGCCACACAGCTGTTATGATGTGTGCGACAATCGGTTCGGAAATTGACAAGCTTATCCGTATAAGCCAGATTTCCGATATGGCAAGGGCGGTTGTGCTTGACAGCTTTGCAAGCGTTGCCGTTGAACAGGTGTGTCAAAAGGTTGACGAAATTCTTGCCGAAAAATACAGCGGAAAGTATATGACCTTCCGTTTCAGCCCCGGCTATGGGGACTATCCTATTGAGATGCAGAAGGAGTATCTGAGAATACTTGACGCTCCGAGAAAAATAGGTCTTACAACAGGCGACAGCTGTTTGCTTGTGCCGTCAAAGTCGGTTACGGCGGTTCTCGGAATTTCAGACAATCCGATTGAACGAAGAAAACGAGGGTGTGCAATTTGCAGTATGAAAGGCAAATGTCGCTTCAGAAGAAATGGGGAACATTGTGGTGTTTAAGAATTTTTCAAACTTTAGTGAATATCTCAACCAAAAGAATTTTATTCTGCTTGACGGTGCAACAGGAACTCTCATTCAGAAAAGCGGTGTAAAGTACGACCATGTGCCTGAGGTGCTGAACATTACTCACCCCGAGCTTATCGAGAGCTTTCACAGGAGGTATATTGATGCCGGATCTGACATTGTGTACGCAAACACCTTCGGTGCAAATGCCTACAAGCTTCAGGACAGCGGTTACAGCGTTGAAGAAATCATCGGCGCCGGTGTTAAGATTGCAAGAAAAGCCGTTGAGGGTACAGATGCCCTCGTTGCCCTTGATATCGGTCCGATAGGTCAGTTGCTTGAACCCGCCGGTTCAATGAAATTTGACGAGGCTTATGAGTATTACAAACAGCAGATTCTTGCCGGTAAAGATGCCGATGTCATAGTTTTTGAAACAATGACCGACCTTTACGAGCTTAAAGCCGCAGTCCTTGCCGCAAAGGAAAACTGCGACAAACCTATCCTCACAACAATGACCTTTGAGAGAAACGGACGAACATTTACAGGTGTATCCCCTGCCTGTGCGGCTGTCACTCTTACGGGACTCGGTGTTGACGCTCTCGGTGTAAACTGTTCACTCGGTCCGGATGAGCTTGAACCCGTTGTTTCCGAGATGTCGAAATACACAAATCTTCCCCTTGTAATCAAGGCTAACGCAGGTTTGCCCGATCCTAACAGCAACGAGTACAACATTATGCCCGATAAATTTGCCGAGTGCGTTTGTTCACTCCTCAAATACGGTGTTAAGATTATCGGCGGATGCTGCGGAACGAATCCCGATTATATTGCAAAAATTAAGTCGGAGGTTGCCGACAGAGAATATCAGCCTCAGACAAAAAGCGTTGACACAACCGTTTGCAGTTCAACGACGGTTGTCGAAATCAACGGTCCGAGAATTATCGGCGAAAGAATTAACCCCACAGGTAAAAAGCTGTTCAAGCAGGCGCTTGTTGAAAATAATATTGACTATATTCTCACTCAGGCTCTCAGTCAGGTTCAGGGCGGTGCGGAAATTCTTGATGTCAATGTAGGTCATCCCGAAATTGACGAAAAAAAGATGATGGTGCGTGTTCTCAAGGCTATTCAGAGTGTGTGTGATGTTCCGCTCCAGATTGACTCCACAAAGCCCGAGGTTATTGAGGCAGGACTCCGCTACTACAACGGCAAACCGATTCTGAACTCCGTAAACGGTGAGGAACAGAGCCTTGCAACGGTTCTTCCTCTTGTCAAAAAATACGGTGCGTCTGTTGTCGGACTTGCACTTGACGAAAACGGTATCCCGAAAACCGCCGAGGGCAGATTTGAGATTGCAAAACGAATTGTTGAAAGAGCCGAGGCTGTCGGCATTGACAGAAAAGATGTATATATCGATTGTCTTACTCTTACGGTTTCCGCAGAACAGGCGGCTTGCCGTCAGACTCTTGAGGCCTTGCACAGAGTAAAAACAGAGCTTGGCTGTAAAACCTGTCTCGGTGTATCAAATATTTCGTTCGGACTTCCGAACCGTGAGCTTGTCAACAGAACTTTCCTTACAATGGCTATGGAACAGGGACTTGATTTGCCGATTATCAACCCGAATGTTGAGTCGATGACAGGCGCTGTAAGAGCATTCCGTGTGCTTAACGGCATTGACAAGAACTCGCTTGAATTTATCAACGCATATAACGATGCTGTTCCTGCCGCTCCCGTTAAAAAGGCAGACAGCAATGTTGATATTTTTGCGGCTGTTTATAACGGACTTAAAAACGAAGGTGCAGCCGCAACCGCAAAGCTTCTTGAAACAACCGATGCAATGCAGGTTGTAAACGAAATGCTTATCCCTGCACTTGACAGAGTGGGTGAAGATTTTGAAAAGAATAAAATCTTCCTTCCACAGCTTATCCAAAGCGCAAACACAGCTCAGGAGTGCTTTGATGTAATTAAAAAGCACCTTACAAAGACAAGCGGAACTCCCGTGAGCAAGGGCAAAATTATTGTGGCAACCGTAAAGGGTGACATTCACGATATCGGTAAGAACATTGTAAAGGTTCTTCTCGATAACTACGGCTACACAGTTGTTGACCTCGGTCGAGATGTTGATCCTCAGCTTATTGTTGATACTGCCGTTGAACAGAATATTACAATGATAGGACTTTCGGCTCTTATGACAACAACTCTCAAGAGCATGGAAGATACAATAAGGCTTGTAAGAGAATGTAAGGAACTTCAGAATCCCGATGGCTCAAGCAAATGCACAATATTTGTCGGCGGTGCGGTTCTTACAAAGGACTACGCTATGAAAATTGGCGCTGACTACTACTGCCGTGACGCAAAAGAAAGCGTTGACACGGCAAAGCTCGTTCTCGGCTGATTTAGTGACATATATCGTCAAATGTTTATTGAATGTATGCCCTGCCTGTGATAAAATGGTGGAAGGATGATTTTTGTAATTACCCGCTTTTTGCGGAAAGGATGAACTTTATGCGAGGATTATTTAACAGATTCGCCAATTTTATGCAGGGCAGATACGGCACGGATAAGCTCAACAATGCACTCTGGGTGCTGTTGCTTATACTGTGGTTCGTGAATATTTTTGTGTGGAACCGTGTTGCAAGATACATCATTGACGGAATAATGCTCTTGATTATCGTGCTTATCTGTTTTCGTATGTTCTCACGCAACATTGTTGCAAGAAGTGCCGAAAACAGAAAATTTCTTCCGATTTACAATGCGGTAACAGGTTGGTTCAAACTGACCTTCAAGAAAATTCGTGACCGCAAGGACTACCGTTATATCAAGTGTCCCGTGTGCAAGGCGCAGCTTCGTGTCCGCAACAAAAAAGGCAATCACACTGTTCGCTGTCCGAAATGCGGAAGTGAATTTAACAAAAAAATATGACCGCAGTTTTCAATACAATTTCAAACAAAATTCACACAGTTTTCATATTTAGGTTGTTTAATATAGGTGTACTCAGAAAGACGGATCCGCAACCGTCAGAGTATAATTGTTCTACCCTCCTCAATACGGGTCTATTCAGAGACTCGTAATTGTACCCCTCATTTTTTAAAGAACATAAGAAAACACCGGGTTGCCGCAAGCCTGGTGTTTTCGTCGTTTAAGAACAAATCACTTGCTGTCTGTGCAGGCACGCAAAAAATCAGGGACCGACTCAAAGAGCCGATCCCTTTTTAATTTATTGAAAAGATTGGTAATTACTTGTTAACAGCTTCATAAACTGCAACTGCGCAAGCAACTGTAGCACCAACCATCGGGTTGTTACCCATACCGATAAGGCCCATCATTTCAACATGAGCAGGAACAGAAGATGAACCTGCGAACTGAGCGTCACCGTGCATTCTGCCCATTGAGTCTGTAAGACCGTATGAAGCAGGACCTGCACCCATGTTATCGGGGTGAAGTGTACGGCCTGTGCCGCCGCCTGATGCAACCGAGAAATACTTAACGCCGTTCTCATTTGCCCACTTCTTGTATGTACCTGCAACGAGGTGCTGGAAACGGGTCGGGTTAGTAGAGTTACCTGTGATAGATACACCTACATTTTCATGCTGCATGATTGCAACACCTTCACGAACATCGTCAGCGCCGTAGCAGCGAACTGCAGCTCTTTCACCGTCTGAGAAAGCTCTCTCTTCAACGATTTTAAGCTCTGATGTGAAATAGTCAAACTGAGTCTTTACATATGTAAAGCCGTTGATTCTTGAAATAATGTAAGCAGCGTCCTTGCCAAGACCGTTAAGGATAACACGGAGCGGCTCTTTTCTTGCTTTGTTAGCGTTACGAGCGATACCGATAGCACCCTCTGCTGCTGCAAAGCTTTCGTGACCTGCGAGGAATGCAAAGCACTTTGTTTCATCTCTGAGGAGCATTGCGCCGAGGTTACCGTGACCACGACCAACATTTCTCTGCTCAGCTACTGAGCCGGGAATACAGAAAGCCTCAAGACCGATACCGATAGCTTCTGCTGCCTCCGAAGCAGTCTTTGCGCCCTTCTTAACTGCAACTGCACAACCGAGTGTGTAAGCCCAGCCTGCGTTTTCAAATGCGATCGGCTGAACGCCCTTTACGATGTCATAGGGATCAAAACCGAGATCGTTACAAATTTTTCTTGCCTCTTCAAGATTTGCAATACCGTATTCGGCAAGGCACTTCTCAATTTTAGGCATTCTTCTTTCCATACCTTCAAATGTTACTGCCATTATGGTGTCCTCCTTACCGAATTATTCTTCACGAGGGTCAATGTACTTAGCTGCGCCGTCAAAACGACCGTACTGACCGATGTTGTTCTTGTATGCTTCGTTTGGCTCAACGCCGTGACGAATGTCCTCGAGCATTTTGCCGAGCTTTACGAACTGATAGCCGATAACTTCATCGTTCTCGTCAAGTGCTGTCTTGAGAACATAGCCTTCAGCCATTTCCATGTAACGAACGCCCTTAGCGTTTGTGCTGTACATTGTACCAACCTGGCTGCGAAGACCCTTACCGAGATCCTCCATACCTGCGCCGATTGGAAGACCGCCCTCTGAGAAAGCTGTCTGGCTTCTGCCGTAAACGAGCTGCTCAAAGATGTTCTTCATAGCTGTGTTGATAGCGTCACAAACGAGGTCTGTGTTAAGGCACTCAAGGAGTGTTTTGTTAGGAAGAATTTCTGCTGCCATAGCTGCAGAGTGAGTCATACCCGAACAACCGATTGTTTCAACAAGAGCCTCTTCAACGATACCGTCTTTAACATTAAGTGTAAGCTTGCAGGCACCCTGCTGAGGAGCACACCAGCCAATGCCGTGTGAAAGACCTGAAATGTCTTTAATGTCATAAGATTTTACCCATTTGCCCTCTTCGGGAATAGGTGCAGGACCGTGCTTAGGTCCCTTTGCTACAGTGCACATATTTTCAACTTCTTTTGAATAAATCATGTGTACTTCTCCTTTCAATAAATTGTATGAGTCCGAAATCCTCAAACACCTATATTATACGGCTTAACCCGACATTTTTCAAGCATTTTTCGTTAATTTTTACAATTCCCCCACATTGTAATACTCCCCGTGGCAATTTGCCGTTTGATTTTGAAACGGTAAAAATAAAAACGGCAACAGCGAAATAAATCACTGATTGCCGTTAAAGTTTACTTATTCTTCCCAAAACAATTCGTCAAGGGTTTTGTCAAGCGCTTTACATATTGCTATGCAAAGGTTAATTGTGGGATTGTAGTCGCCCTTTTCAATTGCGCTTATTGTCTGTCTTGACACCTTTACAAGTTCCGCAAGCTGTTGCTGTGACAAATCCTTTGCGGCACGGGCGCTTTTTAATCTTAAATTCTTCATTCTTCAACTGCCTTTTTGTCAATTATTGTTTTGATGACAACCATCACAAAAATACTTATTGCCCAAATCATTACAATGATAGGAATAATGTCAAGATTTGCTATTCCGTTTGTAACAAAGGTTTTTTCGCCGAAAGCAATTCCCAAACATTCTGCTCCCGCAACAAATGCCAAAGAGCCTAAAAGACTCTTTCTGCCTTTATTTGATGTAAAATATGCGTCATTAAAAATGCTTATTCCGACGAATACGGCGGTTGAAAGAAACAGTCCTATGAACATTTGAACGCTGAGTTCAGCCCAATTAATCTCCAAAACATTAACTAAAGCGCAGGCAACTATGTACCCGATAAGCACAAAAAATGCCGATTTATAAGCCTTGCCCCGTGCAAGAACCTGTCGTTCATCGTATTCTGTGTAAGTGTTCTTTTTCCTTTTAATGTTTGCGATAATGAGCGTTACGATAACTACGGCAATAAAACCGCAACAAAAACCAAGCACCCAATAGTATTTTTCTTCCATAATAACATCTCCAAAATAAATCAGCCAATTTGCAGATTTATTCGTCCAACCGATAATCCGCAAAAATATTAAAAAATTTTATGTGTTCAGATGTGAATACTTAAAAAATCCACAATGCGTACAAAAAGCTTTCTGTACCATTATAGTACATTAAAAGTTACTTATTGTCAAGTATATTTTACATAATTTCAAAAATACTTTCATTTGGCTGTTTTGAAAAATTAAATCCGTTAAGAAACCTGTCAACTAAAAGAAAACAAGACAAGCCCATATTTCAGAGCTTGCCTTGTGGAATTACTCACCGTCACGCTGTATTGTTTCATTAATAGCACGATTAACAAAGCCGTTCACGCTTTCGCCGTTCTTTTCTGCGTGGGCTTTGATAATGTCCTTTCGACCTTTCGGCACAGCAACATTGATACGGTCATATGCTTTAGCGTTATATCGGTTGTTTGCCTCAATTCTCGCCCTGCTGTTCTTATTTTCTGCCATTTCTTCACCGCCTGACCGTTAAAAATCTATTGACTTCAACTTGTTGTTGTTGTATAATATAGGTGAAAAGGAACGGCTTTAGCTGTTTCGCTTGCAACTAGATTAAATTTTTCAACTTAACCGTCTTGTGCTGCTACACAGGGCGGTTATTTCTTTATATTCTTAATGACTTCATTAAAAGCCACGAAAACAATTGCGAGAACAAATAAGTATGTAATCTCTGCCATTGGAATACACCCCCTTTCGCAAGGGAGTCGAAACAGCCGCCACCGTTCCTTTACAAATATTATTATAACATACCTCTTTACACTTAACAAGTACCAATATGCACAAATTATACGCTTAAACATTGTAGTATAATATAGTCACAGGATAAGGAAAGGGGAAAGCGATAATCAGTATGACCGCAACGCAATTGCAGTATATGCAAGATAGGTTGTACAAGAATAATATTAATCAGTTTGGATTTGGCAACGGTATTGTTTTCTAAACAACAATAAAAAGGTATCGGTCTTTTTAACCAATACCCTTTTATGGAGCTGATAACTATTCTGTGCATGGCGAGAGTGCATACCTCGCTTGTTGCTTGCGGTGCAAATTCTGAACGCTCATCAACGCTACGCCCTAAAAACGCTTTACTAAAGCGTTTTCTAAACGGGCTTTCGAATCCCTTATCTTAATCTAAAACAACAATAAAAAGGTATCGGTCTTTTTAACCAATACCTTTTTATGGAGCTGATAACTATTCTGTGCATTGCGAGAGTACATACCTCGCTTGTTGTTTGCGGTGCAAATTCTGAACACTCATCAACGCTACGCCCTAAAAACGCTTTACTAAAGCGTTTTCTAAACGGGCTTTCGAATCCCTTATCTTAATCTAAAACAACAATAAAAAGGTATCGGTCTTTTTAACCAATACCTTTTTATGGAGCTGATAACGGGATTCGAACCCGTGACCTCGTCCTTACCAAGGACGCACTCTGCCTACTGAGCTATATCAGCATATTTAATTGTAGGGTTGCAACCTTTATAATGTTAATCTCGCAAAATTTCGGACATTAACAATCAAATCATTGCTATAAAAACAGTAAAAATACGGCAATAACAAAATCAAAAACTAATTTTAATTTTTCACACGGTTGCAAAACCACGGTGATTATATCACAAAAACATCGTGATGTAAAGTGTCCACGAAATATAATAACACATTTGCACGGTGATTTCAAATGTTTTTTTAAACTTTTTTGTAAAAAATACGAAAAGATTTGAAAAACACTTGATTATAAGCCGTTTTGGTGCTATAATTTTCTTGTAAATAATGAAAGCTAAAGGAGTGGGCAACAAACCCGCTCCTTATTTATTAGTTTTCACTTTGTTCCTCGGTGCGGTTTATCTGTCTGCAATATTTCGCACAGGGTATTTTTGCAGACAGGAAGGCAGTGAATTTATGGCAAAAAGCAAAGGCGGTGTAACCGTATCAAAAGTATGGGAGCTTTGTCAGCCGATTGTTGAAGGTCTCGGACTTTCACTTTGGGATGTGCGTTATGTCAAGGAAGGTGCAGACCGTTTTCTGCGTGTTTACATTGACAAGCCCGAAGGCATTGACATTAACGATTGCGAAAATGTTTCCCGTGCAATCAACGGTCCTCTTGATGAGCTTGATCCGATTGAAGAGGCGTACTGTCTTGAGGTCTGCTCCCCCGGAATTGAGCGTGAGCTTATCCGTGACGAACATTTTATGCAGTTCATCGGTGCGGATATTATGGTTAAGATGCTCCGCCCCATTGACGGAATAGGCAGAGAATTTAAAGGGGTTTTAAAGGATTATTCCGACGGTAAGGTCACAATTGAGGATCACATCGGTGAGAATGAAATCACAATCAGCAAAAAGGACGCCGCATGGATTAAGCTTGACGATTTTAATTAAAAATTGCAGTTTGAACACTACGGATACACATAACAGCATAACAATTTGTATATAACCGAAAAATAAGAAAAGGATGATTTGGAAAATGACTAACAAAGATTTATTTGAGGCATTGAGAACATTTGAAAAGGAAAAGGGCATTCCTATGGACTATATGCTTCAGAACATTGAAAAGGCAATTTCCGTTGCCTGCAAGAACTACTACGGCGGTAATGAAAATGTTGTATTCAAGGTTGATCCGGAAAAGAACAGCTTTGATGCAAAGCTTGTCAAAACAGTAGTTGACGAGGTTTTTGATCCTAACTTTGAGGTTACTGTTGAGGAGGCTCAGCAGATTAACAAGAGAAAGAAATTTGTTGTAGGCGATGAGATTGAAATTCCGATTGATCCCAAGCACCTCGGCTGGACATCTGTTTCTTCTGCAAGAAATGTTATCCGTCAGGGCATTCGTCAGGGCGAAAAGGGTCAGTCACTTATTGAGTTTCAGAACAAGCTCGGCGAGATTGTTACGGCAACTGTTGAAAGAATCGATCCTAAGTCAGGCGTTGCAACAATTAAAATCGGCAAGAGCGAGGCTACTCTGCCAAAGAGCGAACAGCTCGGACATGACGACCTTAAAGAAGGCGACCACATTAAGGTTTACATTGCAGATGTCAAGGACAACGAAAGAGGTCCTCACGCAATCATCTCAAGAACTCATCCCGGTCTTGTAAAGCGTTTGTTTGAGCAGGAGGTTCCTGAAATCTATGACGGCGTTGTTGAAATCAAGTCAATCTCCCGTGAGGCAGGCAGTCGTACAAAGATGGCTGTTTACAGCTCAAATCCCGATGTTGACGCAATCGGTTCATGTATAGGCAACAAGGGCAGTCGTGTAAACAAAATTGTTGAGGAGCTTGGCGGTGAGAAAATCGACATTGTTCTTTACAGCGATGATCCCGAAAAGTATATTTCAGCGGCTCTCTCTCCTGCAAGCGTTTGCAAGGTTGAAATTACGGATGAAGAAACAAAGAGCTGCCGTGTAACAGTTCCCGACGGTCAGCTTTCACTTGCTATCGGCAACAAGGGACAGAATGCCCGTCTTGCCGCAAGACTTACAGGCTGGAGAATTGACATCCGCCCCGAAAGCGGTTTCTACGGCGAAGATGAGGACGATGAACCAAAGGCTGACGAAAAGTCCGAAGATGTTCTCGACCTTGACGAAAGCACAGAAGGCGAAACAGTTGTTTCGGATGAAACAGAAGAATAATCAGATTAAACAGAGAGGGATTTTATGAAGCAAAGAAAAATGCCGCTGCGTAAATGTACGGGTTGCGGAGAGATGAAAGAAAAGCGTGAGCTTATCCGTGTTGTCAAAGCACCCGACACCAAAGATGAAAACGGTGAAATCATTGCAAAAGGCGAAATTTCGCTTGACCTCACAGGTCGCAAGGCAGGCAGAGGCGCATATGTGTGCAGGAATCTTGCCTGCTTTGAAAAGGCTCGCAAGGCACGCCGCTTTGAACGCTCGTTAAGCTGTAAAATCCCCGATGAAGTATATGAGCAGATGCAAAGTGAACTTGCCGCAGCAGACGGCAGGTAGGCGAAAGGATTTTTTATGAACGACAGGATTTTGTCGCTGCTTGGCATTTGCAAAAGGGCAGGCAAGCTGATTACAGGTGCCGACACGACGATTGACTCAATACGAAAAAATAAGGCAAAGCTTGTTATTTTTGCAAATGATTTTTCAAAGAGCAGTAAGAAAAGCGTGCAGACAGCCGCTGATGAATGCAATGTGAAAACATTGACAATAAACCGAAGCAAAGAAGGAATCGGATTTGCTCTCGGAAAAATCTGCGGAGTTATGACAACCGAAGACAAAGGCTTTGCAGATAAGCTTGAACAGCTTATTGAAAACGAATTGGGAGGAGAATTGTATGATAAAATATAAGGTAAAGGACGCAGCAGCAGATCTCGGAGTTTCAAACAAGGAAATTATTGAGATTCTCGAAAAACATTGCGGTGTTACAAAGAAAACAATGACAACACTCGAGGAAAGCGAACTCGATGTGATTTTTGATGTAATCACAAAGAAGAACAAGGTTGAAAACTTTGACGAATACTTTGCGGCACGCAACAACAAGCTTGACAACGAAAGCAAGCCGCAGCAGGAAGATAAGCCCGCAAAGCAGAATGCAAAGGCTGACAATCAGAAGAAAAAGACCGATAAAAACGACAAAAAGCCTAACAACAAGGATGCAAAGCCTGCATCAAAACAGGAAAAGGTCGAAGTTACTCAGGAAAAGAGCGTTGAGGAGTCTGCTCCCCGCAAGCGCAGAGTAATTGACACCCGTGCAACAAATGTTGATGTTGAGCGTTACAACCAGAAGTATGATGACCTTGCAAGCGACAGCTCAAAGGGCAGAAGCACGGACAACATTGTTAAAAAGCAGAAGTTCACAAACCGTACCCAGCGTCAGAAGGGCAGACGGCAGAAGCGTGAAACGGAGCAGGAGCGTCTGAACCGTATTGCTCTTGAGCGTAAGCAGAAACCGATTACAGTTCAGATTCCTGACGAAATCGTAGTTTCGGAGCTTGCTCTCAGACTCAAGGCTACCGTTGCCGAGGTTGTTAAAAAGGCATTCCTTATGGGTACAATGGTAACGGCAACAGATACAATCGACTTTGACACGGCGTCACTTATCGCCATGGAATTTCATGCAAAGGTTGAAAAAGAGGTTGTTGTTACAATCGAAGAACAGATTATTGATGACAGCGAGGACGATGAGGCAAATCTCGTTGAGAGAGCTCCGGTTGTTGTTGTTATGGGTCATGTTGACCACGGTAAAACCTCAATCCTCGACGCTATCCGTCACTCAAATGTAACAGCAGGCGAGGCAGGCGGTATCACTCAGCATATTGGTGCTTACAGAGTTATGGTAAACGGCAAGCCTGTTACATTCCTCGACACACCGGGACATGAGGCATTCACAACAATGCGTGCAAGAGGTGCTCAGGTTACTGATATTGCAATCCTCGTTGTAGCCGCCGATGACGGTATTATGCCGCAGACGGTTGAGGCTATCCACCATGCAAAAGCCGCAGGTGTATCTGTTATTGTTGCCATCAACAAAATGGATAAGGTCGGCGCAAATCCCGAAAATGTTAAACAGCAGCTCACAGAGTATGAACTTATTCCGGAGGAGTGGGGTGGTGATACACCGTGTATCCCTGTTTCCGCAAAGACAAAGGAAGGTCTTGACGATCTTCTTGAAATGGTTACTCTTGTTGCAGAGATGAAAGAACTCAAGGCTAACCCCGACAGAGCCGCAAAGGGTACTGTTATCGAGGCAAGACTTGACAAGGGCAGAGGTCCTATTGCAACTGTACTCGTTCAGAACGGTACACTTCACAAGGGCGATACAATCATCGCAGGCACAAGCGTTGGCCGTGTAAGAGTTATGACAAACGATAAGGGCGAAAGAGTTACCGAAGCAGGTCCTTCTGTTCCTGTTGAAATCACAGGTCTTGACGAAGTTCCGGTTGGCGGCGATATCTTTGACGCAGTTTCCGATGAGCGTCTTGCAAGAACTCTTGTTGACCAGAGAAAGGCTGCTAAGAAGGAAGAAATCTTCAACGCACAGACTAAGGTTACTCTTGACAATCTCTTTGACCAGATGAAACTCGGTGAAATCAAGGAACTTCAGATTATCGTTAAAGCCGATGTACAGGGTTCTGCCGAGGCTGTTAAGCAGTCACTTGAAAAGCTTTCAAATGACGAGGTAAGAGTAAATGTAATTCACAGCGCAGTAGGTGCAATCAACGAGTCCGATGTAATGCTTGCAGAAGCATCTAACGCAATCATCGTAGGATTCAATGTTCGTCCCGATGCAGTTGCCGCAGAAAATGCAGAGCGTTCAGGCGTAGATATGCGTCTTTACAGCATTATCTACGATTGTATCAACGAAATCGAATCTGCTATGAAGGGTATGCTTGCTCCTAAGACAAGAGAAGTTGTTCTCGGTATGGCTGAGTGTCGTAATGTTATCAAGATTAAGTCAGTCGGCACAATCGCAGGTTCATATGTTAAGAGCGGTAAGATTCAGCGTGGCGCAAGCGTAAGAGTTATCCGTGACGGTATCGTTATTGCAGATGACGCAATTGCATCTCTCCAGAGATTCAAGGACGCTGTCAAGGAAGTTAGCGAAGGCTACGAATGCGGTATCGGTCTTGAAAGATTCAACGACCTCAAAGAGGGCGATATGTTCGAGGTTTATACAATCGAAGAATACAGGGATTAAAGCTTGTATATTAAACCAAATTTTATAAATAACACAAATTCACCGTTATTTTGTAGGGGCGGTCATTGGGCGCCCGCAGGTAACGGCAGAAATTTTCTGTTTAAATAAATACTGTATAGTTCAAGTCAGTAGCTGTAAAATAACAAAATATTTCATCAAAGCGGGCGGCCGATGACCGCCCCTACGGAAATAAGATAAAAGGATGTGATAGCATGGGAAGCCATAGAATTGAAAGAACAACAGAGGACATCAAAAGAGAGCTTACTGCTATTTTCAGAGAATTAAAAGACCCACGGGTTCAGCAGGCGTTTATCTCTATCGTAAGAGTTGAGGTTACAAACGACCTTTCATACTGCACGGTACAGGTCAGCGCAATTGAAGGTCTTGACAGAGCCAAAGAGGCTGTCAAGGGCTTGAAATCTGCATCGGGCTTTATCAGACGAGAGCTTGGACACAGACTTCATCTTCGCCATGTTCCCGAACTCATTTTCCACGCAACAGACAGCATAGAATACAGCGCAAACATCAGCCGTATTCTCAACAGCCTTGACATTAAGGAAGACGAGGAAGAAAATGATGAATCTGTATGAGGTTGCCCGTTTTCTTGAGGCACACGATAATTATGATATTCTGACTCACGCTTATCCTGACGGTGACACCCTCGGCAGCGGATTTGCGCTCTGCCTTGCGCTCCGCCAAATCGGCAAAAAAGCAAGAGTTATCACAACAGGTGTTCCGACAAAATTTGCCTATCTTCAAAAAAATATCGAAGAAGAAGGTTTTACATCCGAAACGGTTGTCAGCGTTGATGTTGCGGCTGACAGCCTTCTCGGTTCAAATATGGACAAATATATCGGCAAGGTTGATTTGTGCATTGACCACCACGGTTCAAACACATTTACCGCCAAGGAAAAGTTTGTTGACAAATATGCGGCGGCAAACTGCGAAATTCTCTACAAGCTGTTCCTCAGAATGCACATCAACTTTACAAAGGACATTGCAGACTGCCTCTACACAGGCATTTCAACCGACACCGGCTGTTTCAGATACACAAACACAACCGCCGAAACCATGCGTGTTGCCGCAAGTCTTATGGACTTTGGCTGTAACACCGCATACATAAACAAGGCGATGTTTGAAACAAAGTCGAAAAACAAAATTCAGCTTGAAAGAGCCGTTTACGACTCAATGACCTATTGTGCAGACGGCAGGTGCGCAATAATTTACACAACGCTTGATATGCTAAAAAAGCTCAACACGGGTGATGACGAAATGGAGGGACTTGCCTCTATTCCCCGTCAGATTGAGGGTGTTCTCATCGGAATTACAATGCGTGAAAAAGAGGGCGGATTCTTCAAGATTTCCGTTCGTACAAACAATAATATCAATGCCTCGGATTTCTGTTCGCAGTTCGGAGGCGGAGGTCATCCTGCGGCGGCAGGATGCTCAATTGAGGGCGACCTTGAAACCGTAAAGACAACGCTTGAAAAAGCTGCGGAGAAGTTTTTATCATGAGCAATCTTAACGGTGTACTGCTGATTGACAAGCCGAAGAAATTCACCTCTTTTGATGTTATTGCCGTTGTCCGCAGACTGACAGGGCAGAAAAAGCTCGGTCACACGGGAACACTTGATCCGAACGCAACGGGCGTTCTGCCTGTTTTGCTCGGAACTGCAACGAAAACACAGGATTTGATTCTCAATCATGACAAGTCATACACGGCAGAATTTCAGCTTGGCAAAACCACCGACACCCTCGACATCTGGGGTACGGTGACAGGCGAATGCGAAGCCTCGGTTACAGAGGAGCAGATCCGCAGAGTACTTCCCAATTTCACGGGCGAAATTGAGCAGATTCCGCCGATGTACTCTGCCGTACAAAAGAACGGTCAAAGGCTTTATGACCTTGCAAGGCAGGGAATCGAGGTTGAGCGTGAGAGCCGAAAGGTTACTGTCTATTCTCTTTCGCTTGTAAATTTTGACGAAAAAACGCAGACAGGCACGCTTGAAATTTCCTGTTCAAAGGGAACTTATGTACGCACGATAATTGATGACATCGGCAAGGTTCTCGGTGTCGGTGCGGTTATGACAGCACTTTGCAGAACCTCGGCATGCGGATTTTCGCTTGACGAGTGCATAACGCTTGATGAGCTGAAAAGCATTTGCGAAAACGGAAATGTTGAAGAAAAACTGCGTTCCGTTGAAAGTCTGTTTATGAGTTTGGGCTATCTTGCCGTATCGCCTGCGCAGGCAAAACGATTTGCAAACGGCGGTGCGTTGAGTGCCGACAGAACATACCTTGCCAAGTCGGGGTACGAGAACGGTCAGCTTTTCAGAATGAAAACCCATGACGGTGATTTTTTAGGCATAGGCATTGCCGACAAGCCGAATAATCTCATCAAAATATATTTTCAAAACTGCAGGTAGCGTGTCGCTACGCCCTGTTCGTGAAGACAGTTTGCGATAGTTCAAGCATTATCGCCCGAGCGTTACTTTTAAATTGAAAGTTGAAAATTTAAAATGGAAAATTGTGGTCGGCAGTGTGCCACCGTTGCCTGTTCGTGAAGACAGCTTGCGGTAGTTCAAGCATTATCGCCCGAGCGTTACTTTTAAATTGAAAGTTGAAAATTAAAAATGGAAAATTATGGTCGGCGGTAAACCGTGTCCTTCCGTCTGAAATACAGCCGCCATTTCCTTACCGAATGGTTATAACAAAAATATTTCTTGTGTTAAAGCCCATAAATAATTACACAAATCTTTTACAAACAAATACATATCCGAAAAAAATGAAACAGCCTTCCGAAAAAAACTCGGAAAGCTGTTTTTTTAATCTACATTAACTTTTATTTAATTATCTCATACGAAAAGTCGTTATCTTTTGCGTAATTTTCGGCGGCAGAACCCTTTTTGCAATACATTTTAAAGTCTTGAATCTTAACTTTTTTATAATTATCGTCAGTATTAAAGCCAAGACCGCAATCGTCCATTTCCTTTACGGAATCGGGAACGGTTATCTTTTTAAGCTTTGGATCGCCTACAAAAGCATCGCTGCCGATTACTTCTACGCTGTTCGGAATTTCTACTGCAACAACATCATCGCTGTAGCAGAAAGCGTAACTTCCGATAATCTTAACGGTATCCGGAATTACAATCGTAATCTCTTTGTCCGGAACATAAACTGTTATATATTCAACTTCAACAACCTTTTTGCCGTTCAGCTCCGACGGAATGTTGATTGTAAATTTCTTTTCGTCACTGTTTATGTAGCTTTCATAGAACTCATACTCTGCGCCCGTAATTACGATGCCGTCATAATTATCGCTCTCTCTGTATCTCAGATGAGTATTTTCATCGACCTTATCGTAAGCGTCAGGATCTTCTGTCGGAGCGATAGTTTCTTGTTGAAATTCATCAGAAATATAGCTTGACGCTGCGTCAAAAGCACTGTCGGCATATTCATTCGCCATATCCATAAACTTTGGCAGTAAATTGCAAATCAAAATAGCTGTGACAACTATTATAAGTATAATTATACCGCTGATAACGCTTATTATTATAGCAGCGGTTTTTTTGCTGTTCGGAGCACTTGAAAACTGCTGACCGCTGCCATTATGTGAATTTGTGAACTGCTGACCGCTGCCCGCACAATTTTGATTTTGACCGAATCCGCCGTGGCTCTGCTGACCGTACTGCTGATTATTCGGATACGACTGACCGCAGGTTTGGTTCTCTGTGTTATAATCATATCTCGGCTGTTCGGGCACTGCGTTGTGATTATCTTGCTCAAAGCTGTTTACACCTTCCGTGTTTTTTCGTGAGCTGTTTTGGGC
Source organism: Ruminococcus bromii (assembly GCF_002834225.1). Taxonomy (GTDB): domain Bacteria; phylum Bacillota; class Clostridia; order Oscillospirales; family Acutalibacteraceae; genus Ruminococcoides; species Ruminococcoides bromii. Next base: position 6,182 of record NZ_NNSR01000073.1, on the reverse strand, counting down.
AAGCGGTGAACCGCAATTTTCACAAAATTTTCCGTTTGCCTCAAAGCCGCAATTAGGGCATTTCATATTGCTTACTCCTCCTGTTTGCAGTTTTGAAATTATGCTTGTTAATTACAGCAAAAAAGCATAATATTGCAAATGCTTATTTGCTAAGCTCTTTTTCAATTATTTCTGCCGCATCATCAAGATAATCTCCGCTGAAAAGTTCAATTTTTCCCTCATCAACACATTTTGCAAGCTCGGGGTCAATCGGAAGCTTTGCAAGTACCTGAGTATCATATTCCTTTGCAATCCCGTCAATATGGCTGTCACCGAAAATGCTGTGTTTCTTTCCGCAATTGGGACACATAAACCAGCTCATATTTTCAACAAGACCTAAAATCGGCACATTCATCATCTTTGCCATTTTAACAGCCTTTTGAACTATCATTGAAACCAGCTCCTGCGGCGATGCAACAATAACAATGCCGTCAATCGGCAAGCTTTGGAACACAGTGAGCGGAACATCTCCTGTTCCCGGAGGCATATCAACAAACATATAATCGACATCCTCCCAGATAACATCCTTCCAAAACTGCTTTACCGTGCCTGTAATAACAGGCGAACGCCAAACTACGGGGTCGGTTTCATGTTCAAGAAGAAGGTTTACGGAAATCATCTTAATTCCCGTTTCGGTAACAACAGGAAAAATCCCCTCACCGTTGCCTCTGCATCTCTCATGTACTCCGAATGCCTTTGGAATTGACGGACCTGTTATATCGGCATCAAGAACAGCCGTCTTTTTGCCGAGTCTGTTAAATGTTACGGCAAGCATTGAGGTTACAAGGCTCTTGCCAACTCCGCCCTTGCCTGACACAACGCCGATTACTTTTTTTACACTGCTGTATTTATTGAGTTCCTCGTGCAAATCCTGAGCTTTACTTTTGCAGTCCGAAGAACAGCTTGAACAATCGTGGGTACAACCCATTCAAAACATCTCCAATTTCATAATCTATAATTTCATTTTTAAGTTATTAAAAGAAAACAATCAGTTTTCTTTAACATACGGCTCATCGCCGTTATCGCTCTGTGCCTGAGTCGGCTGTAGGTCTTCGGATACCTGTGACGATTCGGAGGTGCTGATATCACTGCTCTGCGGCGGCTCTGTTTCAGGCACATACTCCGTCTGCGGTTCTGTCTGCACGGGGGCTTCTGTTTCAGGCACATACTCCGTTTCGGGTTCGTATGTCGGCTCTTCCGTGTAAACGGGAACATAGTTATCGTCACCGTATTCGGTTGTCGGCTGTTCCGTTGTCACCTGCTCTGTTGACGGTGATGTTGTGACTTTTTCGTCTTTTTTTTGCGAGCTGCACTGCGTAAACGCAAAAACAACAGCAATTATAAGGCAGATTACCGCCGCAATCGTAAGGATAACAGCCATATTACGGCTTGTTCTCTTCTTCTTTTTCACAACCTTTTTACGCTCCGGGCGGATTGTTGACTTGGTATAGTAGTTGCCCCTGTCGTCAGCCGAAAGGTCATACTGAAAATCCATTGTTGCCTTTGACACCTGTTCTCCGGTCTGTGAATCAAAATTGTCACCGTAATCGGGAGCCTGTGCAATGTCATCTCTCTCCGACGGCATTTTTACAGGTGTTGCCATATCGTCATCAAAGTCAATCTCAGGCATATGAACGGCGTCTTCGTCATAATCCGACGGGAACATTATATCCTCGCCAAAGCTGTCGCCGTAATCCTCAACAGGCTTTTTTGCAGGGTTGCTTCTCCTTGTTGGAAAAGCGACCTCGTCATCAAAGTTGTCAGGCTCATAATCCTTGCTTTTATTATATTTATTGTTATCGTCCATTATGTAATTCTCCCTTAAAAGAAAATTTTTCAAACAGAAACACGGCACTTTTCATTACACGCACCCTGTACCAAAATAATAAAACAGCCGTGGGATTTTGTCAACTGAATATTAGCACTATTAGCTTAAGAGCGTATTTTTCCGTTACACAGACTTTTGGCACATACAAAAAGTACCCGCACAAGCCGTGTGGGTACCTGTTGTTTAAAATTTGTTTTACAGATCAAGCCTCTTCGCCGTTGTCGGTTTCATCGGTTGATTCGCTTTCGGAAACATCTTCCGATGCTTCATCTGTTTCCTCAAAGCTTGTGTCCTCGGCATTTTCATCATCTGCAAGATCAGCCTCAATACCGCCCTGAACATGCTCACTTGTTTCATCCTCGACAGCATCTTCTCTCGCAAGCTCAAAACCGCTTAAGAATGAATAAGGAATACCATAGCCGAGTGCGATACTTGCAAGCGTTACGATAACACTAAGACCCGAACCGCTTGCGTTTGCAAACACGCTGTTAAGCGGAAGTCCGGGAGCAAGCGACGCAATGATTATGTAGAGTGAAGGAAGTACCATTACAATGAGAGTTACAAGTGAAAAACGCTTTACCGCTTTGCCGTCACCGACGCGGGTTGCATAGAATACAAGCAGACCGAACACAGCGTAAACGAGAATCGGGATAATTGAACCGATCGGCTGTGAAAGAGCTGACGCGTACTGTGAAAAGAAATGTGCGCAAACGATAAATGCAACAATCAGGAATGCTGAGAAAAACAGATTGACTGTATCTCTTTTAGTAGGTTTTTTCATAATATGTCCTCCGTACATACGATATTAGTTTGATTTTAACATTGCAATGTGACAGTTTTGTGAACAAAACCATGATATATATATTTAAATAACACGAACATAGTGTTAAAACGGCAAAATCCAATTTTGTTTGACAAAATCTGCAAGGAAGTCTATCATAAATCATATAAGGGATTATGCAACCGATTTTTACATAAAGTGTAAAATAAGGTTGGTAGAAATTGCGTTACATATGAAATATACTTAAATCAGGAGGTATGAAAAGTATGATTGGTATGAATTTGAAGTATCTTCGGAAAAAGTACGGCTATTCACAAGAAGACCTTGCCGAAAAGCTTGAGGTTTCAAGACAATCTGTTGCAAAATGGGAAAATGAAGAATCTATTCCCGATGTTGAAAAATGCGTGACGATGGCGCAGATTTTTGAAACTACGGTAGAAATGCTTCTTGTGTGTCCTTTTTACGAGGAAGAATCTGACGCACTTACTCCCGACGGTGACGGAAAGTACATTTTCGGCATTGTTAAGGTCAGCGAAAGAGGACAGATTACGCTTCCGAAACACGCAAGAAAAGTTTTCGGAATTGAAGCAGGCGACAGGCTTCTGGTTCTCGGTGACGAGAAAAAGGGCATGGCACTTGCAAAGATAAAAAATCCCTTTGATAAGTTAATGAAGTAAAATTTGACTTGAATCCCTTTTATCCTGAATTGAGGAGAAAATATGTACGCAATAAAAACAGAAAAACTCACAAAAAAATATAAGGAAAAAACGGCTGTTTCCAACCTTGACCTAAAAATTAACGAGGGCGAAATGTATGGCTTGCTCGGAGTCAACGGTGCAGGAAAAACAACAACAATGAAAATGCTCACAACGCTTATTATGCCGACATCGGGTGACGCCGAACTTCTCGGTCACAGCATAAAAACCGACAGGGCGGCTGTTAAGCAGATTATCGGAATTTCACCGCAGGAAAGTGCGGCGGCAATGAACCTTACCGCAAGAGAAAATCTTGAACTTATGGCAGAGGTTTACGGCTTTTCAAAGAAAGCTGCCAAAGCCAAGGCAAGCGATATTATTGAACGCTTTTCCATGCAGGAATTTGAAAACCGCAAGGCTAAAAAGCTGTCGGGCGGTGAGGTGAGAAGATTGAGCATCGCAATGGCACTTATCTCAGAGCCGAAAATTCTCTTTCTTGACGAACCCACGCTCGGACTCGATGTAATTGCAAGACACAGCCTTTGGGCTGAGATTGAAAAGCTCAAGGGTAAAATCACCGTTATTCTCACAACGCACTACCTTGAAGAGGCTGTTGCACTCTGCGACAGAATCGGAATTATGGCTCACAGCAAATTTATGGCAGAGGGTACTGCCGATGAGCTTGTTGCCCTTTCGGGTGAAAAAGATTTTGAGTCGGCTTTTGTTAAGCTGACAAACGGAGGTGCGTTGTAATGAGATTGACTGCGTTCGCCTCACGAAACACAAAGGAAATTCTCCGTGATCCGCTGACATTCTGTTTCGGACTCGGATTTCCCGTTGTACTTCTTCTTTTGTTGTCGGCAATAAATTCGGCAATCCACGAACAGGCTCAGATGACAATGTTCAACATTGACAAGCTGACGCCCGGTATTACGGTTTTCGGAATGAGCTTTATCTCGCTGTTCTCGTCAATGCTCATTGCAAAGGACAGAACTACAAGCTTTATGATGAGATTGTTCACATCTCCGCTCAAGGCTCATGAATTTATTATCGGCTACACACTTCCGCTTTTGCCAATGGCAATTTTGCAGAGTGCCGTATGCGTTGTTGTTGCGTTCTTCCTCGGGCTTGATGTCAGCGTAAACATTTTACTTATGCTTGCGGTAAACATTCCGATTGCAGTTGTGTTTATCTCGCTCGGACTTCTGATCGGCACGCTTCTGAATGAAAAGGCTGTCGGCGGAATCTGCGGTGCATTGCTCACAAACCTTTCTGCGTGGTTCTCAAACATTTGGTTTGACACCGCAATGATCAGCGGTTGGTTCAAAAGCTTTGCAAACGCACTCCCGTTTGCTCATGCAGTTAATGCGGCAAGAGATACAATTTCGGGCAATTATTCTGATATTATGCCCGAGCTTCTCCCCGTCTGCGGATATGCGGTTGTGTTGCTTGTTTTAGCTGCGGTCGTCTTTTCCGTTATGATGAAAAGGAATAAATAATTGATGAATCCAAACGGTAAAGCCTTGTTAAAAGAAAACAAAAGATATTATCTTCTCGACTCCCTGCGTGGAATTTCAATCATCAGTATGATTGCGTTTCACCTGTGTTACGACCTGTTTATGATATACGGCATTAACACAAGCTGGTATTTTTATCCCATGACAGCGGTCTGGGAACGCAGTATCTGCGTGGTGTTCATACTTGTTTCGGGAATGTGCCTTAACTTTACGAGAAACGGCATAAAAAGAGGTATTCTTTTAAATCTTGCGGGCTTTGCCGTTACCTGCGTTACTGTGATTGCCGAACCGAATCAGGCGGTGTGGTTCGGTGTGCTGAATCTGATAGGCTGTTCAATGATGATTGTTTCCGTTCTGTCGGATAATCTCAAAAAAATTCGCCCCCTGTCGGGAGCGTTGATTTCATTTTTGCTGTATGCGGTTTCGTATGATGTGCCAAAAGGCTATGTCGGACTTTTCGGGCTGGATATCGTAAAATTGCCCGATTTTCTCTATTCGTGCAAGTACCTTGCGTTTCTGGGATTTCCTTCTTCGGACTTTTTTTCAACAGACTTTTTTCCGCTCTTTCCGTGGATTTTCCTCTTTGCGGCAGGCTTTTATCTCTGGAATTTCATTGTTGAAAAAAATCTTACGAAATACTTTGAATTAAAAATCCCCGTGCTTGATAAAATCGGCAGATACAGCCTGTGGATTTATTTAGCACACCAACCGATTATTATGGGCATTTTGATGTTGGCAATGCAACCACGTTAATTGAAAATTGAAAATTTCTGTAGCGGTAAACTCCGTTCGCCAATCACTTTGATTGCAAAACCAAACTTTTTACTATATTATGATGTATCAATTAACAACTAATCTGCACAAAATAAAACGGTGCGTAAATACTACACACCGAAAACAATTGACATATTTAAAATTAGATGTTAATATATAGGTAAGGAAACAGCTTTAGCTGTTTCGCTTACATTTTGGTTTATTTTCATTTAACCGCTCTGTCGCTACACAGGGCGGTTATTTCTTTATATTCTTAATGACTTCATTAAAAGCCACGAAAGCAATTGCGAGAACAAATAAATATGTAATCTCTGCCATTGGAATACACCCCCTTTCACAAGGGAGTCGAAACAGCCGCCACCGTTTCCTTACGAGGCTTATTATATCAAAGATGGTTTTTATATTCAAGCAGAAATGTAAACCGCCGCATACAAATAAATCCCCAAAGCCACAACTGACTTTTGGGTTGATAATAGCAAATATACAATTATCTTTTTGAAAACTGTAGCAGCGTTAAGAAAACAGTCCTGCGGACTGTTTTTAGCTGC
>NZ_NNSR01000072.1 GCF_002834225.1 Ruminococcus bromii | reverse complement strand
TTGTGTACTGATTGATTTCCCATTGTGCTTTAACCGTTATATTCTCCGACGGCATGGTTTCGGGAATTTCCTTATCCCAACCCTTAAAGGTATAACCTTTTCTTGTCGGATTGTCAGGGGCGGTAATTTCCGTACCGTAATCCTGTGTAATTGGTGCAATCTCACTTCCGCCGTTGGTATCAAAGGTTATTGTGTACTGATTGATTTCCCATTGTGCTTTAACCGTTATATTCTCCGCAGGCATGGTTTCGGGGATTTCCTTATCCCATCCCTTAAAGGTATAACCTTTTCTTGTCGGGTTGTCAGGGGCGGTAATTTCCGTACCGTAATCCTGAGTAATGGGTGCAATTTCACTTCCGCCGTTGGTATCAAAGGTTATTGTGTATTTATTCGTATTCCACACGGGATAGAGCGTCAGTGCCTCGTTTTTGGTATAAATATCTTTAAAGTCATATACCTTTTCGCCTCCGTCAACGGTTGACCAGCCTACTTGCGTGTAGCCCACGCGGGTGAACAAAGCGCCGCGCAGGGTAAGAATATTGTTGTGGGGTTTCATATCCGTCACCGCACTGCCGGCGCCGTATGTGCCGGGGAGGTAAATCACCTCATAGTCTCCAGTGATCGAAAGCATGGAAACATCGGCAGGTACGGTATCGCCGGGTTTATAGCAGTTCCCATTTTCATCCGACCAATACAGCTGCGCGTCTTCCGAAATGCCGTCCGGGCGGGGCAGTCCCTCGGCAGAGGGTGCAGTGAAGCTCTCGCCATTTTTCACGATGATTTGAATATCCTCGGAGCTATTACCCAGCGTTCCGCCGCCAAGGTCAAGGGTAACGACCTTCAGTCCGTCAGAGCCCAGTGTATCAGGGTTCAGGACTTCAAGGACGGGGCGGAAGCCGAAGGTCGAGTAAGAAGTATTGTAGCTGGTCCAGAAACGGGTCGAACGTTTCCACCCGCGAACCGCACGGAACGACGCCGAAATTCTTATAGTAGTATCTTGTCCACACGAAAGCATCTCCCTCCAGTTTTTGATATATCCGTCGTCCTTATCCAGTATCTTATCCCATTCGTTGCTTTTGGGCGTGCCGCGTTCTGAATCACCTGAGCCTGTATAACTACTTCCCACAGACGGCGCACGCAGCGTATAGTCCACGCCGCCTGCGGCATAGTCCTTGCCGAAAATCAGACCTGCGGTATTCAGGTTATCCCAGCTTACCGTATGCGTTACGGCATAGTCCGCCACAAACAGGCTGTGGGGATATTTATTCTTCTGAGCATACTCCTCGGTGGTTGCCGTTTCCGATGTGAGCCTATAAGCGTTGACCGTACCCACATAGGTAAAAGGCACATAATGCAGGGTGCTGTCCGGCAGATTGCTGTTTGCCGTGCCGGGAATATCCATCGCCGACAGGTCAAAATAGTATCTGCCGCCGGGGGTAAGGGAAAACTGTTCTGATAAAACAAACTGCGCCGTGAGCTTGGTAACGTCCGCCGGAACACTGCCGCCGGGTTCGTAGGAATTGCCATTGCCGTCAAGCCACATAAAATAATTATCGGTATCTCCGCCCGGGCGGGTCAGACCGTCAGATGCAGGAGCGGTGAAGCTTTCGCCGCTTTTCACGATGATTTGAATATCCTCGGAGCTATTACCCAGCTTGCCACCGTTTAAGTCGAGGGTAACGACCTTCAGCCCGTCAGAGCTCAGTGTGTCAGGGTTCAGGACTTCAAGGACAGGGCGGAAACCGACGAGCGGGAGGGAGTCCGTAGCATCGTCGTCGTTCCAGCGTCGGCCCGAATCGTACCCGCGAACCGCACGGAGCGACGAGTTGTATCTTGTTGTGTCCTGCCCCCACGAATATATGCCATTCCAGTTTTTGATGTAGCTGCTGTCCTTGTTCAGTATCCTGTCCCATTCGTTGCTTTGGGGCACGCCGCGTTGGGAATCGTCTAAACCCGTACAGTCACTTCCCACAGACGGTGTGCGCAGGGTATAGTCCACGCCGCCGCTGGCATAATTTTTGCCGAAAATCAGACCTGCGGTATTCAGGTCATCCCAGCTTACCGTATGCGTTACGGCATAGTCCGCAATGAATAGGCTGTGGGGATATTTATTCTTCTGAGCATACTCCTCGGTGGTTGCCATTTCCGATGTGAGCTTATAAGCGTTGACCGTGCCCACATAGGTAAAAGGCACATAATGAAGTGTGCTGTCAGGCAAATTGCTGTTTACCGTTCCGGGGATGTTCATCGCCGACAGATCAAAATAGTATCTGCCTCCAGGGGCGAGGGTAAACTGTTCGTCAGGCTGACTTTCCACCGTCAGCGTGACATCCGCAAAAGCACTTGCAAGGTCGGTCTTGCAGTCACCGTTATACTGCTCGCTGAATACCTTCATGGTATAGTCGCCCGGTGCAATGTCAGACGGGATTTTGATTTCAACCGTTCCGCTTTCGGCAGTAGGTTGTGCTACTCTGCCGTAATACTGTGCGCCGTTGTTATCCGCCAGGATGACAGAGATATATTCATTTTTCCCTGTGGTCGCCCCTTTGTAATTCAGCGTAACGGTATCGTCGGGGGCGGCGCTGACAGTTTTTTCCGTCACGGCAAAATTGCGTCTACTATCTAAAAGCGTCAGCTTCCACTCGTTTCCGCTGTATTCGGGAATCGGGGTCAGCCCTCCGTCAGGCTTTCCGCCCACAGCGGCAGATGCAAAAAGGACAGAGTTCATATTTAATTTAAAAGCGGGACGAACAGTCCGATGATTATTGAAAATGAGGATAGTGTGCCCAGAGTATTGGACAGAACCATCACTAGTCACGACGGCGAGATGATATTTATTGGAGCCGGGGGAGCGCAGCCACCAAGCGGTTGTCACCCAATTCGGATGTGCAGGCTCCAAGGCACGCAGATCGTTGTTTACCGCAAACGCTTCCGCTGTGGAAAGCGGCCAGAATACAGCGTTATCCACCTGCCCTCCCGCTACACAGTCGGTATTCTCTCCGTCGTAACTTCCGCTTGTAAGCGCCCGTTTCTTTACGGCAGCATTTTCTTCTGTCGTCAGCTTTGCTGCAAGCGCATCTATCGCGGTTTTCAAATTACTCGGTGCGTATTCGTTGTTTAATATGGTATCGACAAATGGTATAACTCCCATAGCGCCTGCCGCAAGCAGGGTAATATCCCCCTGTGAGCTTGTAACACCGCTTCCGTCATAGCCGATAACTCGCCATGCAGCGGGATTATTTTCATGGTTTTGCCCGAAATACACGGTCGGTGCGCTCGCTGTGTTTACAGTTTTATTCAGTGCGTCTGTGCCAAGCTGTATCGCAGCAGAGCCCCCTGCCCCAACCTCCTCGGCAAATACGCTTATCGGCATAAGGCAGAACAGCATACAAATTGTGAGCAGGATACTAAGTATTCGTTTTTTCATTTTTCGCCACCTCCGTTATATAAATTTAATCAAGAGCAGTTATTGTAATAGTACCTCTGAAGCCACCGAGATAAGTATTATATGCCGAATTTTCAAACCACAACTGCAATGTAATGTCTTTATTTGACGCATCATACATTCTGTTGAAATTAAAGGAATGTTGATCATTGGTATACGGTATTTTTGCCCCGTCTCTTTTTATTCGTGTAAGCTCCCTGCACAGATCGTCATCATAACCGTCTGTCATCTGAATAGAGTAATTGCCGCTGTTGTTAAATTCGTTTGAACCAACTTCGAGAGAACCGCTTAAGCAGACATTGTAAATATGTCCTTTTTTGAGGGTAATATTATTCCTGTAGGATGAAATCAAGCCGCCCTTGTTTATTTTTTCGTAGACAGAAATATTGACACGACTGTTATTCAGTACTGTCCTCGGAGCGTTTGCCTCTCCGTAAAAATATCCCGAACAGCTGCCGTTCTGACCTGCGTCACCTTTGTCGCCTTTATCTCCTTTGTCACCCTTTTCGCCTTTTTCACCGATGTCTCCTTTGTCTCCTTTTTCACCGTCAACTCCTGTGGCTTTCACTCCCGTATCGGTCGTTCCAATCCACCAGTTGCCGTTTTCACCGATGAACGGGGTGTTGCCGTCTTTGCCGTCAGAACCGTTTTGTCCGTTTGTTCCATCCTTACCATCGGCACCGTCCTTGCCGTCAACACCATCTTTACCGTCAACACCGTCTTTGCCGTTTATACCATCCTTACCGTCTGCGCCGTCAAGACCTTTCAAAATTGAAAGATCATAAAGGTTAAGCCATATTTCATCGCCGACATAACGCCACTGTAGGTTATTTTCATTTACACGGAACTCAGGTGTTTTTCCGTTTGCTCCGTCCTTACCGTTCTGTCCGGCATCTCCTTTATCTCCCTTGTCACCTTTTTCACCGTCAACACCTGCGGCTTTCACGCCAATGTCGGTCACTCCGAGCCACCAGTTGCCGTTTTCACCGATGAACGGTGTATCACCGTTTTTGCCGTCAATACCATCGACACCGTTCTTTCCGTCGATTCCGTCTTTTCCGTCAAGACCTTTCAAATTTGAAAGGTCGTAAAGATTTAGCCATATTTCGTCACTGACATAACGCCATTGAAGATTGTTTTCATTTACACGGAACTCCGGTGTTTTTCCGTTTGCTCCGTCTTTACCGTTCTGCCCTGTGGGTCCCTTTATATCGGAAATGGCAACAAGGTTTTGCCAGTCTTCTCCCTCATAGCGCCACTGTATATATTCTGTTGTTCTTTGTACCTCTATGTTTTTGCCGTCAATGCCGTCTTTACCGTCAGTACCGTTTATTCCGTCAGTACCGTCTTTTCCGTCAACGCCGTTTTTACCGTCAATACCGTCTTTTCCGTCAGTACCGTTTTTACCGTCAGTACCGTCTTTGCCGTCAGTGCCGTTCTTTCCGTCAGCACCGTTTTTGCCATCAAGACCGTTTTTTCCGTCAATACCGTCTTTTCCATTAGTACCGTCTTTGCCGTCAATGCCGTTTTTACCGTCAATGCCATCTTTGCCGTTAAGACCGTTCTTTCCGTCAGTACCATCTTTGCCGTTAAGACCGTTCTTTCCGTCAGTACCATCTTTGCCGTTAAGACCGTCTTTGCCGTTAAGACCGTCTTTTCCGTCAATGCCATTTTTGCCGTCAGTACCGTCTTTGCCGTTAAGACCGTCTTTACCGTCAGTGCCGTTTATTCCGTCCTTGCCGTTTTCTCCGACAGCACCTCTGAGCGTGTTAAGAGCTACAAGATCGTGCCATTCCTCTTCGGCGGCATCTCTCCATTGGATTGCTGTGCCGTTATTTCGCACCTCCGGCAACAGGGTTTTGCTATTTTCCGCCTTGCTGCATACGGCAGCAAATGCAATGCAAAGTACGATGCAAAGCACAAGACAGAGTGCGGTGGTAATACAGTATATTCGTTTTTTCATTTATCATTGCCTCCTTTCAAATATTGTGAACGGTATTTATCAGTAAACAGGGCAACACCCTGTTTTAAGACCTCCATTTGGGTTTTTAAATAATATTCATCCTCAAACATAGCATAATGTACACAGGCACGGACAAATATAAAAATCAGCGGTGTAATCACCGTGTACGGAATGCCGATTTTCGGCTCAAGCCGCTTGGCATACTCGGTATAGCGCTCATTCACCCCCTCAAAAAATTTCTTGCCGTGCTCAATATATTTCGGATGGGTATAGACCTGATACATAAGCCGATATTTCTTGCCGTGCTTCTTTGCGGTCCAATACGGAACCTCTTTCACAAATCGAACAACATCCTTCGGGTCGGTGGGAGCTTTTTCCATAAAATCATCCTCGACCTTTTCCATACAGTATGCAGTTGATTCAATAATCAGTTCATCAACACTGTTGAAATAGGAATACAGATTTCCCGTTGTACAGCCGCACGCTGCCGCCAAAGCCTTGATGCCCGTACCTGTCAGCCCATTTTCAGCATAGCATTCAAAGCATTTTTCCATCATTTCACGCTTACGCTCGTTGTGCTGTTCCTCTGTTGTTCTCATAATGTTCGCTTCCTTTTGATAACTAATCAATTAATTAATTATAGTATAGCACAGAGCTGCGGCAATTTCAACAATTAACTAATAAAAAATCGCAAAATATTAATTTTTTATCACATCTGTCGGAAACTTTACTGCTATAGCAGTACCATTTTCCGAACTTTCTTCCACACGAACTTTACCATTGTGCAGTGCAACGATTTCCCACACCAAAGAAAGTCCCAATCCTACGCCGCCGTATTCTCTGCTTCGGGATTTATCCACACGAAAGAAGGGCTGAAAAATACTTTCTCTGTATTGTTCGGGGATGCCGTAGCCGGTATCCGCAACCGTAATAACAAGCTGATTGTCTTTGTGCATTACGGTAATATTCACTGTACCGTTAAAACGGTTGTAGCGTATAGCGTTTTCGGTCAGATTATATAATAAACGGTAAATCAGCGTGTCACTGCCTGTCATAACAGCGTCTCCCGTGCTTTCAAGTGTAACGTTGTTTTTCTCTGCAAGGGGCGCAAGGTCAGTGAAAATCTCTTCTACCATAGGTCCTATCTCTATGCGGTCGGCACACGATACTGTGCGCAGCTCGCTCATTTCCAACAGGGTTTTTGTCATTTGCGTCATTCGTTCTGTCTGCTCACGCAACAATCGGAGAAACTCCGCCGTTTCCGGCAATACCTCGGGATGCTCTGCCGAAAAAAGTTCAAGCTGTGCCTGCATAAGCGAAAGCGGCGTGCGCAACTCATGTGCGGCGTTTCCCGTGAACTGTCGTTGAGCGGTAAATCCCTCATCAAGACGGTCAAGCATCCGATTGAACGACTTGACAAACTGTCTCAGTTCAGGCGGAACTTCTTCGGTTATCTTCATATCCGTCAAATTGTTAGGTTGAACCTTTTCAACCCGAGCGGTAAAAGTACGCAGAGGCTTCAGTGCATGCCCGCTTAAAAAATACGCAAGCACACCGCCTAACAATGTTGCCGCCGCCGTAATATACCAATTGGTAGCGATAAAGGATTCCTGTGCTCCGTTAATTACAATAGTCAATTCACGATCAAGCTTTTCGTGTTCGGGATCGAAAAAGTCAGGTTCTCCTTTGTCCGTATCACCGTAACCTGTAACATAAGAGCCTATGGAATCCATATAATGGCTGCCGGAATAGCCGATAAGAACATTCATAAAAATACAGGTGGCTCCGATAAGAAGTGCAGTCATCAGAGTTATGCGCCATTGCAAGGATAGCTTTTTCATACTTTTTCTTCCTCCATAACATATCCTTCACCAATGCGATTGCGAATCGGGTCATAGCCGAGTACCGCACGCAGTTTCTTTCGTAATGCAGAAATATGTACTCTTATTGAATTGCTGAAATTGTCAACACTGTTATCCCAAACATGGTCGAGCAGTTCTTCCTGACTGACGGGGCGACCTTGATTAAGAAGTAAATATTCAAGTATTCCGATTTCTTTTCGGGTAAGTGACAGCTCCTGACCGTCAGCAACGGCAACACGGGCTTTGGTGTCAAAAGCAACCTTTCCACAGTTCAAAACAACATTGTTTTGTGTAAACCGACGGCGAGTCAGACTGCGTATTCTTGCCTCAAGCTCCTCCAAATGAAAAGGCTTTGTCAGGTAATCGTTTGCTCCGGCATCCAGCCCCTCCACCTTGTCGGCAACCTCACAGCGTGCCGAAAGAATTAACACTCCGGTATCTCTGTCGGTTTGTCGCAGAGTTCGCAGTACCGTCATCCCGTCTGCACCGGGTAAATTCAGATCAAGTAAAACAAGATCGTACTTTTCTATTCCGAGCAACTCATTTGCTTTGTTTCCGTCATAACAAAAATCAACGCTGTATGCCAATCTTTTAAGGCTGCGAACAATTGTCTCGCACAGTGCACGCTCGTCTTCAATTACTAAAATACGCATAGAAACTCTCCTTGTTGTGTTTTCATATTTCTTTGATAATTTAATTATACATTATATCGCTCAGACATAAAGTTTTTGTTAAGTTTTCGTTCTTAACAGGGATTTTACATCCTCTGTGCTACAATGAGAGCACAAAAGAAAGGAGTGACCGAATTGACTCGAAAGAAAAAAGCCGTATTTCAGATCGTACTGATTATCTGCGGAATTATGATGCTGTGTTACGGAGCTCTGCGTGGAGAGGCAGAAACCGTGTTAAGCAAGGCAATCCGGCTGTGTTTGGAGTGTGTGGGAATTGGATAACAAAGAACCGAAGAAAAAAAGAGGCGGTGTATCGCAGTTTCTCTCACGCTTTCGATGGCTTATTCAAGCAGGAGCAACTTTGCTGAGTAATATTCATCTGCCGAATTTATTGAAGGGCAGAATTTATCAAGGCAAAGGAAAGGCTGTTTGCGTTCCGGGACTGAATTGCTATTCCTGCCCTGCGGCATCGGGTGCATGCCCAATCGGCTCGTTTCAGGCCGTAGTGGGTTCGTCAAAATTCAGTTTTTCATATTATATCACAGGATTCCTCATATTGATAGGAGTTCTGCTCGGGCGTTTTATCTGCGGCTTTTTGTGTCCGTTCGGATGGCTTCAGGAACTGTTACATAAGATACCGACAAAAAAGCTTTCCACTAAAAAGCTGAAGCCGCTGACATACATAAAATATGCAGTTTTGCTTTTTGCTGTAGGTTTGCTGCCAATGCTCATTACAAACGATGTGGGTATGGGAGATCCTTTTTTCTGTAAGTATCTTTGTCCTCAAGGAGTACTCGAGGGGGCAATCCCTCTTGCCGCCGTCGATTCGGGAATCCGTGCCGCGCTGGGTACGCTCTTTTCATGGAAGCTAGGCATATTGATTACGGTAATCGTACTGAGTGTACTTTTCTACAGACCGTTCTGCAAGTGGCTGTGTCCTCTCGGTGCATTTTATGCATTGCTTAACAAGGTGTCGCTTTTCGGAATGAAAGTAGACAAACACAAATGCATTTCCTGCGGAAAGTGTGCCAAAGTATGCAAGATGGATGTAGATGTAACCAAAACTCCCGACCACACCGAATGCATACGCTGTGGTAAGTGTATCCGTGCCTGTCCTGCCAAGGCGGTCAGCTTTCGCTACGGCTTTGGCAAAGGAAAAGAAAATGATTGTCCCGCTGAAAAAGCGGAAACAGCAAAACAAAAAATTGAAACAGAAATTGAAACAGAAATTGAAACAGAAAAGGAGTAAACACCATGAAAACAACAAAAATTTTAACCTTACTGACTGCCTTGATGATGTTGTTAAGCTTTGCCGCCTGTGGCACAAACAAAGGCAATACGACGAATACTACCGCAAATAAGAAAAGTGAAACGGCTATGCTGACAGCTGTGAATCCAAACACAAAAGACGAGGCCGCCGACCTGCATCAAAAACTGATGGCACAGGAAAATGCTATTCTTTCCGAAAACAGCGAACTTTGGGAAAAGGTATTTATTTCAGCCGATAAGGGTATGGCGATGATTGAGGACGGCGGAAACTACGGTGATTTTCTTCTGAAAACGATTGACGGTATCAAGGATCAGTTCAGTGCAGATGAGTTGAAGCTGCTTAATGAAAGCGCCGAAGAGATTAAGAAAATTGAAGGAAAGCTGACGATTTTGGAACAAAAATTTCCCGGATGCGGACAAAAACCGTCTGATGGAGATATGAGCGTTCCGGCGGAAAACGGTAAGCCCATCGAAAAGGATAATCTGAAGAAATTCCCGACATTTGACGGCAAGGATCTTGACGGAAACGAAGTTAAGAGCAGTATGCTTTTTGCAAAAAATACCGTTACTGTAGTAAACTTCTGGTTTACCACCTGCAATCCCTGCGTGGAAGAACTTGCCGACCTGGAAGCTCTGAATAAACAGCTTGCAAAAAAAGGCGGAGCAGTAGTCGGAATCAATTCATTTACACTTGACGGTGACAAAACGGCTATCTCTGACGCAAAGAATATTCTGGCAAAAAAGGGTGTGACCTACAAAAACATTTGGTTTGATTCAAAAAGTAAAGCCGGAGAATTCACATCCGGATTGTACTCCTACCCCACAACTTATGTTGTTGATAAAAACGGTAATATTGTAGGAGAGCCGATTGTCGGTGCAATAACCTCCGAAAAGCAGTCTGAAAAGCTGCAAAAGTTGATTGATCAGGCAATTGCAAACAGCAAGAACTGATGTGTACCTGTCCCGACAAAGTATCAATAATGCATATTTTCAGGTTCTGTAAATTTTACATATAGATTCCAACAAATATGCCAATAATTAAGCCCATATAATTTTTCGTACAACAAAACCTCCCGCAACGGATTTTACTCTGTGCAGGAGGTTTATTCTTATTTCGATATTTTATATTTCATCATTATATCTCTATAAAAATTTTTACATAGCTGTAAAGCTGTTTATCATCACAATAAATTTGTATTCTGTTCAAGCATTAAAATTCCCGTTGTACAGCCGCACGCTGCCGCCAAAGCCTTGATGCCCGTACCGGTCAATCCGTTTTCAGCATAGCATTCAAAGCATTTTTCCATCATTTCCCTCTTACGCTCGTTGTGCTGTTCCTCTGTTGTCCTCATAAAGTTCGCTTCCTTTTATTAACTAATCAATCAATTAATTATAGTATAGCATAGAGCTACGGCAAATTCAATAACTTACTCAGAAAAATACAGATAAATTTTAAAAACACAGCCGCCAATTACTCAGTGAGCATTGACGGCTGTGTTGTATATAAATTTATTTATTGAATTTTTTCCTTGAACATCATCAGAAAGCTTACAAGAAGCAGTCCGCATGAAATCCAGATTATATGCATTCCAAACGATAACGAAAGATTTCCGCCCAAACCTGCACCAAGGGCAAAGAAAAATATTACTCCGAAATAATACATTGCCTGTCTGAGCTGTTCCGGCTTTCTATCGTGTATAAAACCCGACAAAGCTGCCGTACCGCTTCTCAAATTGCCTATGCACATTGTGCTTGCATAAGAATATCCTCTGACCTTTCTGAAGGTCTGTACCTGCATTGCACAGGAGAAGGATACAATTACCGCCGCAATAGTATTCATACTCTTCGGCATAAAACCGACTGCAAATAATATGAGAATTTCAAACAAAAGTATCCCCTGCCGCCAATGTATCTTTTTTGAATACTTGAACTTTTTCTGTATCAAATCAGCAACAAGAACACCTAACGCAAACGCAAGAATAGGAAAAAGATATTTAAGTCCCTCTTCCCACTTTCCTGTCATAAAATTTGTACTCATAAGCACAACGTTACCCGTCTGTGCATTTGCAAATACTCCGTCACGGGTAAAATATGTATACGCATCCTGAAATCCGCCTGATAACGCAAGAAATATGCAATTCCTAAATGCCTCAGACATCTGTCGTGTCGGCTCAAGTTCCTTAAAAAAACTTCTTATCCTAAACACAATACTCAACTCCGAACCTATGTGCTAATCTACGCAACACAACACCGAACACAATTCAGCGGCTCGGTGATGCACAATAATTAAAATTCAATTATCAGATATCGTTCTTCACTATATCCTCGTAGCTTTCACGCTTAACAACAATCCTTGCCTTGCCGTCTTTAACCATTACGATTGCAGGACGAGGGATTCTGTTGTAATTTGATGCCATAGAATAGTTGTAAGCACCTGTTGAAAGAACAGCAAGTGTATCGCCTACTTCAACCTTAGCAACCTTTGTATGCTCCTGAACGAGGTCGCCGCTCTCGCAACACTTACCTGCTACCGTTACGATTTCATCAGGCTCTTTGTCAGCCTTACCTGCATTTACTACGGTATAAGCAGACTGATAAAGTGCATATCTGATGTTATCTGTCATACCACCGTCAACGGATACATATGTTCTTACATTAGGAATTTCCTTTTTTCCGCCAACTTTGTAGAGCGTAATACCTGCTTCGCCGACAATTGAACGACCCGGCTCAATAAAGATATACGGAACAGGAAGTCCGTGTTCCTTAGCCTTTGCCTTAACAGCCTCAGAAACCTTTTCCATATAGTTTTCGTAAGGAACAGGTTCATCATCCTTTGTGTACATAATACCGAATCCGCCGCCGAGGTTAAGCTCTGAAATAACGATTCCGAGTTCATCGTGAATCTTGCCCATAAAGTCAAGCATAATTTCAGCAGCAGTGACAAACGGATCAATATCAAAAATCTGTGAACCGATGTGGCAATGAAGTTCCGTAAGATTTACATTATCATACATCTGTGCCTTTTTAACTGCCTCAAAAGCTTCGCCTGTTTCAAGAGCAAAACCAAATTTTGAATCAATCTGACCTGTTCTGATAAAGTTATGAGTATGAGCATCTACACCGGGCTTGATTCTGAAAGAAATATTAGCTTTCTTACCCATTTCGCCGCAAATTTCATTGAGGAGTTCAAGTTCGTAAAGATTATCAACAACGAACTTTCCTACATTAGATTCAAGTGCAAATCTGATTTCATCAGCAGTTTTATTGTTTCCGTGGAAGTGAACCTTTTCCATCGGAAAGCCTGCCTGTACGGCTGTATAAATCTCACCGCCTGATACTACATCAAGACCGAGTCCCTCTTCCTTTGCAATTCTGCAAAGTTCCTTACAGGAAAGAGCCTTACTTGCATACAACGGCATACCGTTACCGTGGTAATACTTTTCAAAGGACTTCACATAAGCCTTGCACACATTTCTGATTGTTGTTTCGTCAAGAACATATAAGGGTGTACCAAATTCTTTGGCAAGTTCGAGTGTATCGCAACCGCCGATTGTAAGATGACCCTCATTGTTCACATTAAGACATTCGCTAACGAACATTTTACTCATACCTCCGTATTTTTAAAATTTGCTATTGAAGCTTCTATAAGTTTCCTTATCTCATCATTTCCTAAGCCTGTCTGTGCAGAAAACGGTATCAGCGGAACATGTTCAATTGTACTGAAAATTTCCTTGTAATACTCAATCTGCTTTTCAAACGCAGTTTTTTTGAGTTTATCGCTCTTTGTGAGAACTGCGGCAAAGTTAAATCCGCCTCTGTAAAGAAAGTCTATCATATGCAAGTCATCGTCAGTAGGAGGATGACGCAAATCAAGAATCTGAATAACGAGCGGACGCTGTCTGTCCTGTGCAAAATAGCCTTCCACAAGCTTCGCCCATCTGTCTTTTTCTGCTTTTGATACCTTTGCATAACCGTAGCCCGGCAAATCAACCATACGAAACTCTTTAAGCTTATAAAAATTGATAGTAGCCGTTTTACCCGGCTGAGCACTTACCCTTGCAAGGGCTTTTCTCTGAACAAGTTTATTGATAAGAGAGGATTTTCCTACATTTGAATGACCTGAAAATACAATTTCAGGCATATCGGATTCAGGCAGCTGATCAACACGACCTGCCGCAAATTCAAAAGCGACCTCATTAAAATTCATAAAATCCCCTCCCTCACTGTTTAACTATATTTGCCGTTTTGGAAGCAGAACGAACAGCCGACATATCAATTCCGTTCCATTGGTTATCGGTAATTCTCACGGTATTGTTTACCGCAATTGCAACCGCTTCCGAAAAATTGCGAACAGGAATAAACTTCACCTTGTCAAAAACAGTCTTATCAACATCTTCAAGGTCGGGTTCGTTATCCTTTGGAATGATTACGGTTGTTATTCCGTTTTTAAAAGCAGCCATACTTTTTTCTTTTAAACCGCCTATGGGAAGAATATTACCTCTGAGAGTAATTTCACCTGTCATAGCCACATCGTGTCTTACAGGCTTTAAGGTTAAAGCCGAGTATATTGCAGTAGCCATTGTGATGCCGGCAGACGGTCCGTCCTTGGGAACGGCACCCTCGGGAGCATGAATGTGAATATCCTTATTCTTGTAAAAATCCGAATCAATTCCTAAGGCTGACGCATGACTTCTTATGCAGGTAACAGCCGCTTTAGCTGACTCCTGCATAACATCACCGAGAGAACCTGTAAGTTCAAGCTTACCTGTTCCTTCCATAACAGCAACTTCAATCGGTAAAATTTCACCGCCGACAGAAGTCCATGCAAGACCGTTTACAATTCCGATTTCATCTGTTTTCGCAAGCGAATCCGGAATAAACTTTTTATGTCCTAAAAGCCTTTCTATCTCTTTTTCATCAATCTTAAATATTTCCGTACCCTCTGTAAGCTTTACTACGGCACACTTTCTCATAACCGAAGCAATAAGTCTTTCAAGAGTTCTTACGCCTGCTTCTCTTGTATAAAAATCAATTAAAGCGTATACTGCCTTCTGAGTAAATTTAAGCTCCTTTGAAGTAAAGCCGCATTCCTCAAGCTGTTTCGGAATGAGATGCTTTTTCGCAATGTGGAACTTTTCCTCTCTTGTATAACTGCTGATTTCTATAATTTCCATTCTGTCACGAAGCGGAGCGGGAATGGTTGAAATATCATTTGCAGTTGTAATAAACATCACATTTGACAAGTCAAACGGAAGCTCAATGTAGTGGTCGACAAACTTATTGTTTTGCTCAATATCAAGCACTTCAAGCAGTGCTGATGTAGGATCGCCCTTATAATCTGCCGCAAGTTTATCTATTTCATCAAGGATGAGAACAGGATTATTAGTACCGGCGTGCTGCAAAGCATTGATAATTCTGCCGGGCATTGAACCGATATATGTCTTTCTGTGACCTCTGATTTCAGCCTCGTCACGAACACCGCCAAGGGCAATTCTCTCACTCTTTCTGCCAATAGCTTTTGCAATTGACTGAGCGATTGAAGTTTTTCCGACTCCGGGAGGTCCTGCAAGACAGATAATCTGTCCCTTTTGCTTTTCGCTCAAGACGCGGACAGCAAGCTGTTCAATGATTCTTTTTTTAACCTTATCAAGTCCATAGTGAGTCTTATCAAGAGCCTTTTGAACTTTAGGTATAACGATTTTGTCTTTAGATGACTTGTTCCACGGTAAGTCAAAAACCGTATCAAGATATGTACGAATTACAGCGGCTTCCTGACTGCCGTAAGGCATCTTGCTGAGCTTTCTGCATTCCTTATATAGTATATCTGCGGATTTTTCGTCGAGATTAAGCTTATCAATTTTATCAGCGTAATTTTCAGCGTCATCCATCGGGGAGTCATCCTCGCCGAGCTCCTCCTCAATCGCCCTTTTCTGCTCACGCAGAAAGTAATCACGCTGATTTTCGTCAATTCTCATTTTTGCCTTCTGAGAAATTTCATCCTCTAATTTTAAGACGAAATTCTCATTGACAAGCACATCAAGGACAGCTTCAAGTCTTTCTGACTCGGGAAAGGTTTCAAGAATCGACTGTTTTACCCTATAATCAAGAATAAGATTAGCAGTTATAAAGTCAGCTAATTCGCCCGGTCTTTTGCAGAGAGCAACCTTAAAAATTATATCCGACGGCATCTTTGGAGAAATTTCAAGATACTTGTCAAATTCATTTTTTACGGTTCTCATAAGAGCCGAATCTCTCGCCGTATAATATTCAGTTTCTTCCTCGTACGGCTTAACCTCTGCAACAAGACATTTTTCATCAAAAACAGGATTGATAATTGTGGCTCTGCACTGACCCTCGATAACAATCCTTGTAGTGTTTTCAGGCTGTTTCAAAACCTGAACTACTTTTGCAATAACACCCGTATTGTATACATCAAAAATGTCCGGATCGTTCATAGCCGCATCCTTCTGAGAGGTAAGAAAAACAAGCTGATCAGCTTTCATTGCTTTATTTATAGCCGTAATACTTTTTTTTCGTCCAACATCAAAATGAATAAGTGATTTTGGAAAAACTACCAACCCTCTTAAAGGAAGAACCGGAAGGGTCAGATTTTTTTGCATATCAAAATCCATTAAAGTTCCTTTCATAAAAGCAAAAAGCTGTATTGTAATTGCAATACAGCTTTAATTCACAATATCAAGACGCTGTGCTGCGCTTCTGACGCTTCTTTGCATCTTTCTGAGTTAATTTTACGGAAGCTGTCGAAGACAACTCCTTTTTGCGAGTGATTTGCGGAGCCGCTCCGTTTTTGATAACATCCTCAGTAATGATAATCTTATCAATTGTAGGATCTGACGGAGCTTCAAACATAAGGTCGGTTAAAATACCTTCCATAATGCCGCGAAGTCCTCTTGCACCGGTGTGCTGATCCTGTGCCTGCTGTGCAATGGCTTTGAGCGCCTCTTCTTCAAAGAGAAGCTCAACACCGTCAAGCTCAAAAAGCTTCTTGTACTGCTGAACAATTGAGTTCTTCGGTACAGTAAGAATCCTGACAAGTGCGTCCGTATCCAGACCGCTCAACGCGGTAATTACAGGCAAACGGCCGATAAGCTCAGGAATAATTCCGTACTTAACAAGGTCATGAGCCGTAACATCCTTCATCCAATCAGTCGAATCAAGCTCCTGCTTTGACTGAACAAGAGATTCAAAGCCGATAACGGAAGAACCCTTACGCTTTTCAACTATCTTTTCAAGGCCGTCAAAAGCACCGCCGCAGATAAAAAGAATATTCTTTGTGTTAATTTGAAGATATTCCTGCTGAGGATGCTTTCTGCCGCCCTGAGGAGGAACATTTGAAACAGTTCCTTCAACAATTTTAAGCAAAGCCTGCTGAACTCCCTCACCGCTTACATCTCGTGTAATAGAGGGGTTTTCGGATTTTCTCGCAATTTTATCAATTTCATCAATGTAAATTATGCCGTGCTCTGCCTTTTCAATATCAAAATCGGCTGCCTGAATGAGTTTTAAGAGAATATTTTCTACATCCTCACCGACATAGCCTGCTTCTGTCAGCGTAGTCGCATCGGCAATTGCAAAAGGCACATCAAGAGCCTTTGCAAGAGTTTGAGCAAGTAATGTTTTGCCTACGCCCGTAGGACCAAGGAGCAGTACATTACTCTTTGCAAAATCTACGCTGTCATCGTTTGAAAAGGCACGCTTATAGTGATTGTAAACAGCAACGCTCAGTGTTACTTTTGCATGATCCTGTCCAATAACATATTCGTCAAGAATAGCTTTGATTTCTTTAGGCTTTAAAAGCTCATCAACAGACAGTACGGGAGTATGAGAATCACCGGGCTTAGAAAGCCTATTCTCATTTTCATGTTCAAGCTCACCTGATTCGCGAAGGATATTCATACATAGCTCAACACACTGGTCACAAATGTAGACACCGTTGCCGGCAATAAGTCTGCCTGCCATTTCCTGCGGTTTTCCGCAGAAAGAGCAATAAATATCTTCGTTATTTTTGTTAGCCATCAGTTTACCTCACCTTTTATCTCTTTTCGATAACCTTATCAATCAAACCGTATTCGAGTGCCTGCTGTGCAGTCATAAAGTTATCACGATTGGTATCTCTTGCAATAACATCAATCGGCTGACCGGTGTTGTCGGCAAGAATTTGATTGAGTCGTTTTTTCATATCAAGAATGTGTCTTGTGTGAATTTCCATATCAGTAGCCTGACCCTGAGCGCCGCCTGAAGGCTGGTGAATCATAATGTCACTGTTAGGAAGTGCAAGACGCTTGCCCTTAGCACCGGCAGCAAGAAGGAATGCGCCCATACTTGCAGCCATACCCATACAGATAGTGGAAACATCACACTTGATGTAATTCATTGTATCAAAAATAGCAAAGCCGTCTGTTACGCTACCACCGGGGCTGTTGATGTAAAGACTGATATCCTTTGTAGGATCTTTACTTTCAAGATAAAGCAGCTGGGCAACTACAACACTTGCACTTGCGCTGTTTACCTCTTCATTAAGCATAACAATTCTGTCCTCAAGAAGACGGGAATAGATATCAAACGAGCGTTCGCCCCTGCTTGACTGTTCGATAACATATGGTACTAATGCCATTTAATCATAACCTTTCTTAAATAGTGATTAACAAATATAAGAAAAATATTCAAATTACTTTATAACAGCTTTGTCCTTTACGAGGTTAAGAGCCTTTTCAACCTTAACATCCTCTGAGAGTGATTCAGCAGGAACAGCCTCCTTAACCTTATCAACATCCATCTTGTAAGCCTCTGCCATCTTGCCGTATTCAGCATCAAGGTCAGCCTCTGTAACTTCAATATTTTCTTTTCTTGCAACTGCTTCAAGAGCAAGTCTTAACTTAACTCTCTTTTCAGCCTCGTCTTTATACATATCCTTGAGTGCGTTTGCATCCATACCCATGTACTGCATATATGTCTTCATATCAAGGCCCTGCGAACGAAGACGCATATCAAATTCTCTTATCATCTCGTTAGCCTGATTGTCATACATTGCCTCGGGAATTTCACCCTCAAGGTTTTCCATAAGCTTTTCGGCAATCTGGTTGTCAACATCCTTGTCAGCCTCATCCTGAAGGCGTTTGGCAACAGTTTCTTTAAGCTCAGCCTTGTACTCTTCAAGTGTTTCTTTATCAGAAACATCCTTTACAAACTCATCGTCAACCTCCGGAAGCTCCGTAGCTTTAATTTCGTGAAGGTTGATTTTAAATTCAGCTTCCTTACCCTTGAGCTCCTCAGCCTGATAATCATCCGGGAACTTAACTGTGATTGTAAACTCTTCACCTGTCTTGTGACCTACAATCTGCTCCTCAAAGCCCGGGATAAAGTTGCCGGAACCAAGCTTGAGATTGTAGTTTTCAGCCTTGCCGCCTTCAAATGCTTCACCGTCAACAAAACCCTCAAAGTCAATAACAGCTACATCATCGTTCTGAGCTGCTCTGTCTTCAACGGTTACCATTCTTGAGTTGCGTTC
Organism: Ruminococcus bromii; assembly: GCF_002834225.1. Lineage (GTDB taxonomy): Bacteria > Bacillota > Clostridia > Oscillospirales > Acutalibacteraceae > Ruminococcoides > Ruminococcoides bromii. The sequence continues at coordinate 135,511 of NZ_NNSR01000072.1, read as the reverse complement.
ACGAACCTTCTCAATTTCTTCGTCAACGAGTTCGTCTGTAACCTCTGTTGACTTCTTTGTAACTTCAATGCCGAGATAGTTGCTGATTTCCATTTCAGGCTCAACAACAACATTAGCCTTAAACGAGAATCCCTCTTTGCTTGCTTCAATAGCCTCAAGTGTTTCAACAGAAACAATCTTGATTCCTGCTTCCTTAGCAGCCTCATAAAGAGCGTCGGGATAGCAGTCCTGCATAGCGTCCTCATAGAACACTTCCGAGCCGTACATCTTCTCAATTACATGACGGGGAGCTTTGCCCTTTCTGAAGCCCGGGATATTGATGCTTTTAACCTGTTTTTTATAAACTCTGTTAACAGCGTTACCGAAGGTATCACCGTCAACATTAACCTCTAACTCATATGAATTAGCCTGTTCCTTTTTTGTACATTCCTTTAATGCCATTTTAATATTCCTCCAAAGTTTAAATTCAAAATCAAGAAATCATCTTATTATATCACAACAAAATGATTTTGCCAATAGAAAATGCAGAATTTATCTGACCAAGATTGGCATAAATGACAGCCTGTCACAAGAAATCAGCTTAAAATCAATACCTTCATATTCACCCTCAACAGCAAACCTCATATTCTTCTTACCGTGAAGATGCCCATAGTAACATTTTTTGATGTTATATTTTAAAAGAACATTAAAAATCTCATCACATTTTGTCGTTCCGTAAACAGGCGGATAGTGCAGAAACACTATAGGCTCTTTACCTGTTTTAACAGCCGACTGTATTGATGTTTCAAGTCTGCCGACTTCCCTGTTAAGGACTTTTATATCATTCTGAGATTCATTATCAAGAAACCATCCTCTTGTACCGCAAATTGCGTAACCGTCAACGACATAAGAGTTATTGAAAAGGATGGATATCGTATCAAGTGAATTGTTTTTCAGAAATACATCCATTTTAGTCTTGGTGCTCCACCAATAATCATGGTTGCCCTTGAGAAAAATTTTCTTACCCGGAAGATTTTGTACGAAAGTAAAATCCGTGAGCGTTTCTTCAAGCTTCATTGCCCAGGAAATATCGCCCGACACCACAACGGTATCATTATCGGCAACAACCTTTTTCCAGTTATTTTCAAGTCTTGAAACATAATCGCTCCAGCCTGCAAAAATATCCATAGGCTTATCTTCACCGAGTGAAAGATGTAAATCTGCAATAGCAAACAATGCCATTATTCTATACCGAGTGCTCCGAGAACATAATCCTCCATAGCGTTTACCTCAGTAACATCAGAGAAGCGCACAACCTTATTTTTAAGGCTTGCAAGAGGAGCGGGAACCTCAACGCCCGAAATCTTATGAAGCTCTTCTACCATATCAAACTCTGTTTCGGGGAGTGCCGTGTTTGGCTCAACAGCTTCAAGAACAGCCTTAGAGAATTTGTACGGACTTGCAGTAGACGCAATTACAGACGGAGTACTGTCGCCGGTTTCTTCAACATACTGTTTGTACACATTGATTGCAACAGCCGTGTGAGTATCACAAAGATACTTATCCTGCTCAAACAGCTCATGAATTGTAGCCTCTGTATTCTTATCATCACAGAATCCACCGTAGAATCTGTCGTTAATAACAGCCTTTACATTGTCGCTTACTTCGTATTTGCCCTCAGATTTGAGCGCATTCATCCAGCCCCTTGTAACCTCGTCGTTATCGCCTGAAAGCTTGTAAAGAAGTCTTTCAAGGTTGCTTGATACAAGGATATCCATTGAAGGAGAAATTGTTGTATAGAAATTTCTGTTCTTATCATAAACGCCTGTTTTGATAAAATCTGTAAGAACATTATTAGAGTTTGACGCACAGATGAACTTGTTGATTGGAAGTCCCATGAGACTTGCATAGTATGATGCAAGGATGTTACCGAAGTTACCTGTCGGAACAACAACATTGATTTTATCACCAAGCTCGATTTTACCGTCATTTACGAGATCGCAGTAAGCTGAAATATAGTAAACAATCTGTGGAAGAAGTCTGCCCCAGTTAATTGAGTTTGCCGAAGAGAAAAGCATATTATTTTCAGCAAGTTTTTCTGCAACCGAAGGTGTTGTAAATATTTTCTTAACACCTGTCTGTGCGTCATCAAAGTTACCCTTGATTGCACAAACACGAACATTGCTGCCCTCCTGAGTATTCATCTGATGCTTCTGCATCGGACTTACACCGTCAACAGGATAGAAAACCACAATCTTTGTGTGGTCAACATCCTTAAAGCCTTCAAGAGCAGCCTTGCCTGTATCGCCTGATGTAGCAACGAGGATTACAGCAGTTTTGCCGTCATATTTCTTTTTGAGTGACTTTGTGAGAAGATGAGGGAGAATCTGGAGTGCCATATCCTTAAACGCACATGTGGGACCGTGCCAGAGTTCAAGAATATTCAGGGTTGTTCCGTCAAGATTACAATATGAAATAGGAGCAGGATTTTCACCGCCGAATTTCTGAGCGGTATATGCCTTTTCTACGCAATCGTTAATTTCCTCTTCTGTAAAATCAGAAAGAAAATCAGAGAATACTTTCTTTGCTCTGCCTTTGTAATCTGTCTTCAAAAGTGCCTTGAAGGTATTTTCATCGTACTTAGGAAATTCCTGCGGTACAAAAAGACCGCCGTCCTTTGAAATACCCTGTGCAATGGCCTGTGCCGCAGAAACAACTTCCTTGGCATTTTGTGTGCTGTTGTATAACATTGAAATCTTCCTTTCAAATTGCTTTAAACATCAAGTATTTTACTACATTATTCGCTGATTGTCAAAGTTTTCAAAGAATTTATACGCATTTTCGTAAAAAATCTTTTTTAAAATGCTTTCATTGTAGTTATTTTTGAGAAATAGTTCATAAATTCCGCCTATTGAGTCACTTCCGACAATATCCTTGGGCAAATCACAACCGTCAAAATCAGTGCCGAAGCAAAGAAAATTTTCACATCCGAGCGACAGCATATACTCACAATGCCGTAAAATATCTTCCGTACAGGCTTTGTCGGGATTGTTATTCAGAAAGGCGTTATGCAAATTAAGACCTATAATTCCGCCTCTGCTGATTATAATTTTAATCTGCTCATCTGTAAGATTTCTCGGATTTTGAGTAATTGTCCGTGAATCTGAATGAGTTGCAATAAACGGTTTATTTGTCTGATTAACAACATCATAAAACAATTCGTCACCTGCGTGAGATATATCAATTACGATACCGTACTTTTCCATTTCTGAAATGGCAAGCTTTCCAAAGTCTGTTAAACCGCATTTATCCTTTGACAAGACGCCAGAACCGATTTCATTATTGTCATTCCATGTGAGAGTCATTATTCTTACACCGAGTTCTGCGAATCTCTTTACATTTTCAATTTTACCGTTCAATGCTTTTCCGTTTTCGACTGTAAAAAACGCTGAGTTTCGATGCTTTGAAAAAGCATTGTCTAAAAATTCGCCAATGCCGAACAGTTCAATTCCAAGTCGGTTACATTCGGATTTTAAGTATTCTGCCGATTTAAAAAATAATTTTTCCGCCTCATTACCATCAAGTTCGTCGGGCAGCCATATAGCATAGCACTGTAACTTGTGGAATTCGGAATCGTTATTTAATTTCACTTCATATAAGGGATTATCAAGTTCGGACTTTTCGGTTACCGCCTTATAGAGTGTGTCGCAATGCAAGTCAAAAAAATTCATAGCAGCCTCCCATTAGAATGCATCTTCAATATAGTTAATGCCGACAAGCTTAAGATTATCACTATTGACAAAAACTTCGCAAACATCAAAGCGGCAGGGCTTTTCTATATTATTTTCATACATATACGCATCGGCTGTTTTTGAAATTCTCATTTGCTTTTTACGATTAACAGCGTCAATTGGTTGCGTAAGGGAATTTTCTTTCCTTGTTTTAACCTCAACAAAAGCAATTACTTCTTTATTTTCAGCTATGATATCTATTTCGCCGTAAGGCTTTTTATAATTTCTGGCAATAATTTTATACTTATGCTTTTTTAGATATTTTGCGGCATAAGCCTCTCCCTTATCACCTGTTTGTTTAGTAGTAAAAATCATTTCTTATTATATATTTTCTTCAAGAAACTCGGTCTGTGATACTTACACGGACCGTATTTAAGAAGTGCTTCAATATGAGCCTTTGTTCCGTAGCCTTTATGCTTTGCAAAAAGATACTGAGGAAACTCTTTGTCATATTCATAAAGAAGTCTATCCCTTGATACCTTGGCAAGAATTGAAGCACAGGCAATTGACATTGATTTTGCGTCGCCTTTTACAATACATTCGCCTTCAATTGACAACGGAGGCATTCTGTTGCCGTCAATCATTGCATAATCTGCTTTCGGTTCAAGACCCTCAACCGCTCTTTTCATAGCAAGCATTGTTGCGTTGAGTATGTTCAATTCTTCAATTTCTTCAACACTTGCAAATGCGATACTGTATGCCAAAGCCTGTTCCTTTATTACATCAAACAAAGCCTCTCTCTTTTTTTCAGAAAGCTTTTTTGAATCGTTCACGCCTTCTATAACCGTATTTTCAGGCAATATGACAGCCGCTGCACATACAGGTCCGGCAAGCGGTCCTCTGCCTGCTTCGTCAACACCGCAAACATTCAGAAAACCTCTTGCATTATTTTTATTCTCATATTCAAGCCAATCCATTGTTATCTCCCCTGCGGCATTTCAACGGTAATTCTGCCAAGCTTTGCACTTCTAAATTCGTCAAGCAGCATAATTGCAGCTCTTTCGGTATCTATCTCACCGCCGGAAACAAGCATACCTCTCTTTTTGCCAATCATTTTAAGAAGTTCGTATGATTCTATATTGTCGATATCCTCATTTTCTAATTTGAACCTTGCCAAAAAATCGGCAGGCTTAAGCTCTTTGAGAAAATCAAGAAGTCTTACCGCCAAGAGTTCAATATCAAGAATTTGGTCTTTAACCGCACCTGTGAACGCAAGATGCTCTCCGACAACTTTATCGTCAAACTTTGGCCAGAGTACACCCGGAGTGTCGAGCATTTCAAGGTTCTTTGCAATTGTGTACCATTGATTGCCTCTTGTAACGCCCGGTCTGTCCTCAACCCTTGCACGGTTTTTCTTTACCATTTTATTGATAAAAGAAGATTTGCCTACATTCGGAATACCGACAATCATAATTCTGATTGTTGGATTTACCATTCCTTTTTCCTTTAATTTTGCAATTCTTTTGCTCATAACCGTATTTACGGCAGGAGCAAATTTATCAAGACCTCTGCCGCTTTTACAGTCAACCGGAATTGCAACAAGATTTTGCTTTTTGAAATAATCAATCCACAATTTTGTGGCTGTTTGATTAGCCATATCACATTTATTGAGAAGAATTACCCTCGGCTTGTTTTGAACAAGTTTTGCAAGATCCGGATTACGGCTGCTTACAGGAATCCTCGCGTCAATAATTTCAGCAACAGCGTCAACAAGCTTAAGGCTGGACTGAATCTGTCTTTTTGTCTTGGTCATATGACCCGGAAACCATTGTATAGTCTGCATTTCACTCATATATTAAACATCCTTTACTTTTCATCAATACAAATATGTAAACCTGTCAAACGGAAAAACAATGAATTGTGCTTTGCCTATAACATCATCAACCGAAACAAGTCCTATACTTTTATCACGGCTGTCAAGAGAAATAATTCTGTTGTCACCCATTACAAAAATATACCCTTCGGGAATTACATACGGAATCTGCAACGGATTTGAAGGCTCTCTTGTAATTGAAGAGGCATACGGCTCATCAATCTGTATTCCGTCTACATATACCGCATTTCTGCTGTAATCAACCACAAGAGTCTGTCCCTCGGTAGCTATTACACGCTTTACAATTCGTTTTTCTATCCGATTTTCTGCATTTATGGCTACAATATCACCGCATTTTGGTTTATACATAAAGTTAGACATAAGAATCTTGTCTTCACTATGAAGAGTGTCAAGCATAGAATTGCCTACCACATTTGCATCTCTTATAACAAATGTAAATATAACCGACATAAATGCAAATACAAATATAACGGTTCGTGTGAGTTCAAACATATAATCAGTAATTTTTTTGTCATTTACCTTAAATATGAATTTTTGTCCTTTTGATTTTTTCGGCATAAAAGCCTCCACAAAAAATAAAGCTTATTTCTAATTATAAAACAGAAATAAGCTTTTAACAATATCAAAATTCAAATTACCATTAAAATTTGCAAGCTTTAATTATCAGTACAAATAACCAAAGTGATCAAGCGGAAAAATAACAAACTGAGCCTTTCCGATTACATCGTCAACATCTATAAGACCGATTTTTGTACTTCTGCTGTCCATAGAATCTTTTCTGTTATCACCCATTACAAAAATCTTACCTTCGGGAATAACCTCAGGAATCTCATTATCACCGATATTGTTGCCGAAGGTTGAGCCTTCTATATACGGTTCATCAAGAACAACACCGTCCACAATAATGCGGTCATTATCATAATCTACTTTTACAGTCTGTCCTGCAACGGCTATAACACGCTTGATAATCGGACTGCTGTACTCCGCACCGTGGGAAATAACAACAATATCCTTGTCCTTAGGCGTATAGAAAAAGTTTGTTACAATAACCTTATCATTCGTGGCAAGAGTATTATTCATTGATCTGCCCTCAACATCAACAAGGCGGAACAAAAAAACAAGACAAATTACAACAACCGAAATTGCAAAAAGTACGCACCTAATCCAGTCGTAGAAGCCGGACATTCCGCCCTCTTCTTTTGCAACAAGAAACTGTTTTTCGGAAATTGAAGGTTTCTTGTCAACATACATTTCAGGATTGATGTCAGAAGAATCGTTCACACCCTCCGGCTGCAACACAGCCATATTAGCCTCATTGACATTATTTTTGATTTTCTTCAACTTTGTCACCTGCTATAAAGAAAAATAGTAAAAAAAGGGACTTAAAAAGTCCCTTTTAAACTCGTGAATTACTTACGAATCTGCTCTTTAACCTTAGCAGCCTTACCAACTCTGTCACGGAGATAGTAGAGCTTACTTCTGCGAACCTTACCGTAACGAACAACCTGTACATCTTTAACATTGGGTGAGTGGAGAGGGAATACTCTTTCAACACCAACGCCGTAAGCTACTCTTCTTACAGTAAATGTTTCAGCTACGCCACTGCCTCTTTTGGCAATAACTGTACCTTCAAACATCTGGATTCTTTCTCTTTCGCCTTCACGAATGTTTACTGATACCTTAACAGTATCACCTACGCTGAATTCAGGTGTTGTTTCCTTCACGCTTGATGCAGCAATAGTCTTTAATGCGTCCATTTTTATCCTCCTTATTTTTCCGACATTCTTACTCATTTGAGCAGCGGACTGTCACATCAAAATGACGGTTAAACCGTTATTTGAACCTCGTCGAGAGTAACGACGGTTTCAAATGCTTTAATATAATACCACATATAGAATCATAATGCAAGTGTTTTTTAAATTTAGTTCAAAAAATCGGAATATACATTTGAAAGCAAAATCAACAGAAAGATATGTTTTGAAGCTTTGTAAGATATTTTTTAAAATAATCAGGCAGCTCAGAGGTAAATTCAATGTATTCATTTGTTTTCGGATGAATAAAGCCAATCTTTCTTGCGTGTAAGCACTGACCTTCAAAATCAACCCTTTCACTCTTAATGCCATAAACCTTGTCACCGGATACGGGATGACCTATGTAAGCCATATGAACTCTTATCTGATGAGTACGGCCTGTTTCAAGCTTACATTTTATGTGTGTGTAGCCCTTGTATCTTGTTATCACCGAATAATGAGTAACGGCATTTTTGCTGTTCTTTTCGGTAACGCACATTTTCTTTCTGTCTTTTGGATTCCTACCGATTGGAGCGTCAACCGTTCCGCTGTCATTTTTTAGATTGCCGAAAACAATTGATTCATATTCTCTTGTAAATGAATGTTCTTTAATCTGCTCTGCAAGAGAACGGTGAGCAAAATCATTTTTTGCAACAATCAAAAGACCACTTGTATCCTTGTCAATACGGTGAACAATGCCCGGACGGAGCACACCGTTAATTCCCGAAAGGCTGTCGCCGCAATGATAAAGCAAAGCATTTACAAGAGTACCGTCATAATTTCCGGCGGCAGGATGAACAACCATTCCCTTTGGCTTATTCACAACAAGCAAGTATTCATCTTCATAAACTATATCAAGAGGAATATTTTCCGCTTTAGCCTCATAAGGCATCGGATCAGGAACATTAACTACCACAACATCGCCCTGAGAAAGCTTATATTTTTTTGAAACAATTAAACCGTTTACAAGAACAGCGCCGTTCTCAATAAGGTTTACCGCGGCTGAGCGTGACAAATCAATGTTTGAGTCCGAAATAAACTTATCAAGTCTTGCTCCGCTTGTTTCACAATTTAACTTAAACTCATTCATCGCTCTTGCTGACCCTTTTTTCAGATTTTATAGTATTAGAAAAAAACAGAACATAAATAACGAGTAAAATTGTACCCGCAGTTATGCAATAATCGGCAAAATTACAAACCGGCGGAAAGAATGAAAGACTGAGATAATCGACAACAAAGCCGTAAAAAACTCTGTCAATTAAATTTCCGATTCCGCCTCCGATTATAAGTGCAGCCGAAATATAAAAGATCTTGCCTGTCGGTTTCTTTTTGAACATAATAAATATAATTATTCCGATAAGAATTGCCGTTACAACGACAAAGAACCATCTCATATCAGAAAACATTCCAAAAGCTACGCCTCTGTTTTCAACATATTTTAAATCAAGCAAGCCGTCAATAACTGTTACTGAGCCGACGGGCTGCAGATGAGTCAGCACAAAATATTTGATAACCTGATCGGCAACAGCTAAGAGTGCACCGATTATAAGCGCGATTACAGGCATTTTACCCTCCATAAATATAAATCGGTGCGTTTTGTCACACCGATTTATTATAATAACAATTGTTTTTATTTAAGATTCTGAACACAGCGGAAGCAGATTGTCGGATGTTCTGCACACTGACCTACTGTCTTACTGACAGCCCAACAGCGTTCGCATTTTTCACCCTCTGCCTTCTCAGGCTTGATTTCAAGCTCACCGCCGTTATCAACGATTTCCACCTCTGAAACAATGAATGCGGCACAAAGCTCAGGTTCAGCCTTTTTAAGAAATTCAAGTGTTTCACCGCCGGCACAAAGTGTTACCTTTGCTTCAAGCGAACTCTTAATCGTCTTATCCTTAATAAGAGCTTCAAGCGACTTTTTAACACTGTCACGGAGTTCGTGAATTTTGTCCCAGAAAGCCATAAATTTGTCGTCAACATCAATAGCGATGTTTTCGGGAATCTCATTAAAGATAACATGTTCTGCATTTTCCTTTGATGAGTGAGGCATATACTTCCAGATTTCGTCTGAAGTATACGCAAGGAGCGGAGCAATCATTCTTGTCATTGCGTCAAGAATAACATAAATTACAGTCTGAGCAGCTCTTCTTGAAATGCTGTCTGCTTTTTCTGTGTAAAGTCTGTCCTTTAGAACATCAAGATAGAAGTTAGACATATCAACAACACAGAAGTTATGAATGCTGTGATATACAATATGGAACTCATAATTATCGTATGAAGCTCTAACCTTTGTGATAAGGTCATTAAGCTTTGCAAGCGCCCATTTATCAATTGGCAGCACCTTTTCAAAGTCAACCATATCGGTATCGGGGTTGAAGTCTGAAATGTTGCCGAGAATATATCTTGCAGTATTTCTGATTTTTCTGTATGACTCAGAAATCTGCTTGAGAATATCCTTTGAAATATGAACATCAGTCTGGTAGTCGGTTGATGCAACCCAAAGTCTAAGAACATCTGCGCCGTACTGCTGAATAACCTCCTGTGGACTGATGCCGTTGCCAAGGGACTTGCTCATCTTTCTTGACTCATCATCAAGAATCATACCATGAGTAAGAACAGCCTTATAAGGTGCTCTTCCTCTTGTGGCAACAGAAGTCAGAAGTGATGACTGGAACCAACCTCTGTACTGGTCGTTGCCCTCAAGATAGAGGTCTGCAGGTGACTCAAGATTATCACGCTGTTCAAGAACAGCTGCGTGAGATGAGCCGCTGTCGAACCAAACATCCATAATATCTTTTTCTTTTTCAAATTCAGTACAACCGCACTTCTTACACTTTGTACCGGCAGGAAGAATTTCTGCGGCTGTGTGATTGTACCAAGCGTTTGAGCCTTCTTTGCCGAACAAATCCGCAACAGCAAGCATTGCATCCTTATCAATAAGAGCCTCTCCGCAATCCTTACAGAAGAAAATCGGAATCGGGACACCCCATTTTCTCTGACGAGAGATACACCAATCCTTTCTTTCTCTTACCATTGATGTAATTCTGTCCTTGCCCCATGCAGGAATCCACTTAACAGTGTTGATAGCGTCAACAGCCTCATCCTTGAAATCGTCAACCGAACAGAACCACTGATCTGTTGCTCTGAAAAGGATAGGAGTTTTACATCTCCAGCAATGAGGATACTGATGGACAATTTTCTTTAACGCAAAGAGAGAACCGTTTTCTTCAAGATAAGCAGCAATTTTTTTGTTAGCCTCATCAGTTGTAAGACCGGCAAACTGACCTGCTTCTTCGGTAAGAACACCGTTAGAATCAACGGGACAAATAATCGGAATCTCAGGATAATTCTGACATACATTGTAGTCGTCAACACCGTGTCCGGGAGCTGTGTGTACACAACCTGTACCGCTTTCAAGAGTTACATGCTCACCAACGATAACAAGTGACTCCCTGTCGAGGAACGGATGGGCAGTTTTAATATATTCAAGTTCGCTGCCCTTTACCGTTGCAACAACTTCAAAATCGGTAATGCCTGCTTCATCAAGAGCAGATTTATAAAGCTCAGACGCCATTACAAGGTATTCATCGCCTGTTTTGATTACGGAATATTCGAATCTCGGACCTACGCAAATTGCGACATTTGCAGGAAGCGTCCAAGTAGTAGTTGTCCAGATTACAAACTTAACCTTTGAGGGGTCAATTCCCATATTTGAGAATACGCCTTTATCATCGGTTACATTAAACTTCACATAGATTGAATGGCAAGGATCTTCTGCATACTCAATTTCAGCTTCTGCAAGAGCAGTCTTACATTCAGGACACCAGTAAACAGGCTTCAATCCCTTGTAGATATAACCCTTTGTAGCCATTTCAGCAAATACTCTGATTTGCTCTGCTTCAAACTCGTGATTAAGAGTAATGTAAGGCTTATCCCACTCACCGATTACACCGAGTCTTTTAAACTGTGTACGCTGATCGTTAATGTAGCCTTTTACGAACTCTTCGCACATCTTACGAAGTTCAACAACTGAAATTTCGGCAGAATTACCGATACCGGCTTTCTTTCTGGCTTTAAGCTCTGTCGGAAGACCGTGCGTATCCCAACCGGGAACATACGGAGCTTTAAAGCCTGCCATATTCTTGTATCTCACAATAAAATCTTTGAGAATCTTGTTGAGTGCGTGACCAAGGTGAATATCACCGTTTGCATACGGAGGACCGTCGTGCAGAATGAACAGAGGCTTGCCCTCGTTTGCTTTCATAAGGTTTTCATAAACCTTTTCGTCTTCCCAGTTCTGAAGTGTAACAGGTTCGCTTTTCGGAAGACCTGCTCTCATAGGGAAATCTGTCTTTGGAAGATTAAGTGTTGAATTATAATCTTGGGACATTTTATATTCTCTCCAATATCTAAAATCTAAATTTAAATCAGTCGGCAGTTACATCATAGTTATCGCCAAACTTAAGATGACTGAATTTACTCTGCCTTTTTGCATGAGCCGTAATATCGTTTTCAGGTTCTTCAACAGGCTCAGCTTTAATCTCTGAAGGAACAGCAATTTTTACATCCTCTTCAGCCTTAGGCTGAGCAGGAGCTGTCATATCCTCGGTAGGATACTTCTTATCAAGCTCTGCTTTTGACGCTTCAACATCAGAGCTTGACGGAAGATCATCAATTGATTTGATATGCTTACTGTAAAGTGAAATAAGCTCATTTCTGAGGTCGGCAGCATCTGACTGAAGCTGCAAATAATGCTCTTTCTCAGCCGCTGTCATATTGTTTGCGTCTACAAGAAGTGCCTGAGCCTTTGTTTCAGCGTCACGAACAATCTTTGCAGCCTTTTCCTTTGCTTCTCTGATGCAGGCATCAGCAACCTTCTGTGAAGCAAGCAAGGCGTTTCTTACAGTTTCCTCATCTGCTCTGTACTGTTCAACTCTTGTAGCAAGAACATCAATCTTATGTACAAGGTTAGTTTTTTCTTTTTTTAACTGTTCAAATGAAACAATTACTTCATCAATGAATGAGTCAACATCTTCAGCTCTGTAGCCGTTGTTGAGGTTGGCTTTTCTGAAGCTTATATTTTTAATTTCATCAATTGTAAGCATTTATCTACACTCCTTATTTATAATGAATAACTGAAATTCTTATTCGACCTTTTCCTGTAGTACCAAGAATGCTTTTTAAAACAAATTTGCCCTTTCCTCGAATTGTAAAAACATCATCTTCCTTAAGGTTAAGACTGACATTTTTAGTTTCTTCAAAATTAACGCATACGCTGTCAGCCATAATAACGGTTCTTGTCTTTTCCCGCGACAGCCTGCATACGGCAGCAACGATATTGTCAAGTCTTAAAGAAGAAACAATGTATGTTTTTTCTTCAAAGCCTCTTCCCTGCGGAAGTTTTGACAAATCGGCACAGGAAACCTTAACTCCGACTCTGCCTACTTTTGATATCTGCGACATTATATAATCGGACAATTCTGTTTTAACAAACACGACAGCCCGTCCGTCCTCAACAAGAATATCTCCCACTGTTTCCCTTTCAATGCCCAGCGACATCAGAGCACCGAGAAAATCACGGTGGGTAAGTTTATCGCATTTTCTGAAAGAAAATTCAACAGCAGATATCGGAAAACAGTCTTCGCACGGCTCATCAAAAAACAAACCGAGCATTTTCCTTTCCGAATTGCCGTAACCGCCAAAGAAAAGGTAGTTATCAAAATAAGCTTTTTTAAGCTCAGAAAAAAGCACAGCCTGTTTTCTTTCACTCATAAAAGGCATAAAATAGGGCTTCTGCCTTGTCAGACAAAGATCAATACCGTCATTAAGCTGAGCAACCAGCTGTTTATCATCATCCGAAGTAAACACCGTTGTTCTCAAGCTCATCGAGTAAATCGTCGCCTGTCAGGTCAACATTGCTCGGAATAATAATATATGTATTGGTAGCAACACGCTTGATTTTGCCGCGGTTGGCATATGCAACGCCGCTGAGAAAATCAAGGATTCTTCTTGCCATATCCTTATTTGTATCTTCAAGATTAAGTACAACTGTGTGAGCCTTCATAAGCTCATCGGCAATTGTGCGGGTTTCTTCACCGAAACGCTCGGGTTTGAACAAGCCTACCTGAAGGTTGGTAGTAGCATTGATATTAACAACCTTGTTTCCGCCGCCGAGATCTCTTTCTTTTTTAGCGTTTCTTACAGGTTCTTCTTTGTAGTCCTCTTCTGCACCTTCATCTGCATAACCGTACTCATCGTACTCATACTCATCATCGGGAGCGTCCCACATGCGTTTAAACTTATCTACAAAACCAGCCATTATATAGTCCTCCTAAAATTATGTATAATTCCTTGCACCGAATAACGCCGATCCTACCCTGACCATATTTGCACCTGCAAGTATAGCCTCATAATAATCGGCAGACATACCCATTGAAAGAATATTCATACATATATTATCTAATTTTTTTTGCGAGATGTCAATAAATATATTATGCATTTTATTAAAAAATTCGGAAATTTTCTGTGAAGATTCACAAATTGGGGGGATTGCCATAAGTCCCTTTACCGAAACACCGTCCAACTCGGCAATTTGACAAAGCAATTCTTCAAGCTGCTCGGGCATTACCCCTGACTTATTCTCTTCTCTGCCGATATTAACTTCAACAAGAACATCGCATTTCCTGTTGATTTTAAGCGCCTGTTTGGAAATTTCACCGGCAAGCTTAATCGAATCAACAGACTGGATAAGATCGACTTTATCAATAATCTGTCTGACCTTATTTGTCTGCAAATGACCGATAAACTGAAGAGAACAGTTGTCAAGGTTATACTTATCATACTTTGACAAAAGCTCCTGAACCTTGTTTTCACCTATGTGGTCAAGTCCAAGTGAAATTGCGTGGTTAATAACCTCAGGCTCAACCATTTTTGTTGCGGCAAGAAATGTGATATCTTCACGCTTTCTTCCGGATTTTTCAGCCGCCTCTGCAATCCTCTCATCAATGTATTTGTAATTATATTCAACATCAGTTAATAACTTTTCCGTCATATAAATCATCTCCCTCAAGAATTACCCGATCGTACAATTCAACCGTTGTGCCGTTAACCAGTTCCTTACTGTCCGGATCGGGATCGCATATTACATAATCATCATCAGCATACAGAATTGAAATCTGTCTGAATCTTACTTCACTTCCGTGAAGTACATAAACGCCCTGAACCTTAACCTGTTCAGTGTGTTTGTTGTCATTTTCGTCATAAGTTGTCTTTGTTACATAGTCATCATGAATAGCTTTTTTGCTGATTCTAAGTCCGGTGTAAGTTCCAAGACCAATTTCAATGGGTTCCTGTCTTGCCTGCGCAAGGTCAGAATTCATATAGTCACATTCAAGGATAAGAAGTGCGTCGCTGTTCTTCGTTTTCTGATATATTCTTTTGATAACGGCAGGAATGCTTTCTGATGACGCATCGGAAAACAATACAGTTGCGGAACCGTCCCAAAGAGAAAGTCTTGTTGCCTCATCGGCAGTAACCTTGCAGGCTACATACCATTTTAGCCCACTGACAACCTTTCCCGCAACATTATCGGATACCTTAGTCTGTTTAACATTTTCGAGGTCAGAAACAGTCAAACGGTCAAGATTATTGTAATCAAGAGCATTTTCATAGCCGTCACAATGTGAGAGAAAGTAGCCTGCTTTCTCTGTAGTTATTGCACCTGTTGACTTTCCTGCCTTGCTTTCCAGAGTTGTTATTTCGCTCTGGAGTTCTGATATTCTGTCGTTAAAATTAGTTATCTTTCCGGTATAAATTTGTCGCTGATTTATTGAGTAAAGCAAATCATTTGTAACATCGTCAATATCAGACAAATTACCGTCGTTGACACTTTTTATATGTAAAATGATGTTATTATTTATATTGTTGTTTATGGTGTCAATACCGATATTTCCGGCGGTGCTTGTTTTCTGCAATGTCTGCAAATCGGTGAGCTGCTCTTGCAGGGCGCTGATTTTTGACTGTGATGCCGCATCATCATCACTTGCATATGTCTTTGCAATCTCACCGCCTGCTTTTACTTCGTCACCGTCGTGTACAGTGTAGGAAAGCACTCCCGGGGTATTGTTCCTAATTATATTCTCATCTCGAATTATAAAACCGTTTGAATATATTTTATCGGACACAGTTGTCTGAACAGCATTTTCAGTCGGATACATTTTAAAGTTTGTGCTTATCAGCAAATATGCGGCATACACTACCGCAAGCACCGACAATGCAATCATTAAAATGCGTCTGAAAAGCAATTTATCCATAAAGTCAGCCTCTTTCAATTACAGCCTTTGCATAGCTGTATATTTCTTCAAATGAATTATATTCATCAATATAAATCCAGTTAATCTCTGTATCCCGCTTAAACCAAGTAATTTGCCTTTTGGCATATCTGCGGGTTTCCATTTTCAATTTTTCAACACAATCATTTAAGCTTTTGCTGCCCTTAAAATAAGGAATAAGCTCCTTATAGCCTATCGCCTTTACCGATGTATAGCTCAATTCGGAGTTGATAACTCTTTGAGCCTCCTCAAGCAATCCTTCATCAAGCATAATATCGACACGCCTGTTAATTCTGTCATAAAGCACCTGCCTGTCACGACAGTTAAGTCCAAGCTTAACCGCAGAATACGGTGACGGAATATTATGCGATTCTTTAATTTGTTCCGTAATTGTTTTGCCTGTCGTTTTATAAAATTCAATAGCACGGATTATTCTTTTTATATTTCTTCCCCCACGAAGTCTTTGCGCCGATTCAGGGTCAAATTCAGAAAGCATATCAAGCAGCCTGTCAGTTCCGTCTTCTTCTCCGATTTTACGAAGCCTTGAGCAATACTCTTCATCTCGCTTATCATCGCTAAAAGAAATATTGTTCAAAAGAGAATCAACATAAAGTCCTGTGCCTCCTACAATAAACGGAAGCATTCCTCTTGAGTGAATATCGGCGATGCACTTCGACGCGTCATTTACATACGAAGCAACAGAATATGTTTTGTCAGGCGGGAGAAAGCCCATCATATGATGAGGAACTCCGTCCATTTCAGCCTTTGTCGGTTTGGCTGTGGCAATCTGCATACCGCTGTAAATTTGCATTGAGTCGGCAGAAACTATTTCACCGTTAAAATGCTTTGCAAGTTCAACCGAAAGCTTTGTCTTGCCTGACGCGGTAGGTCCGACAATTGAAACAACCTTAATTGAATTTTCCAAAAAATCACACCCTGCCAAACTGTTTTTCAATTTCACCCTTTGTCAGCACAATGCAAATCGGTCTTCCGTGAGGGCAATACTTTATTTCGGGATGTTCCTCAAGATGTTTTACAATTCCGATAAGCTCCTCAGGAGTGCTTTTGTTTCCTGCTTTAATAGCGGAACGGCACGCAACATTGCAGTAAAACCACTCCATTTTTTCAGTAAAAATATCATTTTTTCCCTGAGCTATATAATCTGCCATCTCAGTGATACAATCACTGATTTCAGCGGCAGGAATATACTGCGGCGAGCATCTGACAATAACTGTACTGTTGCCGAAATCTTCAACCTCAAAGCCGCAGTCAGCAAACATATTAAGATTGTTTATTGCCGCGTCATATTCGGTCTTACCGAGGCTGACAGCAACAGGAGAGAGCAAAATCTGCCTGTTATCGGCGGTTCGTTCTGATTTAAGCTTCTCGTAAATTATCCTTTCATGTGCCGCGTGCTTGTCTATTAAAATAATTTCTTTATTATTTTTTTCTGCAATAATGTATGTGCTAAAGGCCTCTCCGATATATCTTATACTTGTCCGGCTGTTGTTGACAAGTACAGGCTCTTTAGATTTTTCGATAGATTCCTCAGAAACAATTACATCAACCTCTTTAGGCTTACTGATTGAATTTTTCTCAGAGATTTTTTCTGTATTATCAGATTTCTCATATTTATCCAAAGCGTGAGGAGATGTTTGAACAGTTTCAGATTTAACAGTTGGTTTAAAAGATTTTTCTTCTTTAGAATTGTTTATTGCCTGCCTGCTGAATATATTAAAGGGATTTGTTACATCGGCAACCTTAATATCATCAATTGATTCAGGCACAGATACAGCCGGCTTATTTTCACCTGTTTTTACATCATTAAATGCAACATCGGAAAAAGGATTAAAATCATCGGATTTTGCTTGTAAAGCGTCAGGTTCTGCAACTTCGTTTTTTTGTCTTTCCGTTTTCTGAGGGACAAACCGCTTTGGTTCCTGAATAAGTTTTTGTTCGGAAGCATTTGAAACGGGTTTATTTAAAATTGCAGGTGCATTATTAAACGGATTAAACTTGTTCTGCACTTCATTGAAAGCTGTTTCCTTTTTAAACGATGCTTTTTTACGGCTGTCATACTTCATAAGCGAAGATTTTACAGCATGATAAATTGCATCGAAAACAGGTCTTTCATTTATAAATCTGACCTCAAGCTTTGAAGGATGAACATTTACATCAATAATTTCACACGGCAATTCGATATTAAGAACACACGACGGAAATTTTCCGACCATAATTGAGCCCTTAAAAGCCTCCTCAAGTGCAACCATAGCCGTTCTGGTTTTGATGTACCTTCCGTTAATGAAGAAATTTTGCATATTACGGTTAGGTCTTGAATGTTCGGGCTTTGAAATGTATCCGCAAACTCTTATTGCGCCAAGCTGATATTCAACAGGAATAAGACCGTTCGCAAAATCCTTGCCAAAAACCGAATATATTGTAGAAATAAGCTTTCCGTCGCCGAATGTGCGAAGAACCTGCTTACCGTCTTTAATGTATGTAAATGCAATTTCGGGATGTGACAAAGCAGTTTTGTCGATTATATTTGAAACTGCGTTACCCTCCGAAACATCCTTTTTCAAAAATTTTGCACGGGCAGGAATGTTGTAGAACAAATCTCTGATAACAAAGGTTGTGCCGACAGGACAACCTGCGTCATCAAAGCTCTGTTCCTCGCCGCCGTCAATTTCGTATGAAGTTCCGATTTCTTCATTTACATTCCTTGTAATAAGCTGTAATCGTGACACCGCACAAATTGATGCAAGAGCCTCTCCTCTGAATCCGAGCGTAGAAATACTGTCAAGATCGGATTCAACCTTAACTTTACTGGTTGCGTGTCGCAAAAAGGCAACTTTGATGTCGTCACGGAAAATACCGCAGCCGTCATCGGCAACACGCATGAATGTTGTACCGCCGTTTTTTATCTCAACTGTAATATGCTTTGCACCTGCGTCAATTGAGTTTTCAACAAGTTCCTTGATAACTGATGCCGGTCTTTCAACAACCTCGCCTGCCGCAATAAGCTCTGCGACATGCTTGTCAAGCACATTGATTACACCCATTTGTGTCACCTCCTAACATTAAATCATACCCTTAAGTTCATAAAGCAAGTTCATTGCTTCGATTGGAGTAAGAGTATTTATATCTGTATTTTTCAGCCTTTCAACCACAGGGCTTTCAGCCGCACCTATAAGTGAAAGCTGCATATTGTCTGAATTATCCTGCTTTTGAATACTGGCGTTCTCGTTTTTATATTTACCGTGTTCAAGGTCTTTTAAAATTTCTTTTGCTCTTGAAATTACAGACTGCGGAATACCTGCAAGCTTTGCAACCTCGATTCCGTAGCTGTCATCTGCTCCACCGGGAACAATTCTTCGCAGAAAGGTAATATCATCGCCACGCTTTTTAACGGCTATGTTATAGTTCTTTACACCGTCAAGAAGTTGTTCCATAACCGTGAGTTCGTGATAATGAGTTGCAAAAAGTGTTTTTGCACCGAGTTTTTTCCTGTCGGCACAAAATTCAAGTACAGCTCTTGCAATGCTCATACCGTCAAAGGTCGAAGTACCTCTGCCGATTTCGTCAAGAATAAGCAAGCTTTTTGAGGTTGCATTTTTTATGATATTGGCAACCTCGCTCATTTCAACCATAAAGGTTGACTGTCCCGAAGCAAGATCATCGGAAGCACCTACACGGGTAAAAATGCTGTCAACAACTCCGATTTCGGCAGAAGACGCCGGAACAAAACTGCCTATCTGCGCCATAAGAACAATAATGGCAATCTGGCGCATATATGTTGACTTACCTGCCATATTGGGGCCGGTAATAATTGCTACTCTGTCATTGGCAGAATCAAGGCTGACATCATTCGGAACAAACGGTGCATCCTTTAATAGAGCCTCAACAACAGGATGTCTTGAATCCTTAATTCTTATAGCAGTTGAAAGGTTTACATCAGGTCTTATGTATCTGTTGTCAGCCGCCACATTTGCAAGTGATGTAATGACATCAAGATTTGCAATTGCTTTTGCTGTATTTTGAATCCTTTCAAGCTTATCGGAAACAGCCTTCCTCACATCGTCAAAAAGATTATATTCAAGAGCAACGGATCTGTCTTTTGCACCGAGGATTCTGCCCTCTACATCTTTCAAATCCTGAGTAATATATCTTTCGCAATTGGTGAGGGTCTGCTTTCTTATGTATGTTTCGGGTACCATGGATTTATATGAGTTTGAAACCTCTATATAATATCCGAATACTCTGTTATAGCCGACTTTAAGCTTAGGGATTCCCGTAGCCTCTCGCTGTTCAGCCTCAATACGAGCAAGAATCCCCTTTGAGTCATTCATATCGCCTGTCACGGAATCAAGTTCTTCGTTATAGCCTCTCTTAATCATACCGCCTTCACGGACTGTAAAAGGAGGTTCTTCAACTATTGCAGAATCAATAAGAGAATGAATGTCCTCAAGCTTATCAATGCTTTTGTAAATATATTTCAAATAAACCGATTTGCAATCAACGAGTAAATCCGAAATCTGCGGAAGATTCTGAATTGCACCGCAGAGTGAACGCAAATCTCTTGCGTTTGCAGAGCCGTAAACAATTCTTGTCATAAGTCTTTCAATATCAAATATGCCCGAAAGAGCGTCCGTAATATCCATACGGAGCATATTATCGTTTACAAGCTCTTCAACCGCACTTTGGCGGTTATTGATTGAAGTTATGTTAAGCAAAGGATGTTCAAGCCATGAACGCATAAGGCGTTTGCCCATTGCGGTTTTTGTCTTGTCAAGCACCCACAAAAGCGAACCCTTCTTATCCTTTGTCAGCATTGTCTGCGTGAGTTCAAGATTACGCTGTGTGTTGTAATCAAGGCTCATATACTGATTTTCTTTATAGAACTCAATGTGATTTATTCTTTCAAGTCCCGTTTTCTGGGTATCACGAAGATATGAAAGCAACGCACCCAAAACGCTTACAACAACAGGCTTGTCCGATACAGTTTTGTATTCATCCTCAAACTGTGATTTTACAACATCAGTACATACCGATTCGTCAAATTTTTCATCCTCGAGCATTTCAACTCCTGCCGAAAGCTTCGCTTTAATGAACTTTGGCAGTTCTTTCAGCTTTACAATATCACCGCCGATGAGAATTTCACGGGGATTATAGCTTGTAAGCTGATTGGTAAGAACATTATAGCTGTCATTACCTTTGATTTCCGTAGCGTATAATTCTCCTGTGGAAATATCACAAAAGCAAAGTCCTATAGCTTTATTTTTGGAAAACATACAGCAAATGTAGTTATTTTTGCTTTCATCAAGCATACTCGATTCCATTACGGTACCGGGAGTAATTACTCGAATAATATCACGCTTTACAAGACCTTTTGCCTTTGCGGGGTCTTCGGTCTGCTCACAAATTGCAACCTTATAGCCCTTTGCAACAAGTCTTGCAATGTAACCCTCACAGCTGTGAAACGGCACTCCGCACATGGGAGCACGCTCGGCCTGTCCGCAATCCCTTCCTGTAAGAGTAAGTTCAAGTTCCTTTGATGCAAGCTTTGCGTCATCGTAAAACATTTCGTAGAAATCTCCAAGTCGGAAGAATAAAATGCTGTCTTTGTTTTCTTCTTTTATTTTGAAATACTGCTGCATCATTGGAGATAACTCCGCCATTTGTTTCACTTCCTTAACAAAATTTAGAACCGTTTATCGAACCGTTTATCAGCCGCAGCCGCCGCAGGTAGCACAGCTTCCCGAGCAAGATGACTGGCTGTAATCGGCTGTTTCAGGGTCTGCACCCTCGGCAGACTGCTGAACAATTGCGAGAACTCTGTTTGCAACAACATCAAAGGCTGCCTTTGCATCATTGTAGGCAATCATATTCTCGTTTGACATAATCTGAGAATATGCCTCTCTCATCTCAGTATTAAGCTTAGAAAGCTTTTCCTGATCTCTTTCTTTTTTAGATGCCTCATTGTTGATTGACATTCTCTTAAGATTAAATTCACCGATAAGACGCTGAAGCTCCATATCTGCATCTGCATTCTTCTGAGCGTCCTGTAATTTTTTATATGATTCTTCTTCCTGAATGAGTCTTCCGAGTTCCCTTGCCTTCTCAATGATATCCATAGTTTTAACCTCCGATTATTTTACAAGCTCGCCCTTTAATATCCAGTTGCGAGCCTTTGTTATTTTTACATTTTTGAATGTTCCGATACAGTCCTTTGATCCTTCAAGCTCAACAATTATGTTGCCGCTTGTACGGCCGCACAATTCACCGTTCTTATCGTTTTCACTTTCAATAAGCACCTTTTCTGTTTTGCCGACCATTGAAGAACAACGCTTTGCCGCAATTTCTTCCTGAACATCAAGAAGCTCACGGAACCACTTTGATTTTTCTTCCGCCGGAATAGGATCGTCCATTTTAGCCGCAGGAGTACCGACTCTTGGCGAGAAAATAAAAGTAAAGAGCGATGTGAACTCAACCTCACGGATGAGGGATAAAGTTTCTTTGAAATCTTCATATGTTTCGCCGGGAAAGCCTACAATAATATCACTTGTAAGTGAAAGACCGTCAATTTTTTCTTTTGCATAATTGATTATTTCAAGATACTTTCTGCGGTCATAATGACGGTTCATTGCCTTAAGCACTCTGTCCGAACCGCATTGAAACGGAAGGTGAAGATGCTTGCTTATATGAGTACCCGACGCAATTGCATCAATAAGCTCCTTAGAACAATCCTTTGGATGCGATGTCATAAAGCGAAGCCAGTAATCGCCGTCAATTGAATCGACCTCACGCAAAAGCTGTGAAAAGTTTACTTTCTCGGAAAGACCTTTTCCGTAGGAATTTACATTCTGACCGAGAAGGGTAATATCTTTGTAACCGGACTCAATCATATTTTTAGCCTCAGAAACAATAATATTCTTTTCACGGCTGCGTTCTCTGCCTCTTACATAAGGCACAACGCAATATGTACAGAAGTTGTTGCAGCCGTACATAATCGGTAACCAACCCTTAAAAGTGCCGTCACGCTTAACAGGAAAGCCCTCATAAAGCAGGTTATCGTCATTACCTCTTTCAAACACTCTCTTTCCGTCAAGAAGAGCGTTATACATAAGCTCAGGAAAATGGTGCAATGAATGAGTACCGAACACAAGTCCCACAAAAGGAAAGCTCTTGTAAATTCTGTTTGCAATATGCTCCTGCTCCATCATACAACCGCACAAAGCAATGAGGATCTGGGGATGCTTACGCTTGAGATTTTTTAACGCACCGACATTGCCGAACACTCTGTCCTCGGCGTGTTCTCTTACGGCACAGGTATTAAAAAGTATGAAATCCGCATTGTCGGGTTCGTCTGCAAACTCAAATCCTGACTGTTCAAGCATACCTTTGATTTTTTCACTATCCGCCACATTCTGCTGGCAGCCGTATGTTCTGATATACGCAACAGGCTTCTCTCCTCTTTTGCGGATATCCATAATTTCAGCTATTAAATTCATATACTCCGATTGTTTTTCGGAAATTTTCTGACTGTCAGGCAAAGAAATGCCTCCTAACCCATTGTATTAACTGTTAGATTATAACACAAGATATACGGTTTTTCAATGTTTTTCACAGGTTTTTCAAAATTTACTTCTTATAAGTCTGAAACAGAGAACCGTATCCGGACGGTATATTACCGACTATTACGGATTGTGCAATTTCAAAATCGGTAGTAAATGTTATTTTGCCTGAATAATCAAGCGAGGTTGTCATTATTTTTGAGGTAAACAAAAGCTTTATATGGTGGATTGTCTGATTTATTCCCGCTTGTTCAAATGTACTTATAACCTCCGAGGAAAAGCTTCCTGTAAGGTTAAAATTCACGGGAATGCAAGGTCCGACATTTGAGAGTATTGTAATATTCGTAAATGCACCGAGAGGTATTTCAATTTCATTGTCATATACCTTAGCTATTTCCTTCTGAACAGCTTTCGTGATGTCGGCTTTAATTCTGTTGATTTTGAATGAATCCGTTTCAATGGACTGCACATTTCCGTTTGTATCACAATTGATCTTTGCAATATCGCTGTAAGAATAATTAAGCTTGTCAAGTGTATTGTTCACTGCGTCACAGACAGAATTTACAGACAATATTTCAGCCTGAATTCTTATGTACTCCGGTCTGAAATCTGACAAATGCACTTCGCAGAAAACAGTAACACCGATAATCAGTAAAACAACAGTAAGAAGTATTTTCTTTAAAAGAACAAATTTTCTTTTACATCTTTTTCTGTACAACATAAAAACACCCCTCGTATATACTATACGAAGGGTGTTTGTTTTGTTAATTATTCTTCTGTGTCCGAACAACCGCCGCATGATGCACAATCGACATCACAGTCGTCATCTTCCTCATCACTGAAGAGATTTGAAAAATCAAACTCGAGGTTTTCACCGCAGTTTGGACATTCGATTTCGCCTTCAAGAAGGACATCTTCGGAAACATTAAGCTTCTGACCGCATGAATCGCAAGTTACCTCATAAAAAGGATTCTCTTCATCATCAAAATCATAGTCGTCATCTTCATCGTCATAATCTTCAATGTCATAGTCCTCGTCATCGTAAACATCAGACTCAACATCAGCAAGATCCTGATCAATTTCGTCAACCTGAGCGCTTAACTCATCGTAAAGCTCCTCCATATCGGATACTTCAAAAGCCATATCATCAAGAAGATCAACGATTGCGTTAATAACCTTTACTTCAGGTTTTGACTCATCAAGCTCAAGGCCGTCGCAAAGACCGCGAATGTAAGAAATTTTTTCAGTAAGATTCATAACAGATTCTCCTGCAGAGATTAAGCTCTGCCCATATATTCGCCTGTTCTTGTGTCAATCTGAATAACCTCGCCCTCGTCAATGAAGAGGGGAACCTTAATTTCAGCACCTGTTTCAAGAGTTGCAGGCTTTGTAGCGTTAGTTGCTGTGTCACCCTTAAAGCCGGGATCTGTCTTTGTAACCTTAAGTTCAACAAAGTTCGGAGGCTCAATACCGAATACATTGCCCTTGTAAGAAAGAACCTTGCACACCATATTTTCCTTAACAAACTTAAAGCTGTCGCCGAGAACGCTCTTGTTAATCGGGATCTGCTCCCATGTTTCTGTATCCATGAAGTAGTAAAGATCGCCGTCTGAATAGCTGTATTCCATATCCTTTCTGTCAATGAAAGCTGTGGGATACTTATCGTTCGGGTTGAAAGTTTTTTCAACTACTGCGCCTGTAATAACATTTCTGATTTTAGTTCTTACAAATGCAGCACCCTTACCTGGCTTTACATGCTGGAATTCAATGATTGATACAACCTGACCGTCCATTTCAAATGTAACGCCGTTTCTGAAATCACCTGCTGATATCATTAGTAATACCTCCTAATTATCTTTCATACGGAAATACGGTAATGTATGCCGTAATATAACAATTTACATTATACATAACAATGACAAAAAATGCAAGACTTTTATTACACAATAATGAGTTCTTTGGGGAGTGAAACAAAGTTTTTGTAACCTGTATCAGTCACGCAAAGCATATCTTCAATGCGAACACCGAATTTACCCGGCAGATATATTCCCGGTTCATCGGTTATTATCATACCTTTTTTCAGCATTGTTTCACTTCTCGGAGATACAACGGGAGATTCGTGGATATCAAGTCCTACACCGTGACCGGTTGCATGACCGAAATATTTTCCGTAACCGTTTTCCGAGATTATATCTCTTGCAATTTTATCGACATCAGAACATTTTGCTCCTGGTTTTACGCTGTCAAGTACAGCAAGCTGAGCTTTTAATACGATGTCATAAACCTTTTTCATTTCTTCGTCAGCCGACTTGATTGCTACCGTACGCGTAGTATCGCTGTGATAACCCTCAAAAATTGAGCCGATATCAAAAGTAAAGAAATCTCCCTCACTGACAATATCATCTGACGGAACTCCGTGTGGCAATGAAGTCTTTTTACCTGTAATCGTAATAAGGTCAAATGAAACGCCCTCGCCGCCGTTAAGCTTTATGAGGTGTTCAAGCTCAAGTGCAACCCTGCGTTCGCTGACACCGGGTTTTAGGTAATTCAACACCTCAAGATATGACTTTTCGGTTATCTCCTGAGCTTTGGCAATCTTAGTAATTTCGGACTTGTCTTTGATACACCTGATATTATCTATCTTATCATCAAGAATACTGTTGCAGATACAATCAATGCCGTTTTCGGAAAAAGCTTTTTTAAAACGGCTGTATTTTTCAACCGTAATATTTGAAGCCTCAAAAAGCACCTTCACAACAGAATTGTTCTTAACCTCGCTTATAAGGTCTTTAAAAAGCTTTGTAAAGCAAACCACTTTACAGCAGCTTGATTTTTTTAGTGCAGCCTCATAGTATCGAAAATCAACGAAAAGAACCGTTTCATTTTCAGTTACAAGCAAATAGCCTTCGCTGTGAAAAAATCCGCAAAAATAGCCGATATTTTTTTCATTAGTAATCAGAAGAGCCTGATTGTTACTGTCAATAACCGTCTTTAAATTTTCAAGCCTTTGCTCAAATAAAGCATTTTGCATCACATCAAGTCCTTTAATGCATTGATAGCAAGGAAGTAGCTGTTCTTGCCAAAGCCTGCAATCTGACCGACACAAACAGGTGCAATTACAGATGTATGTCTGAACTCTTCTCTTGCGTGAATATTAGACATATGAACCTCTACGAAAGGAATCTTCACGCAAGCAATGGCATCTCTTAAAGCATAGCTATAGTGAGTGAGCGCACCTGCGTTAATTACAACACCGTCAAAGCTGCCCTTTGCCGAATGAATTTTATCAATAAGATCTCCTTCGTGATTTGACTGAAAAACTTCGGCAGAAAAGCCGTTGCTTTCAGCGTATGAAATAATCTGCTTTTCAATATCAGAGGCAGTTTCTTCACCGTATATTCCCTTTTCACGGACGCCTACCATATTGAGGTTAGGTCCGAGTATAATAAGAATCTTTTTCATAGTGTCACCTTTTTTCAAAGAAATATGAAGATAAAACAAAAAGCGGACAGAATGCTCTGTCCGCCTGTTTGATTACCTGTATTTGCGTTTGCGAGCTGCTTCGGATTTTTTCTTACGCTTTACAGAGGGCTTTTCATAAGCTTCTCTTTTGCGAACCTCAGCAATAACGCCAGCTCTGGCACACTGCTTCTTGAATCTTCTTAAAGCACTTTCAAGGGATTCATTCTCTTTAAGTCTAATCTCTGCCATCTATCTTCCCTCCCATCTGCCACCGGGCATGGGTAATTTGCATATAATTGCAAATGTTATTATACATTATCACTCGAATAATGTCAATAGCATTGTAGAAATTTAGGTTAAATTTATTTTAAGAGTTGAATTATGGCTTAACAACAAGATTTACAAGTTTTTTAGGAACAACAATCTCCTTAATAATATTCATTCCGTCAATTGCTTTCCTAACATTCTCGTCATTTTTGGCAAGCTCAAGAACTGTATCCTTGTCAGCGTCAACAGGGATATTGAGTTTAGTCTTAATTTTGCCGTTTACCTGAACGACGATTTCCACGCTTTCATCAACACATTTTGACTCGTCATATTCAGGCCATTCAGCTTCGGCAAGAATACCATTGCCAAGCTTACAAGCCTCGTAAACTTCTTCCGTAACATGAGGAGCAAACGGATTAAGGAGAATTGAGAAAATTCTGAGTTCTTCCTTATTGATTGACTTTACATTTGAAATATCGTTGATTAAAGCCATAAGAGTTGCGATGGCGGTATTGAACTTGATATTTTCAATATCCTCGCCAACCTTTTTGATTGCCTTGTTAAACGCACTCTCAAGCTCGGGTCTGATTTTGTCACCGTCAATGAGAACATTCTGAAGGTTCCAATAGCGCTCAACGAATCTGCGGCAACCTCTGATGCTTGCCTTACTCCACGGAGCAGCCTTTTCAAAGTCACCGATGAACATTTCATATAAACGCATTGTATCTGCACCGTATTCGTCAACGATTTCATCAGGATTTACGACATTGCCTCTTGATTTACTCATCTTCTCGCCGTTTTCACCGAGAATCATACCGTGTGAAGTACGCTTAGCGTATGGTTCCGGAGTAGGAACAACACCGATATCATAGAGGAACTTATGCCAGAAACGGCTGTAAAGAAGGTGGAGAGTTGTATGCTCCATACCGCCGTTGTACCAATCAACAGGTGACCAGTAGTTAAGAGCCTCTTTTGATGCAATGGCATTTTTATTGTGCGGGTCCATATATCTGAGATAGTACCACGATGAGCCTGCCCACTGAGGCATTGTATCGGTTTCTCTCTTAGCCTTACCGCCGCAGCAAGGACAGGTTGTGTTAATCCAGTCTGTCATCTTTGCAAGCGGAGATTCGCCGTTATCAGTCGGTTCATATGACTCAACCATAGGCAGTCTGAGCGGAAGGTCTTTTTCATCAAGAGGAACATAACCGCACTTCTCGCAATATACCATCGGAATAGGCTCGCCCCAATAACGCTGACGGGAGAATACCCAGTCACGGAGCTTGTAATTTACCTTTGAATGACCTTTGCCCTCACTTGTGAGCCAATCAATAATTTTTTTCTTTGCTTCATCAACAGTAAGACCGTCAAGCATTCCCGAGTTGACCATAATGCCCTTGGCACAATCTGTGTAAGCCTCTTCCTGAACATTGCCGCCCTTAACAACTTCAATAATAGGAAGGTCGAATTTTTTTGCAAATTCCCAGTCACGGGTATCGTGAGCAGGAACAGCCATAATAGCACCTGTACCGTATGATACAAGGACATAGTCAGAAATAAAAATCGGGATTTCCTTATTGTTTACAGGGTTTATAGCATTAACGCCGTCAATTCTTACGCCCGTCTTTTCCTTTGCTACCTCTGTTCTTTCAAAGTCAGACTTACGCGCGGCAGCCTCCTGATACTTCTTGATTTCGTCCATATTTGAAATCTTGTCAGCCCACTTTTCAATCATTGGGTGTTCAGGAGAAATTACCATATATGTAGCACCGTAAAGTGTATCGGCACGAGTTGTATAAATTGTAAGTGTGTCGCCTGTTGTAGTTGTAAAATCAACCTCAGCACCCTTACTTCTGCCGATCCAGTTCTTCTGCTGTGCTTTTACTCTGTCAGGATAATTTACAAGGTCAAGGTCATTGATAAGTCTGTCAGCATATTCTGTGATTTTAAGCATCCACTGTGACTTAACCTTGTGAACAACTTCACTTCCGCAACGCTCACAAACGCCGTTTACTACCTCTTCGTTTGCAAGAACGCACTTGCATGAAGTACACCAGTTTACATTCATCTCTTTTTTATAAGCAAGACCGTGCTTATAAAGCTGAATAAAAATCCACTGCGTCCACTTGTAGTATTCGGGATCTGTCGTATTGATTTCTCTGCTCCAGTCAAAAGAAATACCGAGTGACTGAATCTGCTTTTTAAAACGGGCAATATTCTTCTTTGTTACGATTTCAGGGTGAATGTGATTTTTGATTGCATAGTTCTCGGTAGGAAGACCGAAAGCGTCCCATCCGATAGGATAAAGGACATTGTAGCCCTCAAGTCTGCGTTTTCTTGCAACTGTATCAAGTGCTGTGTACGGACGGGGATGACCTACATGAAGACCCTGTCCCGACGGGTACGGGAACTCGATAAGAGCATAGAATTTTTCTTTTTCTGTGTCCTCACTTGCGTGGAACACACCCTTATCTTCCCAAATTTTTTGCCATTTTTCTTCTACGGCTTTATGATTGTATTTCAAAGTAAACCCTCCTGCAATTAGTCAACGATACCTGCCAGGTCAACGCTTTCGCCGTCCTGCCAAAGTCTTTCAAGATCATAAAAGTCACGGGCTTCATCATCAAACACATTGACTATAACATCAATGTAGTCAAGGAGAATCCATGAATTAGATCTGTAACCTTCTATATGACTTACCGAAATTCCTGCCTGATCAAGCTTGTATTCAACCTCATCGGCAAGCGCCTTTACATGGGTTGAGCTTGTACCTGTTGCAATTACCATATAGTCGGCAAGAACAGAAACATCGGCAATTTTTATAATCTGAATATCAAGTCCCTTTTTTGAACTCAGGGCTTTTGCTGCAAGTATTGCTTCATCGTAAGAACTCATTTGTTTTTTCCTTTCGTTTGGGATATTTGCAGAACAATTTCATTATAGCAGGCAACCTCATCGGGATGAATTGCAAGCTGCCTTTTAGAAAGATCCTTGAATGTAAACTGATAGCCGTAGAGCATAGCCTCTTCAAGGCTCTTTTTTGATTTCTTTCTCATTGTTGCCACACCGCTGTATGTACGCTCCTCGGAAGTGAAATCTGCCGTAAAAATTATTTTTTCCAACAAACTCATTCCTGCTCGTCCTGTTGTGTGGTACCTTATTGCGTTGAGTATATCCTCATCGTCAATGCCAAGTTCATCACGGACAACAATGCTGCCGCTCATTCCGTGCCATAGCTTTGGAGCATGAAGTTGAACATTGTCTAAAATTATACCACTGTCAATAATAATTTGCAACTGCTGTTCTTTTGGCATTTCTTTTGTTATATCGTGAAGAATACCGGCAATCTCAGCCTTTTCTTCGTCGCCGCCGTAACGCCTTGCAAGCTTTTTGGCCTCTTTCGCAACATTTACGCTGTGATTAAATCTGTAATCACCCATTCTTTCACTAATTATTTTTTTATAATCAGATATATTCAAAGCTCTCACTTCCGATATAAATTGTTTTTTATTATATAATCGTAAACGCCTTTATCAAGCATATTGCTTATCAAATTAAAATTGTCAAGATTTTCCCTTATAAATGTTGAGGACACGCTCATTACGGGATTTGGAAGAATAACCGAACTTGCTCCCATAGCTTTCAAAACCTTATTGTAAAAGTTCTCAAGTTCATGCTTGTTTTCTTCATCACGGGGAATTGTTATTATTGACGATTTTTCAAATATAATTTCAGGATTTTTCCACCTGTTGAGTGTAAGAAACATATCCGCACCCATTATTGTGTATAAATGATCATCAGGATAAATTTCTTTCAATTGTGTAAGGGTTTCATAAGTATAGCTTTTTCCCTGCCTTTTAATTTCAATATCAGACACAAAAAAGTTTTCTTTACCCCTGCACGCAAGCTTACACATATTAAGACGGTCATTTTCGCTTGCAAGATTATTGCTTATTTTGTGCGGCGGAACAGCCGTAGGTATCATAATAATGCGGTCAAGTCCAACGCTGTCCATACAATATTCCGCAAGCATTATGTGACCCTTGTGAACCGGATTAAAGGTTCCGCCGAAAACACCTGTTTTCATAATTACTTCTTTGCCTTCGGAAGCTCAATAACAGGCTCGTCATCGTTTCTTCTGTAAAGCACAAATTTTGAGCCGATTACCTGAACAACATCCGCAGAACATTTTTCTGCAATAGCTTCGGCGGCCTCTCTTGAGGAATATGCACTGTTTTCAAGAACCTTACCTTTTATAATTTCCCTTGCCGTAAGAGCATCGTCTGCCTGTTTGATGATATTATCCGTAATTTCGCCCTTGCCGACAATAAGAATTGTGTCAATACGATTCGCAAGTCCTCTGAGAAATGCTCTCTGTTTGCTGTTTAACATATTTTAAATCCTTTCAAATCAGTTGTTTTTGAAATAGTATTCCAGTTTTGCTTTAAGCTCTCTTAACGCTTTTCCGCGATGACTTACTGCATCCTTTTCTTCCGCTGAAAGCTCTGCAAAACTCTTGTCGCCAAACATAAAAATCGGATCATAGCCAAATCCGTCTTTGCCGATTGGCTCATAACCAATTTTACCTTTACAAATACCCTCGGCTGTTATCTTTGAACCGTCTGGAAGAATACAGCAGATTGAAGAAGTAAAATGAGCGGAACGCTTGTCATCATCGACATTTTTCATCTCATCAAGAAGTTTAATGTATCTTTCTTCATCTGTCAAGCCTTCACCGCCATAGCGTGCCGTATAAACACCGGGTCTGCCGCTAAGAGCATCTACACACAAACCCGAATCATCGGCAATGGCAGGAAGTCCCGTTTTTAAATAAGCCGCATTAGCTTTAAGAAAAGCATTCTCGGCAAAGGTTGTCCCGTTCTCCTCTACATCATCAAGAGATATTCCCTCTTCTTTCGGAGTAACAGCATTTATTCCGAGCGGATTAAGTATTCTTTCAAGTTCGGCAAGCTTCTTTTTGTTATTACTTGCAATTATAAACTTCATATTCATCATTCCTTAACGCTGAAAAGTGCATCTGCAAAAGCATCGGGATTGAACGGCTGTAAGTCGTCAATCTGCTCACCGACGCCGATATATTTAACAGGGATTCCAAGACCGTCCTTAATTGCAAGAACCACACCGCCCTTTGCCGTGCCGTCAAGCTTTGTAAGAACAATACCCGTAATTCCCGTTGCCTCTCTGAACTGTTCAGCCTGATTAACCGCATTCTGACCTGTTGTCGCATCAAGAACAAGAAGCTTTTCTTTTGACGCATCCGGAAGCTCACGGTCAATTACACGGTTAATTTTTGAAAGCTCGTCCATAAGGTGCTTTTTGTTGTGAAGTCTGCCCGCAGTATCGCAGATTATTACATCTGCCTGTCTTGCCTTTGCGGCTGAAATTGCATCATAAATCACAGCAGCAGGATCACTGCCTTCTTTCTGCTTAATAATTTCACACTTGCTTCTGTCTGCCCAAATTTCAAGCTGTTCAATTGCGGCAGCTCTGAATGTATCGGCTGCGGCAAGAATAACCTTTTTGCCCTCTTTTGAAAGTGCATTTGCAAGCTTGCCGATTGTAGTTGTCTTTCCTACACCGTTTACTCCGATTACAAGAATAATTGACGGAGATGTTGCAAGGTCAAGCTCTTCACCGCCCCTGAGCATATCGGCAATAATTTCTTTGAGAAGCGAAGTAATTTCGGACGGATCTTTTATACCTTCCTTTTTTACCCTTTCTCTGAGTTCTTTACAAATTTTTTCGGCTGTCGGAACACCTACATCACCCATAACGAGCAGTTCTTCAAGCTCTTCAAAAAGCTCATCATCAATTTTTGTAAAGGATTTGAGCATTGAGTCAATCTGACCAACAACCGCATCACGAGTTTTTTTCAGTCCCTCTTTAATCTTTTTAAAAAATCCCATATTATCACTTTCCTTATAATTACTTTGAATCTATACCGAGTTTTTCAGCAACTTCGGTTGAACGAAGCTCGAGTAATTTTGAAATGCCCTCATCCTGCATTGTAACACCGTAAAGCACATCGGCTTCTTCCATTGTACCACGGCGATGCGTAATGAGAATAAACTGTGTATTATCTGTCATTCTGCGAAGATATGCGGCAAAACGGTAAACATTTACATCATCAAGAGCCGCCTCAATCTCATCCATTACGCAGAACGGAGCAGGTCTTACTTTCATTATAGCAAAATAGAGTGCAATTGCAACAAGTGCTTTTTCGCCGCCTGACAATGCCTCAAGATTTATAACAATCTTACCGGGCGGATGGACAAGAATATCAATTCCGCTTGTCAGAATATTTTCCGGATCTGCAAGCGAAAGCGAGGCTGTACCGCCGCCGAAAAGTTCTTTGAAGGTGTAGGTAAAGTTCTTATTAATCTGATCAAAGCTCTCCACAAACACTTCCTTCATCTGCTTTGTGAGGTCAGTAATAAGCTTTTCAATCTCTTTCTTTGACTTCTCAACATCATTTACCTGTGCGCTCATAAATTCATATCTTTCGGAAACCTCTTTGTACTCTTCAATAGCGGATACATTTACATTTCCCAAAGACCTGATTTTTTGTTTAAGCTCGTTAAGTCGCCTCTGCGCCTGTTTTGAGTCATCAATTTCAACGGCACAATTTTCTGCCTCTCGTCTTGTCAACTCATATTCTTCCCAAAGCTTCGAGATAATATCATCATACTGCTTCTGAATGTTGATTTTTCTCTCTTCAAGTCTTGCAAGCTCTCTGCCTGAGGTTTCACGCTCTGATGTTTTATCACGCTCAACCGTTCTGATTTCGGCACTGCGTTTTTCAAGTTGTTCTCTGTCGGCATTGATTTTTTCAATAGCCTTTGAGCGTTCGTTCTGATTTGCAATCAGCCTTTCAATTTCCGCATTTGCAGATTCGATAAGTGCTGTTTTTTCAAGAATAACACTTTTGATTCTCTCAATCTCTTGATTTAGTTCTGCCTTTCTTTCAAGGTTTTCATTGCCTGTTGATTTTGCAAAAACAATATCAGAATTAAGAGCGTCAATATCCTTTTGTGAAGAAACGATTTCCAGTCGCAGATTCTGTAACTGCAAAGAAATTTCTTCACGCTTTTTTGTAAGCTCTGCTCTGCTGCCCGTAAGTTCATTTACCTTTTCTTCGGCAGCAAGGATTTTCTTATTGAGTTCAACAAGGAGCTGTTTCGCAGAATTTTTATCTTTTTCAAGAATTTCAATTCTCCGTCGGCAATTTGTAATTTCATTCATTGCGTTTTCAACAGAAGCACCCGCGTTTGCAAGCTCATTGTCGCAGGCTCTCTTTTCAGCCTCGAGTCTTACAAGGTCTTGTCGAAGATTTGAAAGGTCTGCCTGTGAACCGAGAAGCTGAGCTTCAAATGCCGAATATTCACGAGAAATTTCAACACTTCTGTTTTCTGCATCCTTTGATTTCTGTTCAAGAACAGTTGTCTGCTTTTTGAGTGTTTCAATCTCACTTGCTCTGCTGAGAAGTCCTGTGTTTCTGTTAAGCGAACCGCCTGTGAGCGAACCGCCGGCATTAACAACCTGACCGTCAAGGGTTACAATTTTAAATCTGTAAGAATATTTCTTAGCAATTGTTGTTGCGCAGTTCAAATCCTCTGCAATTACAATTTTTCCGAGTAAGGAATACAGGATTCCGTTGTATTTACTGTCGCATGAACAAAGATTTGCGGCAACCCCTACAAATCCGTAGCAATCTTCAAGACCGTTTTCACGGAGTTCTCTCGGCTTGATTGTGTTAAGCGGAAGAAATGTTGCCCTACCTCCGTCAACGGATTTAAGATATCTGATTGCCTGCTTTGCGTCCTCATCGGTTTCGGTTACGATATTTTGCATAGCCGCACCGAGAGCTGTTTCAATTGCAACTCCGTATTCTTTCGGAACTGAAATCACTCGCGAAACAGGACCACATATTCCGTGGACCTTGCCGTGACTTTGAGCATTGACAACTGTTTTTACGCTCTTTGAAAAGCCCTCAAGATTACGCTCAAGATTTTCAAGGAATGAAATTTTTCTCATATGCTCCTTGACGTCAAGCATAAGTTTGTTGCTTTCTTCACGGAGTTCGTCTTTTTTCTTTTCTTTTGAAGACAGTTTAAGCTGTAAACCGTCTATTGTATTTTTCAGTGATTCAATTTTTTCTTTTGCAGCACCGATTTTATTTTCGTAATCTTTTGAAATATCGGCAAGCTCTTCAGACTGCGTTTTCTTTTCGTCATTAGATGAAATTAAAGATTCTATTCTTGAATTAAGCTCCGAAACCGTGCTTTCGGCAGTCATCTCGGTAACTCTTGCATCAGCCAACTTTGAAGTAAGAACAGAAAGCTCGGCAGTAATTTCCTGCAAAACATCACTGCTTTTGCCTGAAGTCGTATTAATTTCGTTAAGCTGCTCCGAAAGCTCGCTGTACTTTTTCTTTTTGGCGATTATATCCGCGTCAAGCTCCGAAATCTCTTTTTCTTTATACGCAATTCGCTTTTCAAGTTCATCGGAATTTACATCAAACTGTGCAATATCATTTTTTATTCTGTCAATATTATCATTGTTATGCAGAATATCGTTCTCTGCAACAGACACAAGAGAACGCTTTTCGGAAATCTGCGATTCAATATCCGTGATTTCGGTTCTGATATTTTCTATTTTAGAAGAATACTCACCGTTTCTTATGTAAATTTCTTCACTTTCGGTCTGAATTTGTTCAAGTGCGGTTTCTGCGTCATCATATTGAGATTTTGCAATTGAAATTTTCTCATCCTGAACCTTTAATTCATTTTGTGAACGGTCAAGAGTTAAAAGCCAGAGTGCAATTTCAAGACCTCTTTTTTCTTCCGAATATTCAAGAAATTTTTGAGCTTTTTCAGACTGCTTTTCAAGAGGACCTACTCTTTCCTCAAGTTCGGTTACAATATCACGAAGTCTTAAAAGGTTGTCCTCCGTACTTTTCAGCTTTCTCTCAGCGTCAATTTTTCTGTATCTGTAACGGGAAATACCCGCGGCTTCTTCAAAAATTTCTCGTCTGTCCTCACCTTTTGAAGAAACAATGCTGTCAATCTTACCCTGTCCGATCATTGAATAACCGTCACGACCGAGGCCTGTGTCCATAAAGAGTTCGTTGATGTCTTTAAGACGAACAGCCGCTTTATTGATAAGATATTCGCTTTCACCGCTTCTATAGTATCTTCTTGTAACAGCTATGTCATCACCGTTAAAATCAAGAGCACGGTCTTTGTTGTCGATATTCAGAGTAACTTCGGCATAGCCCTGTCTTTTACGCTTGTCTGTGCCGTTAAAGACAACATCCTCCATTTTGGCACAACGAAGGCTCTTCGGCGACTGTTCACCGAGAACCCAGCGGATAGCGTCGCTGATGTTACTTTTGCCTGAACCGTTAGGACCTACAACAGAGGTGATTCCCTGTTCAAAGGATAATTTAGTTTTATCGGGAAAGGTCTTGAAACCTTGAATTTCCAAAGACTTTAATCGCATCAGCAAGCTCCTATTTTAAATATAATTCATATTTCTGCAAAGTATCGTCAAAACAAACCGAAAAATTATATCCGAGTTCATTTAATTTTTTTACATTACTTTTTCTTTGTCCGAGAAATTTTGACAGAGATTTAGAATTGACGATAACCTCTTTAATTTCATTCGGGTTAGAAAACTCATTTGCTTTTTCGATAAACTTATCATAAAAAAGCTTGTTTTCACACAATTCCTTAAAAGCCGGGTGATAGTTGTCACCGTAGCTGTTATTTACAAGGCTGTCGGAATAATGAAGTCCGAGCCTTATAATTTTTATATTGTTCTTTTCAAAAAGTTCAATCAGCTTTGAACAAAGGTTGACGGACTTTTCAAGACAGTACGGGATGTATTCTCCGTTAAGATAAAGTTCGGCAAGCTTTGTATCTTTCATAATGACCGTAGGATAGATTCTTACGGTATCGGGATTTATTTTCACAAATGTTTCGGCTGTGTATAAATCCTTTTGAATATCTGATTTATACAGTCCCGTCATCATCTGCAAGCCAAGCGAAATGCCGTAACTTTTAATAAGCTGTGAGGATTTGAAAACATCCTCTGCACTATGTCCTCTGTCGTTTGCAAGCAGTACATCGTCTGACATAGATTGCGCACCAAGTTCAATTGATGTCACGCCATAGCTTTTCAAAATATCAAGAATTTCTTTGTCAATATAATCGGGACGGGTAGAAATTCTTATTCCGCAAAATTTATCTCTGAACTTTTTAGCTGCATCAAGGAGAGATAACATATAGGTTCTGTCAATAGCTGTAAAACTTCCGCCAAAAAATGCAATTTCTGCATTTTTGGTGCGTTCGCCCAAATCAGAAGCCGCTTTATCAAGTATCCGTTCAACCTCAAAGGGAGTCGGCTGATATGCCTGACCTGTTATCTTATTTTGATTGCAAAAACTGCACATATGCGGACAACCGTTGTGCGGAATAAAAATTGATACATTACTGTGTTTAATAACCCATCAGCTCCAAAGCTTCTCTGGCGGCTTGCTGTTCTGCCTCTTTTTTACTTCTGCCGCCGCCTTTTCCTATTACATTGCTGTTGAGATGGACTTCAACAACAAAGTGCTTGTTGTGGTCAGGACCGCTTTCACCAACGAGAACATATTCAAGCTGTTCGCCAGGATTCTTCTGGATAATCTCCTGCAGAGCGGTTTTATAATCGTTAAGCTTCTTCTTCTTTGAGTTCTTGATTGCAGGAATTACAAAATTAAGAATGTGTTTCGACGCAGGCTCAATGCCGCCGTCAATATAAATTGCTGCAATCAAAGCCTCAAAGGCATCGGAAAGAATTGACGGTCGTTCTGCGCCGCCGTTGTTTCTTTCGCCTTTACTTAACACAAGATACTTTCCGAGTTCAATCTGCTTTGCAAATTCAAACAAAGTTTTCTCGCAGACAAGTGACGCTCTGAGCTTTGTCAGTTCACCCTCGGGAAGTTCCGGACAATGCTTAAAAATGTAATCGGAAACGACAATTGAAAGTACTGCATCACCGAGAAATTCAAGTCTTTCGTTATATTTTATATGCTTGGCTTTATGTTCATTTGCATAAGAAGAATGAGTAAGTGCCTCTGTAAGCAAATCTGTATTTTTAAATGTATAGCCGATTCTCTTTTGTAAATCTTCCATTATAAAACTCCTAAAGCGACATTATTTGCAAAAATTAAAGTGATGAAGAAATCGCTTCAATAGCATTTGCTTTTACATATTCAACAGAAAGTCTGATAGCATTCTTAACTGTAACAGCCTTGGCACTTCCGTGTGCTTTGAACACAGGCTTTGATGCACCGAGAATAGGCGCACCGCCGTATCTGTTGTAATCAAAATGTGTTTTCATATTTTTGAGGTCCTTCATAACAAGACCTGCGGCAAGCTTGCCTTTGACACTGCCCATAAACATATTTTTGATTTGTTTCATCATTACAAGAGCAACGCCCTCATATGTTTTGAGAATCAAGTTGCCTGTAAATCCGTCACAAACTACAACATCACATACTCCGTTCGGAATATCCCTGCCTTCTACATTTCCGATGAAATTCAATTTGCTGTTCTGAAGAAGTTCATGCGTATTTCTGTAAAGTTCTGTTCCCTTGTGTTCTTCTGCACCGACATTGGCAAGTCCGACACGGGGGTTTTTGATACCCATAACCTTTTCCATATATATTGAACCCATAACAGCAAACTGATACAGCATCTCGGGACGACACTCAACATTTGCGCCGCCGTCCATAAGCATAAAAAATCCGTTTTCGGACGGCATAACAGGAGCGAACGCAGGGCGTTTTATTCCTTTAATTCTCTTTATTGCAAGAGTTGCACCAACACACAATGCGCCGCTGTTTCCTGCGCTGACAAATGCGTCGCCCTTGCCCTCGTTAAGCAAGCGAAGACCTACAGCCATAGAGCTGTCCTTTTTTTCTTTGAGAACAGACTCCGCAGAATCTTCCATTGTAATTTTCTGTGTGCAATGGCAGATTTCAATATTATTCATTGACAGTGAGTTTTCCGAAAATACATTTTTAATCTCGGTTTCGTCACCTGTCAGGGTTATGTTTATGTTATATTCGGCAACTGCCTCAACGCAGCCTTTGATAATTTCCAAGGGTGCGTTGTCACCGCCGAATGCGTCAACAATTATGTTCATTCCATTCACCTTAAATATTCTTTAAATAGTTATCCAAGCTATCCAACGCTCTTGCGGAATACGCCGCACCACGCTCTTTTTTATCTCTCGGTCGGTTTTCAAGCTCCGGCAAAACTCCGAAATTTGCTCCCATTGGCTGAAACTTTTTGACCGACGAATCAGAGATGTATGCCGAAAGTGCGCCAATCATTGTATCATTTGGCAATGTAATTGTGCTTTTTTTCTCGGCAGCTCGGCAAGCATTTATACCTGCCATAATTCCCGATGCGGCTGATTCCATATACCCCTCAACGCCTGTAATCTGACCTGCAAAGAAAAGGTTAGGATTATCCTTAACAGAAAAATCGCTGTTAAGTATTCTCGGCGAATCAAGAAAAGTATTTCTGTGCATAACACCGTAGCGGACAAATTCAGCGTTATGAAGTGCAGGAATCAGTGAAAACACCCTTTTCTGTTCGGGAAATTTTAGATTGGTCTGAAATCCTACAAGATTGTACATATTACCGGCTTTGTTTTCTTTTCTGAGCTGAAGAACCGCCCAAGGTCTGTGACCTGTCTTTGGATTCACAAGACCGACAGGTTTCATAGGTCCAAAGCGAAGTGTTCCCTCGCCCCTCTGAGCCATTACCTCAACAGGCATACAGCCCTCATACACCTTCGGATTGCTGACATCGCAGTCATGCAAAGGCGCTCTTTCTGCCGATATGAGTGCATTGTAAAAGATTTCATATTCCTCTTTATTCATCGGACAGTTGATATAATCGTCACCATCGCCCTTGTCGTATCTTGACGCACAAAAAGCGTACTCCATATCAATGCTTTCGGCAGTTACAATAGGAGCGGCGGCATCAAAAAACGAAAGGGAAGAACCGAACATTCCTCTTATATATTCGGCAAGCGGTTCAGAGGTAAGCGGTCCGCTTGCCACAACCGTGATTTCATCTTTCGGAATTTCACAAACTTCTTCTTCACAAACCTTAATAAGCTTATTATTCTTTATACCTTCCGTTGCAAGAGAAGAAAAAATATCTCTGTCAACGGCAAGCGCTCCGCCTGCCGGAACCTTGCAGGCATCCGCACACTTCATAAGGAAAGAATCAAGTCTGCGCATTTCCTCTTTCAAAAGTCCTGCGGCACTTTCAACACGCATGGCTTTAAGAGAATTTGAACAAACCAGTTCAGCGTACTTATCCGTATGATGAGCAGGCGTTTTTTTATTCGGTTTCATTTCATAAAGATGCACTTCTATTCCGTGAGAGGCAATCTGCATTGCCGCCTCACAACCTGCAAGTCCTGCACCGATTACATTAATATGCATTATTTATCATCCGTATCTGCTGTTTTAGTATAACCGCATCCCTCTGTTGCACAGAACAATGTCGGCTTTTTGCCTTTTTTCTTGAAAAGGATTCCTCCGCACTGCGGACACTTCTCGTTTGTCGGCTCGTTCCAGCTTACAAAATCACACTCGGGATAATTGGAACAGCCGTAAAAAATTCTCTTTGTCTTTGTACGCTTGATAATAACATCGCCGCCGCACTTCGGACATTTTACCCCCGTTTTTTCTACATATTTAATAATATTTTTACATTCAGGATATCCGGGGCAGGCGATAAATTTACCGTATCTGCCGACTTTTACAACCATCTGACGGCCGCACTTGTCACATATAATATCGGTTTCGTCTTCTTTTAAGTGAAGCTTTACACCTTCCATATCCGCTTTTGCTTTTTTAAGAGTTTTATCAAAATCGCCGTAAAATTCATTAAGCAGAGCGTGCCATTCTTCTGTTCCCTTTTCAACCTTATCAAGGTCTTCCTCCATCTGATTTGTAAACTTTACATTTACAATCTTCGGAAAACGCTCTTTCATAAGGTTGGTTGTAACCTCGCCGAGTTCTGTGGGAACAAGGCTTTTGCCCTCACGCTTAACATATTCATGGCTTGTAATTGTTGTAATTGTTGCGGCATATGTTGACGGTCTGCCGATGCCGTACTCCTCGAGTGCTTTGATAAGTGACGCTTCGGTATATCTTGCCGGCGGCTGTGTAAAGTGCTGATTTTTCTTCAACTCTTTACATCTTACAATCATATCCTTTTCAAGCGGCGGAAGCTGTGTAGTCTTTTCTTCTTCAACATCCTTGCTTTCCACATAGAGTGTTGTAAAGCCTTCAAAATCAACTCTGTAGCCCGAAGCCTTAAATGTATAACCGTTGGCAACAATATCAGCCTGTGTTGTTTTCTGGATACAGTCAGCCATTTGTGACGCAGTAAATCTGTTCCAAATAAGCTTATACAGCTTATACTGATCGGATGTAAGGCTTGCCTTTACGCTGTCGGGAGTAAGAGAGGGCATTGACGGTCTGATTGCTTCATGACCGTCCTGTGCGTTGCTTCTTGATTTAAAAAATCTTGGCTTTGGCGGAAGGAATTTTTCACCATAGGCATTTTTTATATATTCGGTTACTTCTTCAATTGCAACATTTGAGATTCTGAGTGAGTCGGTTCTCATATATGTGATAAGACCGGTTGCACCCATACCCTCAATATCAACGCCTTCGTACAGCTCCTGAGCAACCTTCATTGTTCTTCTTGACTGGAAACCGAGTTTTCTTGACGCTTCCTGCTGGAGAGTTGAAGTTATAAACGGAGGTGCAGGAGATTTCTTTCTTGTACCGTTCTTAACCTTAGTAATTACATACTCGGCATCCTGTAAATCAGCCTCAATTTTATCAGCCTGTTCACCGTTTGTGATTTTTATTTTTCCGTTTTCATCGGAATATAAAGATGCAGAAAAAGACTTTCTGCTGCCCTTTGGAATAAACTTAGCGTCAATCGACCAGTATTCCTCAGGCTTAAATTTTCTGATTTCCTCTTCTCTGTCAACAATAATTCTAACGGCAACAGACTGAACCCGACCTGCGGAAAGACCTCTTCTTATTTTCTGCGAAATAAACGGACTGAGCTTATAACCGACAAGTCTGTCAAGAATCCTTCTTGCCTGCTGAGCATTTACAAGGTCAATATTGATTGATCTCGGATGACTCATACCGTTTGTAACACCTGATTTTGTGATTTCATTAAATTCAACACGGTTAGTTTCATCTGTGGGCAAACCGAGAATATAGGCAAGATGCCATGAAATTGCCTCTCCCTCACGGTCAGGGTCGGTTGCAAGATAAATATGCTCGCTTTTTTCGGCGGCTGATTTTAAATCGTCAACAAGTTTTTCTTTTCCTTTTATAATCTCATACTTTGGTGCAAAATTCTTTTTTATATCAACGCTTAATCTTGACTTTGGGAGGTCACGGACATGACCCATTGAAGCAACAACTTCATAGCCGCTGCCAAGATATTTTTTAATTGTTTTCGCCTTAGCGGGCGACTCAACGATTACTAAATCTGACATATGTTTTCACTGCCTTTCTGTCCTTTTTACACATTGCATTCTTCAAGGACAACAGAATATAGATTAACGAATAAAGCTATTCGATAAATATCATTTTAAAATGTAATTTCTTCCCTGCAATGCCGAAACAAGACCTTTCATTTCAAGCATGGTAAGGGCTGTCAGCACCTTGAACACAGGAATGTTCAAATCGGCTGAAATTTTATCTATATGCACAGGCTCATTGCCGATGTATTCATACACATCCTGAGCTGTTTGGGGCAAATTTAAGTTTTCTTTATGAACAGGCTTTGACGCGGCAGCTTCCGCATTTTTAGGAACAGTTGATTTTTCTGTTACAACAGTCTGTTCATCGTTTTGTTTATTGACATAAATTCTTGCAGGAGCTTGCTTTCTTATGCCCTTTACAGGAAAATTGCCGGTATCGGCAAGAGAAATATTATCAATATCAAGCTCATCATCGGTTGCATACAGATTATCAAATTCACAGAGTATATCCATAAAATCCGTAACAGGTATTGCAAGACCTTCTTTTATAAGAGTGTTTGAGCCTTCGTTTTGAGGGCTGTTATTGCCGAGTAAAGCGAAAATCGTTTTGCCTTGTTCTGCGGCAAGATTAGCGGTAATCAGCGAACCGCTCTTCTTTCCTGCTTCCATAACAAGCAAGCCGTCAGACAGGGCGGCTATAATTCTGTTGCGGGCAGGAAAATAGTAATTCCTCGGTGTTTCATCAGGCGGATATTCCGAGATTACTGCACCCCGTTTTGGAATTGTGCTTCTGATATCTGAATTTTCCCTGAGATATGAACAATTAAGTCCGCACCCTCTGACACAAATTGTAATTCCGTCTGTTGCAAGAGCTCCTCGGTGTGACGCGCCGTCAACACCCAATGCGCCTCCGCTGACTATAATTGTCCCGTATTTTGAAAGTGCATATGCAAAGCGGTAGGAATTTTCTATTCCATACTTAGTTGCTCTGCGCGTACCGACAATACCGATTGAAAAAGTATTGTCAACATCAGGCATAGTGCCGTTTACATATATTAGGGCAGGGGGACATTCGATATTATAAAGGCAGGTTGGAAACAACTTATCATCAATACATATTATCGAGTAATTACATTCAATGCACCTGTCTATGATTTTCTGAGCGTCTTCAAGCCTTGTTGAAGAAAATTTTTCAAGTTCTCTCTGTGAGAAAATTCCGCAAAGACGCCATTCCGAGATACCGCCGTAATAAAAGGCAGACACATCGGAATACATTTCGGATATTCTCTTTACCTTTGGATTATTATAGCCTATCGAAAGTGTAATCCAAATCCAGTAACAGGCATTTCGCGAAATCATTTCATCATTTCCCACATTATTATTGACGCCGCAACGGCGGCATTGAGAGACTCTGCTCTTCCTGTCATAGGAATAGTAATTTTATGCTTACAGGCACTTATTGTATCCTCTTTAAGTCCGTTGCCCTCGTTGCCTACGGCAACAATACAAGGCGAAGCAAAAGAGGTTTCTGTAATCTTATCAGCAGATGAAGACACAACTGCCGCATACGATTCAAGCTCGGAATGGGTATTCAAATACTCCGCAATTGAGGTTGAAACAACAAAAGGAAGTCTGAAAACAGCACCCATACTGCCCCGTACAACCTTTGGGCTGTAAATATCACAACAATCGTCAGAAAGAACAACTCCCGTAACATTTAAA
This sequence comes from Ruminococcus bromii, assembly GCF_002834225.1. GTDB lineage: Bacteria > Bacillota > Clostridia > Oscillospirales > Acutalibacteraceae > Ruminococcoides > Ruminococcoides bromii. The sequence goes on along the minus strand of NZ_NNSR01000072.1, from coordinate 91,147 downwards.
GCCTCGGCAGTTCTTAAAATCGTACCCAAATTGCTTGGATCCTGCAAATTATCAAGTGCCAAAAATTTGTCACCAGTTTTTATTTTATCAAAAGAGCCGCTTTTGTCAAGTGCTTTTATTACACAAAGAAAACCTTGCGGTGACTCGGTATCGCAGATTTGATTGAATATTTTATCAGACACAACAAAGGCTTTAGCCGAATATTTTCGCAATTGTTCAAATTCATAGGCATATTTTGCCGCAGCCTTTTCGCTTGCAAAAAAGGTATCTATATCTGCTTTGCTGAGCATTGCATCTATACAAATGCGAACACCCTCTGCAATAAAAAGTCCGGATTCACGCCTGTGTTTTGCACTTTTTCTGAGCCTTACGGCATTTTTTATGTTAGAATTATCCTTGCTTGAAAGTATAGTCATAAAACCGTCCAAATCCTTGTAAAAAACAATTGCGTTTGGGATAACCCAAACGCAATTACAAAGTAAGTTAAATTAAGCGTTTTTAGCCTGTTCAACAAGTGAAGTAAAAGCAGCAGGGTCTGAAATTGCAATTTCAGAGAGCATCTTACGGTTAAGAGCAATGCCAGCTTTCTTCAAGCCGTTCATAAAAGTTGAATAGTTTGTGCCGTTCGCCTTGCAAGCGGCTGAAATACGAGTGATCCAAAGACGACGGAAATCTCTTTTTCTCTGCTTACGACCGATATATGCATAGTTGCCGGACTTCATAACAGCCTGTTTAGCCATTTTAAAGTGTCTTGATTTTGCACCCCAGTAGCCCTTAGCAAGCTTTAATGTCTTTTTTCTTCTTTTGCGAGTCATCATCGCACCTTTTACTCGTGCCATTATATATTACCTCCGTATATGTTAGTTAGTAGTCCTCAGTGATTATTTGTAAGGAATAAGACGCTTGATCTGAGCTGTATTTGTCTTATCTGCAGCAACAGTCTGACGAAGACCTCTTTTACGCTTTGTTGTCTTCTTGTTCAAGATGTGACTTTTGTTAGCGTGAGCACGGATAACCTTACCATTCTTAGAAAGTTTGAATCTCTTTTTGGCACCGCTGTGAGTTTTAATTTTAGGCATATTAGTATCCTCCTTAGCTTTAATTACTTATTAGTCTTTGGCGCAAGAAACATAAGCATATTTCTGCCTTCAAGCTTTGCAGGCTTTTCGACAACAGCTGTTTCACTGCAAGCATCAGCAAATCGTTTCATTGTTTCAAGACCGATTTCGGGATGACCCATTTCGCGGCCTCTGAATCGAATTGAAACCTTAACCTTATCGCCGTGTTTGATAAACTTAAGAGCGTTATTAAGCTTTGTGTTAAAATCATGTGTATCAATGTTAAGAGAAAGTCTTACTTCTTTAATATCAACAACTCTCTGATTTTTTCTTGCTTCCTTTTCCCTTTTAGCCTGCTCAAAACGGTACTTTCCGTAATCCATAATTTTGCATACAGGAGGATTGCTCTGCGGAGCAATTTTAACCAAGTCAAGGTTCTTCTGTTCTGCCAAATCAAGAGCTTCTTTAGCTGACATAATGCCAAGCTGCTGACCATCAGAGCCAATAATTCTTAACTCTTTGTCACGGATTTCTTCGTTAATCTGAATTTCTTTCTTGCTGATGGGTAAACACCTCCAAAGTCTGATAAAACAATAAATGCGGACAGAAACACTCCGTCCGCATTACAATACTAAAACAACTTTGGTATTGACCCGTGCAGACGACACCCCACAGGTGAAAGCATTTCTGCTTTGCTTTGTTTACCTGAACATTATATTACAAACATATTCGTTTGTCAAGCATAAATTTTGATAAATATAAAATAATGTGCAGAAGTTAATTTTCTGCATAAATAGGTGTAACTCAATTTATATCTCAATTTATATATTCTTATATGATGTTGCAAAATTACTGTTATACAGTTGTGGCTGCGAAAAATGAAGTCTAAGACTTCGTTCTTCACAGCCATAGAATTTATGCTCCTATTACCGATATATCGTCATAATCAACCTCATAATGAGTAACCACGGCATCGTCAATAATCAGAACAGATGTATCGTCAAGCTGAGATTTCGGAACAATTACCGACACACCTTGGTCGCTTATATAGCAAAGGCATTCTGAAAATCCTTTGGCTTTGACAATACTTTCAATGCTGTCCTGAATTGTAAAGGTTTTGAGAAGCTCTTCAACATTCTTTTCAGCCTCACTTTTGTCGGCATCAGACGAGCTTTCAAGATTAAAAATTTCTTTTGCATCATCAATTATTTTATCCTGAGTTGCCTGCCGCTTTGTCCTTTCGGCTGAAAAATAGCTTTTGCTCTCGTTTGAAAGTGCAGCTGTCTGCTGTACCTCATCATCCGACGCCGAAGCGGTTGCACTGACATATGATGCCGCACCGAGTTCTTTGGCACTTTTGGGAGTTTTAGCTCCCGAAAGCTGCCAGTTTATGTACACTGCTGCCGAAAGTGCAAGCACAAGTGATGCAAAAACGATATATTTTTTCTTAGATTTCATATTACTCCCGACCTTTATTCTGATAATTTTGTAATACATACTTTTGCTGTTGAAATATCAAGCGCTTTTGTGACTGCATCGGTGACACGCTCAACCACAACAGGATCATCACCGCCTTCACACACTACAAGCACACCTCTTATCAAGGGTTCAATTTCCTTTGTTTTTGTGGTACTGTTGTCAAGATAAACATATTCAACGGAATTTTCCATTGTAAGCAAAACTTCCGTCTTGCCTGCTCCCTCAATTTTTGAAATCACCGTCTGCAAATCATTTTCTATTTTTGTGCTGTATGTTTTTACGGAAAATGCTTCATCTCCTTTTCCTGATGTCAAAGAACCGAAATCAACCCAGTTTGAAAGAAATATTAAACCAATACCGATAAGACCGACAACGATTATAATATTTCTTATTTTTTTACTGTCGAGCATTGATTTCTGCTTTGAACCTGTTTTGTCTTCCATAATTCACTCCGTCATAATGTTTGGTGTAATTCCGAAATTGTCATAAACAATTGATGATACAAGATTTGTGTACCGAACAAATTCTTTGTCTATATATATGCTGATTGACGCTATGATTATGCCGTTGTTTTCAACTCTGCTCAAAATTATGTCACACGATTTGATTGTTATATTATTCTGTAAAAGAAGATTTTTTAATGTAGCTTCAAGATTTATCTCCGTCTGCTTTATAACGGCATTGCTGTATGCCTCATCATCTGTCGATATTTCTTTAACAGAATTTTGCTTTTTCTCAATATCGGTATTAAATGACGATACGGCATTTTTTACGGGAACAACCATACAGCAGATAATAAACGCTCCTAAAACAAGGCTGATGATTTTCTTTGTACTGCCGTCTGTAACAAAGGTCTGAACAAGCGAGCATATTAACGCAGACGCACACATTACAACAACAACCGTAAAAAGTCCGCTCATGATGAACCTCCGCCGCCAAGCATAATTACCGCCGCCGTTGAAAGAATGTAAATTGACATAATGCACAGCAAAACGGCTATGAGAGTTGAAAACACAGACGATATGTTTTCAAGCAGTTTTGCCGGACCGTTTAGATTGAGAACCTCTGCCGTTGATTTGCCGATCCAAAGGGTGAACATCCACATTACCCCCTGCAAAATCACAGGCATAAACACAATTGTAACGGACAGAATCACTATTATTCCTATTCCCGATTTTAAAAGTCCGATACTGCCCTGAACTACCTTGTAGGCATCCGAAAGAGCCGAACCGACTATCGGGATAAATGAATTGAGAGTAAACCTTACAGCACGGGTTGAAACATTGTCAACCGAAACGCTTATAAGCTGTCTGAATGTCAGCACGGCTGTGAAGATTGTCATAGCAAAACCCAAAAGCCACTTTACGCTCTTTGAAATCATTGACATAAAACCGCTGAGATTTACGGACGGCGATACGGATGATGTTATTGACAGGCCGAGGAACATATTGAGCAGAGGAACGATTATTTTTGATGAAAGCTGTGACACACCCTCCCCTGCCCCTATCATCACAGCATAGTATGATGCCGAGCCTGCCACAGAACCCGAGCTTGCCATAATTACAGCCATAACAGGAACATAGGCAAGCATTATATTTGATGCGGTGCAGATTACCGAACCCGTTGATGCGATGACTCCGACAGCAGGGACTACTGCGGCACAGGTTATACAGAGCGTTGCGGTTATATTCAGCGAGTTTGAAATATCACAGGACAGCGAACCGTTGTAGGCGCTGATTACGGAACAGAGCAAAAGCAGAGCGGTTATATTGACAAGACCTTTGAGCGGTGAAGAAATGTTGCCGAGTGCAAGCGAGAGGATTTCGCCCATTACATTTTCAAAAGACAGGTTGGCAAGCTTTGAAAAATCCCCCAAATCAACGCCCATATTCTGAAGGCTTTGCTTTATATCGTCGGACAGCGAATCAAAAACATTTGACATATCATAAATCATTTCACCTTCCTCAGCGTTTGCACCTATGCACGAAATACAGATAAGCACAAACACAACAGTAATTATTACAACACTTTTTTTCACTTCTTCACCTCAATTGCCTGCAAGTGACAACACGGTTTTTAAAATATCTGAATAAAGCGGAAGTGCCGTTACCGTAACCATAATTTTTCCTGCAAGCGAAACATTTGATGCAAGCGACTGACTGCCCGAATCCTTGCAGGTATTCACAGCGAACTCGGTGACAAGGCATATTCCGATTGATTTCAGCAGAATTACTATGTAATCAACGCTTATTCCCGATGAGGCTATGATTTGATTGATTGTTGTAACGATAGCCGAAACCTGAGTAAGCACGCCGATTAAAATAATAACGGAACAGCTTATACCGAGCATAACGGAGATTTCCGCATTTTTTGGTTTGAGCATTACGCAGATTATTACGGTCACAACTGCAAGCACGGAAATTGACAGAATATTCATATTAAAAACCGAAAAGCTGTTTTATTGTGTTGAACAGAGTGCTGATTTGCGTTATTATCAGCGTCAACACAACTATAAGTCCGGCAAGCGAGGTCAGCATTGCCTGCTCCTCTCTACCGCTTCGTATGAGAAGTTGGGTAAGAACCGCAACAATTATGCCGACAGCGGCAATTTTGAAAATAAGCTCAACATCCATTACTACCTCTAAATCATCATAAGGGCGATTGCACTTCCTGCAAAAAATCCCATTGTTTTATATAGCTTTGATTTTTTTGTTATGGCATCAAGGGCTGATGAAAGCTGTTTTGAAAATGACACCTCGTAGAGTTCAAGATGTTTTAACTGTCCCTCCGTATCGGTTTTTCCGAGCTGACCTCCGAAATCGTTCAGCATTGAAATATCGGATTTTGAAAGCGGTATTTCAGAAGATAATTGTTTTACCCTTTCAAGCCACAATTCGTCAAAAGGTCTGTCACATTCTGCAAAAAGCAATAAATCAAGGCTTGAATTTTCTGCACAGGAATTAACCAGAGTGAAGATATCATCACCGCTGTAGCGAAGATTTGTTGCAAGCAATGATATAAATTCCGTGAATGATTTCAGAAAATCTCTGCGTTTATATAACCTACCCGACAAAACAAAACCTATCATTGTACCCGTGCAGACAACAAGCAAACATCCTATGAGTTTAAACGGCAAAGTTGTCACCTACCTGCGATATTTTCACAATTTCACCTGCGTGGGTTCGATTTGACAGAAACACAAGCGTTTGAAATGCTCCTGTTTTCATAAGAGAAACCATGTTTGCTTTCTGTTTCAGTTCGTATTCATTTGCACAATGCGTTGATGAAATTATCCGAACTCCGCAGTTGACCGATTTTTCAACGGCGTAGATATCTTCTTTTGAGCCGATTTCATCGCAGATGACAATTTCTGGTGCCATACTGCGGATTGCGTGAAGCATTGCCTCACTCTTGTTGTATGAATCATAGACATCACACATTCCGATATCATTCTGAAATTTACCCGATGCCGTGCCTGCAAGCTCTCCTCTTTCATCAATCAGAGCAACATTCTTCTTGCCCTTGGTTGACAGAAGTCTTGCAAGGTCACGAAGTACGGTTGTTTTTCCGCTGCAAGGTGCTCCGCATATGAGAACACCTCCCGAAACGGCAATTATCTTATTATAAAGAGAATCCGCACAACCCTTATGCTCCCTTGCAATGCGGACATTGATTGAGGTTATATCACGGATATTCACAATTTTTCCGTTGTTTACAACCGCTGTTCCGCAGATTCCTGCCCTGTGACCGCCGTACATTGTGACAAAGCCGTTTACAATTTCGTTCTGTCTGTTATACACGGAGTAGTTACAAATGTTGTTGAAGGTATCGACAATATCGGCTTTTGAAACAACAAGCATTGCACCGTCAAGGATTGTGTTGCTAAGTCCGCCGTTTTGCGTTAAGTAGTATGTATTATCGGGACAGACAAGTGCAAGCGGTCGTGAAAGCCGCAGTCTGATTTCCTGAACCGAATCGACTAATTTAGGCGCAAGCGGTAAAAGTCTGCGTGAAATATTCTTACAAAGGCAGTTGAGTGCCGCCGTAAATCTCTTTTCGTTTTGTTCAGCAAGCATATTTTAGATTCCTCCCAAAAGAGTTTGTACAATAAATACTATGCAGACAAGCACAGTCATATGTCAAAAGGGCATAAAAAAATCCCCCGACATAAATCGGAGGATTTGAAGTATTTTATTTTGAAATATAAGCTGTTACTCGTAGTGTCCTTTGCAGGCGATTATACAAGAGGTTCAGGTTTTCCTATTCCTTCAAAAGGATTACGGCAAATATCGGTAATGATTCTGTTAATCTTCTTTAGCGTTTTCTTATCTTAAAATTGCCAATATACATAATCTTCCCACGCATGGGATTCCCAAAGAATTTTCATCAGTCTTCACCGTCAATAAGTGCGTGTTCAGAAAATGTTGCTTTTCCATTTTTAATATCAGCAGCAATTTTTTCAAGATAGCGAATATTGCTTTCTGAATAAAAAGGATCTGCTGTTATTTCAAACGGTATTCTTTTTTCACGACCAACCTTAACAAGAAACATTGTTATTGCCGAAGACATAGTGAGTCCCATATCTTTTAATGCTTTTTCTGCATTTTCTTTAATATCTTCTTCAATTCTAAAGTTTATCTGTGTCATAAAAAGCACTCCTTTCATCATTATTATATATCGTTAAATATACAATGTCAAGCATTTGCTATACATATTCATTAGTAAGTATTGTAAATTATAAATGAACATAAAAATCCCCCGACATAAATCGGAGGATTGAAAATTGTTTTATTTGCTTTTTATTTCACTAAAGATAGCAGCATATTCTTCGTTAGTGTAATCACCTGTAAAATTAATATTGCCGTCAGTAATTTCAGCATTTATCTGCGGTTTTGAAACAGTCTTTCCGTTAATAACAAACCGAACAGCAGAACCGATATTATTTTTAGTGTAGTCTGCAAACTTATCAGTTCCGTCAGCTGTAAGCTTCATATTTAACACCATACCGTTAATATCATCAAGCAAACACACATACTCGATTTGAGATGACTCAATAATAACTTTGTTTTCATCTTCATTATCACGGATTTCTACATTGGTCGGATTATAAATTTTCGGCAATTCAGCATTTGATGTCTGCACTGTTTCATAAACCGAGGTTGAAACCTGAGTAGTTGTATTTTCAGCAGAAGTATCGTTACTTTTCACATTTCCGCTGCAAGCAGATAACAAAACAGCAAGTAAAGTTACAGCAGCTAAAATTAAATATTTTTTCAATTCAAGTACCCCTTTCGCCATAATTATACAACAGCATATATACAGTATCAAGTATTTATTGTAACTATTTCATTGACAGCATTTCTTTTAATTCTTCTTCGGAAATTATTGTAACGCCTAAGGTTTGGGCTTTGGTTAGTTTACTGCCGGCATCTTCGCCTGCTAAGACATAGGAAGTCTTTTTTGAAACTGATGAGCTTGTTTTGCCGCCGTTCTGTTCAATGAGTTTTGAGGCTTCACTTCTTGTCATTGTCGGAAGTGTGCCTGTGAGGACAAAGGTTTTGCCCTCAAAAAGACCGCCTGTATTTTTCGGCTGTGACGGTTTCATTTTTAATCCGAGTGATTTAAGGTCTGCAATAAGCTCCTTTGTACCGTCAAGTGAAAAATAATTTTCAAGGCTTTCTGCCATAACAGCACCGAAGCCGTCTATTTTTTCAAAATCCTCAGCCTTTGCGCTCATAATATCGTCAATTGTTGCAAAGTTTTCGCAGATTATCTTTGCGGCTTTAAGACCTATGTTACGGATTCCGAGAGCAAAAACAAGCCTGAAAAGTTCGTTTTCTTTTGATTTTTCTATTGAAGAAATAAGATTTTGTGCTGACTTTTCAGCCTTGCGTTCAAGGCTTGAAATATCTTCCGCTTTAAGTCTGTAGAGGTCGGCAGGGGATTTTACGAGTCCTTCGTCTGAAAGCTGTTCGAGAATTGCAGGACCGAGTCCGTCAATATCCATTGCGTCACGGCTGACAAAGTGAATAAGATGTCTTGTCAGCTGTGCGGGACAGTCTGTGTTCGTACAACGGATTGCCGCCTCGCCCTCATCGTGTGTAACAGGGTTACCGCATGACGGGCATACTGACGGAAATTCAAACGGCACGGCATTTTCAGCGTGTTCCTTAACGGAAAGAACTTCGGGAATAATCTCGCCTGCTTTTCTGATTATAACCGTATCTCCTACGCAAATACCTTTTTCATCTATAAAATCTTTATTGTGGAGTGTGGCACGGCTTACTGTTGTTCCGGCAAGAAGTACGGGTTCAAAGTTGCCTACAGGAGTAAGCACCCCTGTTCTGCCGACATTGATTTCAATATTGAGAAGTTTAGTAGGCTTCTCCTCGGGAGGATACTTATATGCCTCTGCCCATTTAGGGTATTTTGCGGTACTACCGAGAAGTCGGCGGCTTGCGAAGCTGTCAACCTTGACAACAGCGCCGTCAATTGCATAATCAAGCTCTCCACGCATATTTCCTATGCGCTCAATTTCCTCAATCACCTCGTCAACATTATCGTAAACGCTGTAAAATGCAGTCGGAAAGCCGAGTTCCGTAAGATAGTCAAGCCCCTGAATATGGCTTTCAATCGTCATTCCTCTGATTTGCTGGATATTGAACACGAATATATCAAGACTTCTCTGAGCGGTTATTTTTGCATTTTTCTGACGAAGTGAACCTGCGGCGGCATTTCGTGGATTTTTAAAGGTTTTTTCCTCGTTTTCTTCCTGTCTGCGAGTAAGTGCGTCAAACGAATTGAACGACATATACACCTCACCACGAACCTCGAGATATTCGGGTGCATTCGGAATACGCTTTGGCAGACTTTTAATTGTCATAAGATTTTCGGTTACATCTTCACCGACAGAGCCGTCGCCACGGGTTGAACCTCTTACAAAAACACCGTTTTCATATTCGCATGATACGGAAAGACCGTCAAATTTAGGTTCAACAACATAGCGTACATTTGGCACGGTTTCTCGCACTCTTGCGTCAAATTCACGAAGCTCTTCGTGTGAAAAACTGTCGTGAAGGCTTTCCATTACAACCTCATGAGTAACGGGAGAAAACTTTTCTCCTGCATTACCGCCGACTCGGTTTGTCGGTGACATAGGCGACTTAAGTGACGGAAATTCCTTTTCAATATTCTCAAGTTCACGCATGAGCATATCGTAATCGTAGTCGGAAATTTCCGGTTCGTCCTGATTGTAGTAAAGGTTGTTATGATATTCAAGCTGTTTTGTAAGCTCTTCCACACGGTTCTGTGCTGTTATAAAATCCATTTTGGTTTCCCCATATCATAAATTTATCGGTAAAATAAGTATCTGCACCTGTGTTTAAAATATTACCTGTTATTAACCTGTGAAGTTCCTTTTTCACGGAGGAAGGTTGATTCAAGGTCTGCAAGGTGAAGCTTTACGGCAAGAGGATATTTGTCATAAGCCTGACTGATTGTATTGCTGTTCTTGTCACCAAATTCGCCCATATGCCAACGAATTGCCATAGCCTCGTCAATTTTAAGGTGCATTTTGCGTTCAATAAGAAAAACTGACTTTTCGCCGTGACCGTATGGGAACTGATCTTCAATTGCATAGTAGGGAACTTTTTCCCACTGACCTGTTTTTTCATTCTTGACATTTCTGCTTGAAACCTTGTAGAACTGAGCCTTGCACAAATCGTGAAGAAGTCCGCAGATTGCAAAACTTTCAATATTGTCGGTTTCTTCGTCATAGTGCTTTTCCATCATTGTATTGAATACGCTGACGGAGTGCATTACAAGACCGTTTTCACAGGCGCAATGATATTTTGAACTTGCAGGGGCGGTAAAAAAATCGGTTCTTTTGAGCCATTCCAGAAGCTCGTCAGCACCCTGTCTTGTGATATATTTGTTGTAGATTTCAATAAATTCTTCCTGCGGCGTCATATTATTCCTCCTCATATTACTGTATTTTTAAAAAGGCAACAGCAGATAATCTGCCGTTGCCCTGCGTTAAAAGTTCAAAAGATTATTTTGCCGAAGTTGTGGCTGCCTCGGTTGCTGCCGCTGTAGTAGCCTTTGCAGAACCGTCATCCTTTGTGTAGAGAATATCGTTGAGCTTAAGTCCGTCCTTTTCAACCGAATAAGCAACATCCATTTCAACTTCATCTGTATAATAATACTTTATGATAATTGTTTTATTTTTGATTAAATATGTACCCTCAGCCTTGACGGAGTCAGACTGGTTAATCTCAACAGTACCGTCATCATTGAACTTATAGGTCATCTTTGTATAACCGTTGTCATATGTCCAAGTGCCTGTAACCTTATCGTCTGCCTTAAAATCTTTGTCAACCTTAAGTTCAGGCTTAACAACATTACCGGATTTGAGCTCAGCCTTTTCGTCTGATGTTGAAGTATAAAGTTCAAGAGTTTTGCCTGTGAACATATTTCCCGAAACAGCATAATTGCAGCTCATCTGACTGCCGTTGAGAACTCTTTCAAGGGTTTGATTTCCCGATTTGTCAGTTGAAACTGTGTATGTACCGTTCCATGTCATTGTACCCACTGTGAAATCAAGTGTGCCGTCATTATAAAATGTGTAATAAATATCAAAATTAGCAGCCTCATCACTTGATGATGTATCACTTGACATCGGAACAGATTGAATCCATGTTCCTACAATGCTTGTGTCAAAAAATGCCTTGGTTACAAAAAGAGTAAGAGCAACAGCCGCCACAATCACGACACTGATGATGATAGGAAGCTGAAGTAACTTCTTCTTTTTTGGAGCAGGAGTTGTTTCTGTGGCAACGGCTTCTTCTGACATCCCATCAATATTCTGAGGTGTGTCTTCGTTGTTTTCTGCAAAAGCTGCAAACTCTTCTGTATTTTCTGTGGTTTCTGATGTTGTATCTGTGTTGGTGCTTTCTGATTCGTTTTCAGGTGCTAAAAATTCTTTATTCTCGTCCAACTGTGATACCTCCTTAAATTTTGTCATCGCTTTCTATCATACTATAAATACGAAAGAAAATCAACTGTTTTTTACGCCGACGCAATGTAATAAAATTATTTAAAATACATATAAAGCTGACATTTCAGCGTGCCGTTATAAAGTTTGCGCCGTTTGTCGGCCTTTCTGCCGAAGATTTTTTCAAAATCATCATCGGGACTTATAACGGTATAGCTTTTACCCTTTATTCTTTTGAAACGCTCGCCCATAACTGCGTACAGCCTTTCAGCCGATTTTACATCAAGCAGCCGTTCGCCGTATGGCGGATTTGTGATGATTGTCTGAAAACCGTCCTCAAGCTGAAAATCTTTAATATCACGGTTTGCAAATGTTATCCTGTCGGCTACACCTGCAATTTCTGCATTTTTCTTTGCAATTGCAAGGGCTGAATCATCTATATCGTAACCTGTTGCCCTGAATGCTGCGTCATGTCTTATTTTCTGCCTTGCGTTTTCTCTTGCTGTTTCAAAAATATCTTTCGGTACACAGTTCCAATGTTCACAGGCAAAATAGCGGTTAAGTCCCGGAGCAATGTTCAGTGCTTTCATTGCCGCTTCAATAAGAATCGTGCCACTTCCGCACATCGGATCTGTTACAAAATGATCGGCTCTTACTCTTGAAAGCTCAACCATTGCAGCCGCGAGCGTTTCTTTTATGGGTGCGTCATTTGAATCGGCACGATAGCCTCTTTTGTGTAAGCCTGCTCCCGAAGTATCAAGCATTATGCTAACCTTATTATGAAGAATGAGGAACTGGATTTGGTGCGGCGCGCCTGTTTCATCAAACCACGGGAGCATATATTTTTGTGAAAGGCGGTCTGCAACAGCCTTTTTTACGATTTTCTGACAATTCGGAACACTCATCAGGTCAGAATCCAAGCATCTTCCCTTTACGGGAAAGGCCTCGGAAATTCCTATATAATTCTCCCACGGGATTGCCTTTACACCCTCAAACAAATCGTCAAAGGTGTGAACTTCAAATTCCGCAAGAAGAATGAGCATTCGTTCCGCATAGCGTGAGTTTATGTTAGCGAGTGCAAGAGTTGACCAATCGCCCGTAAAGGTAACTCTTCCGTTTTCGGCATTAACATTTTCAACGCCGAGATATCTTAGCTCGTTTGCACAAAGTCCTTCAAGACCGAATATGCAGGGAGCGGAAAATTTCATATTCATATTTTTCTCCATCATTTAAAACGATATTTAACCGGCTGTTTTACAGGAATACAGACACAAAAAAACAGGGCATCGGAATTAACCGATACCCCTTGCTTTTAAGAATCAGTCGGTTGTTGGCTCGAGCAAACCGTAGTTACCGTCCGCACGCTTGTAAACAACATTGATTTCATCGGTTTCGGAATTGATAAACATAAAGAAGTTATGGCTTACCATATTCATCTCAAGAATAGCCTCGTCAACTGTAATTGGTTTGACAAGTATATGCTTTTTACGAACTACGCTGTAATCATCATCCTCCGGTTCTTCAGCCTGAGAAGCCTCCATGATTAAATCTTCAATACCGGCGGATTTAATTTTCTTTTCAAGTCTTGTTTTGTTCTTGCGAATCTGACGCATAAGAACATCACAAACCTTGTCAAGTGCATCATTCATTTCGGGCATTGTGCTCTCTGCACGATAAATCATACCGCTGTCACGGATTGTAATTTCTACAGTCTGACGATTTTTTTCGAGGGTGACAACTACATTGACAGAAGCATCCTCTGAGAAAATACGGTTAAACTTTGAAAGCTTTTTCTCGCATCTTTCCTTAAAATTATCTCTGAGGTTGACTTTTCTTGCTGTGTAGGTGATTTTCATAAAATCTGCCTCCCTTATATTATATTTTTATTTTCTGCCGTTGCCGTTGCCTCTGCGGCTGTAGCCACGGCTTTCTCCGCCACGCTTAAGGTCAGACATCTTGTCCTCGCTTGTCTGCTTGAACTTTGACATCATATCCTCAAACGAAGAGGGAGCATTTCTGCGTGAACTTTGCCACTCATAATCACCCGGTGATGTTACGGGCGGAGCGGGCTTGTATGGCTCTCTGCTTCTGTGATTCTGCCTTTGAGGTTTGTCAGGACGCTTTCTCTGATGCTGTTGCTCCTTCGGAAGAGCCTGTTTCATAGACAGGCTGATTTTTCCGTCATTAAGTGCAAGCACCTTTACCTTTACTTCTTGTCCGATTTTTACATAATCACTGATTTCATTGATGAAGGTAGGTGCAACCTCTGAGATGTGTACCATACCGGTTTTTGAATCCGGCAAATCAACAAACGCTCCGAATTTTGTAATACCTGATACTTTGCCTTCCAGAATCATTCCGACTTCAATAGCCATATAAATTTATTACCCCTTAAAATTATTTCTACCCTTTTATTCTCCGGCAACATTGATAAAAATTCTCTCACCGTCACCGACATAGCCTAATTCATCTTTAGCTATTTTTTCAATATATTTTTTGAGATCGTCACCCTTGTAATCCTGTACCTTTTTGAGGTACTGCGACTGAATCTCAACAACACTGATTTGTTGCTGCAAATCAGTAAGCTCAGACTTTTTCTCGGCTATCTGAACATTTTGATTGATAATTGTAATTACGGCATAGAATACAAAGCCTACAATCGCAAGATATATCAAAATGTATCTTCCCTTTTTACGCTTTTTCGGAGTAATCTCCTTGATTTCATTTTCTTCGGGATGCTGAGAAAATGCAGTGCTTTTATTTTCTTTCCTTGTGCTTTTTTTCATTTTTAAAACTATCTGCTTTCTCTACTGAGTTATTATCATTGTTTCTAAATATACCTTTATTCTTATTCACATTATACAATATCTTGTTGCTGTTTTTCAATAGCTTTTTCAGAATTTTTTTAATTTTTCGGGAAATTTTCACACAAATTCTTTCACCGAAATAAATCAACGGACAATAAACAAGCGACAAAAGCCGACCTACGGTCAGTCTGCAAACCAAAAAACCGATGATTGAGCCGAACATTACAAACACTCTGACAAATCCGAACATATATGCCGCCGAGAAAATAAACAAATTAAGCGACACAATGAGCACATAGATAAGGTCAAGAACAAAAACAGAAATTTTGCTTTTACAAAATGTCATTCTGATAATTTTAAATATATCATAAAACAGACCCGCCGCTGTGCCGAATATCAGCGAATACAAAAAAGCCGTTGTCTGCTGCGAGAAAGTCAGTTCCAAAATTACACCTACTTAAAAAGTTTTGAAAGCTTTGATTTTGACGCACCGCTGCCCAAATACTGCATTGCGTTAATTTTGCCGTCAATGGACACATCACCCGTTTCAAGGTTAAGCTTGTCAATATGAAGATTTTCACCCTTAATCACAAGGCATCCGCATGAGGTCTTGACAGAAACGGTTTCTTCGTTGAAGCCCGGCACATCCTCCGCACCTGTCATGACAAGCTTTCCCCTGTTATCAAGCATTACTGTGTGATTCTTAACCTTTGGCGTTTCCTGCATAAAAAAACCCCCGTACAAATTAGTTATCAGTAATTTATACGGAGAATTAAATAAAATTATTCTTTTTATTTGACAAAATAAAATCAGACAACCGCCTCATACATTGTTGCGGCATCTTCCTTGCGAACAACCTCTTTTACATCTGTGACCTTTACTTTCACGCTTTTTGAACCGAGTGTGATTTCAATTACATCGCCAAGCTTAACATCGTATGACGCGCGGGCAACCTTATTGTTTACGGTAATTTTACCTGCGTCACAAGCCTCATTTGCAACAGTTCTGCGTTTGATAAGTCTTGAAACCTTGAGATATTTATCAAGTCGCATAAATCCACTTCCTTCCGATAAAAAATAGGGTAATGACGCACAGCGGCATCATTACCCGAAAAGAAAACAAATTACTTGTTTACAACATCCTTGAAGCCCTTGCCTGCCTTGAATGCAGGAACCTTTGAAGCAGGAATTTCAATTGATTTACCTGTTCTTGGGTCACAACCTGTTCTTGCATTTCTCTGACGCTGTTCAAATGTGCCGAAACCTGCAATCTGAATCTTTTCGCCTTCAGCTACTGTATTGATGATTGTTTCAATTGTTGATGAAACAGCCTTTTCAGCATCCTTCTTTGAAATGCCGCTCTTTTCTGCTACAGCAGCAATAAGTTCTGTCTTGTTCATAATAATAAACCTCCAATTTAATTCTTAGATAATTTAACTTCATCCCAAAGGGAATTAAGTACTGATAATGATGCCGTTTTCATATCAATTCCGCGCTCATTTGCAAGCCTTTCAACTGATGAAAAGCGGTCAGTAAATTTATCGCAGGCGTCGTAAAGTGCATGCTCACTGTCAATATCAAGAAATCTTGCGACATTTACCGCTGAAAAAAGAACATCACCGAGCTCTTCACGCTGATTTTCCTTATCTTTATTTTCAACAGCCGTCTTAAGTTCTTCACATTCTTCAAAAAGCTTGTCAAGGGCGCCGTCAACATTTTCCCAGTCAAAACCGACCTTTGCAGCCTTCTGCTGAATTTTTGTACTTCTCATAAGTGAAGGAAGTGCCTTTGACACACTGAGAATAGCCTGAGTCTGAGTTTTCTGAGATTTTGTTTTCATCTTGATTGCATCCCAGTTTTTGAGAACCTTTTCGGTTGTGTCAGCTTTGACATCTGCGAAAACATGAGGATGACGGATTATAAGCTTTTTGCAGATTCCGTCACAAACATCGTTAATATCAAAGGTTCCCTGTTCGCTTTCAATTTCAGCATGAAGTGCAACCTGAAGAAGAACATCGCCGAGTTCCTCTTTTAGCAAATCAAGGTCATCGGTATCAATAGCCTCAACAGCCTCATAAGTTTCCTCAATAAAATTTGAGCGGATTGACTTGTGAGTCTGTTCTCTGTCCCACGGACAACCGTCGGGTGCACGAAGGACTTTTACTATCTCAACAAGGTCATTAAAATTATAATTTTCTTTTTCTGTAAAGTTCATTCGTGACATCTCCGATAATCTTATTAGACCATGCAAATTTTATCTGAAAAGCGGAAACAACCGCAACAGATATATATTTTACCTAATCAGTCCGAATTTTTCAAGTGTTTTTGCGATTTTCTCACCTTTCGGCAAAAATTTCAATTCTGTTGCCGTAAAAGCACGCAATATCAACAATACAGCAATATAAACGATAACCGCAACAATGATTGCAGTTGCAAGAGAAATTGCAATTGACATTCTTGCAGAACCGATAATGCTGTCCATAAGGTGATACACACCAAACGCAGAAGCGGCACTTGCAATCGCACCGATAAGCGGTTTTACCGTTGTACCGAACAAATCAGGCTTGATTTTTGAATATCTTATAAGAAGATACATTCCAACAATTGTCATAATTGCATAGGTAATCATTGAACCGACTGTTGCACCCTGAACATTGATTTCCGGAACGCTTACAAACATCCAAGTAATGCCGATTTTAACAGCCATACAAACTGTGTACAGCTTCATTGGAAGATCAACCCTGCCGATACCCTGAAGCATACTGCACACAGGAGTTGACGCCGCACCAAAGATTGTTGTGACGCCCATAATCAGAAGTATTCTTCCACCGACATCGGTAATGAGAGGATCGTTGTACACAAGGCTCATAACAGGAAAAGAAAGTGCCATCATACCGAGAGCCATCGGGAATGTAAAGAGCATTGTCAGACGGATAACGGTTTCAATTGACTTTTTAAGCTCATCCTTGTTGCCCTTTGTCCACGCACTTGTTACATTCGGCATAGCACTTGAACCGAATACCTGTGTTACGGCTGTTACAAGCTGAAGAAAAGTGAGGGCGGCTGAGTAGCAACCCCAAAGGCTGGTGTGGATTGTCTTTGTGTCGGCATAGAACATATCGGCTGTGAAATACTGACTGTACTGTGCCTGCAGAGCCTGCGGATTGGTTTCAATCATATTGAGCAGCACACGCTGAACGATTACCTGGTCAATAAGAGAGCCTACGCTCATAATAAGTGAACCCATTGCAACAGGAATGGCTGTTTTGAGAATCTTGTTAAAAGTTTCTCTTCTTGAACGAGCCTCAACAGAATTGCGATAATACTCTTCGGGGATTCCGTCGCCCTGAATTTTAAACTTGAGAATGTAGAACACAAATGACGCGGCACTTCCGAGGGTGATACCCATAATTGCACCTGCAACCGAGAATGAAACGATTGTCTGGTAAGCCTCGGTTTGATTTGCAATGTAAAGTCCGAAAACCGTGCCTGACTCAGCATAAGAATTCATACCGAGGTGTGCAATGATGTAAGCGAGGAATGCACCGATAAAGAGCTTAATCGTTGCCTCGATAATTTCCGAAACGGCAGTCGGCATCATATTGCGCTGACCTTCATAGTATCCTCGGTAAATTGAAACAAGACAGCCAAAGAACACCGTCGGAGAAAGGCAGAGCATACCGAGCAACGAATACGGAGACTCTATAATCTGAACATAGATAAAGCTTGCACCGACAAGAATTGCAAATGAAAGAATGCCGACAATAACGAAGAATGGTATTGAAACCTTATGAATCTGCCTTACATCATTGAACCGTTTTTGAGCTGTACTTTCAGATACAAGCCTTGAAATTGCTATCGGCAGACCGCCTGTTGCAACAGTAAATATAACTACAAAAATTTCATAGGCATTACTGTAAAGACCAAGACCGAAAGATGCAAAATTGACGGTTTCTGTTCCGCCGGCAACGGCTTGTTCAAAAGAAACACCGGAGAAAATACCTGTAAGAATAACCTTGTCAAGAAGTCCGAAAACCTTGACAATTACCATACTTAAAGTAAGAATTGCCGCACCTTTGACAAAGGTTTGAGAAGCGTCTTTCTCGGCATTTGCAACGGCATTGTATTTTTTAGTTTTTAATTTAGACAAAAATAATCACCCATTAATAAAAATCAAAGTTCAAAGTCTTCTTTCGCATCGCCGATATCGTCAATTTTAATACCGCAGATATTGCAAAAAACAGAATTATTGGGAATTACAGCATTGCAACCGGGACATCTTCTTTTATCCGTTGCAACGGCAATATGTTCATTTACTGCATTAAGACTGTCCTTTAAATCGCTGATTTCAGACACAATAATCTTAATCTGCTGTGAATAGTCTGTGCCGTGAACCTCGGATTTATATGTAAGCGCACCGAGCTCACGAAGCTTTTTGTTAATATCGCCTCTGATTTCAGCGGCTGTTATTTTATGCTTAGACACATCATATACCGATGACGCTTTCTGCGAAACAGCAGACGCACAAGCCTTTGCGTTTACTACAACATCGTCAAAAATCTCATCGAATTTTCCCATACTGATCCAACCTTTCTAAAATTTACTCGTGAGAGAATCTAATTATGAACATTATTTTCATTATGTTCAACATATGACAATTTTATTTTTTTCAATCGCATATGTCGTATTATAGCACTGTCGGGAGCAATTATCAACTGTGTTATTGACCATAAAACTGCATTATTCCTGACTTTCTTTGAATAAGTTCATCAAAACGGTCAATGTATTCGTACGGATATTTAAAATTGAATATTCTTTCGAGATAATCGGGATTATTTCGTTTCAGTTTTGTAACACCGCCCGAACCGCAGGCAAGGATTGTGTGGGTTTCGTCCATAACATAAACATTGTACAGGCTTTCAAAGCCTCTTTTTGACCAGCCGACATTTTCAAGATTGCCGACCATCCTGCTCTGACGGTACATATAGTACGGAATGTACTCGTTTTGTCCGAGAATATTCTGCGTGTAGGCAAGCATTTCTCTTGCATCTCTCGCCTGTTGCAAATCAAGCGTTACTCCCTCGGTTGTAAGGCGGGACGCTCTTTTCATACAAAGAGTGTGAACCGTGATACATTCCGCATTCAGCCTGACGATTGAATCGAGTGAATTTTTGAAGCTTTCGGGGGTATCTGTCGGCAAGCCTGCAATCAGGTCTGTGTTGATATTATCAAAGCCGCATTTTCTTGCAAGCTCAAAAGCGTCAAAAAACTGCTGAGCAGTATGCTTTCTGCCGATAGTTTTCAGCACCTCATCGTTTGTTGTCTGCGGATTTATGCTGATTCGGTCAACTTTATTTTCTTTTAAGGCAAAAAGTTTTGCGCTGTCTATTGTGTCGGGTCGACCTGCCTCAACTGTAAATTCACGGCAGGTTGACATATCAAAGCATTTGTTTACTGTTCTAAGCACCGTGTCAAGCTGTTCGGCACTCAGAGTAGTGGGAGTGCCGCCGCCGAAATATACGGTTTCAAGCCTTAAACCAAGCTTGTTTGCAATTTCGGCTGTCCGTTTAATTTCTTCGCATAATAGCTTTGTGTACGGTTCAATCAGCTTTTCAGCCCTTTCGATTGACGCCATTACAAATGAGCAATAACTGCATCTTGACGGACAAAAAGGGATTCCGACATAAAGGCTGAAAGATTCGGGTCTTGAAAGTTCAAGAATTTTTCTTTCGTTATGCTCGGTTTCCCTTGACAATGCTGTTTTTTCGTTGCTGACAAAAAAGTCGTTTAAAAACTTTTTCACAGCCTGTTCTTCATTTGATTCTTCGGCAAGTTTTCTTAAAAGCTTTACTGGGCGAACTCCCGTAAGTATTCCCCACGGCTGTGTAAGTCCCGTAAAATCACAAAGAAGTTTGTACAAAAGCTGTGCCGAAACAAGCTCGTTGTCATCATCCGTAAGCTTTTTCACAGCTGTTTCGGACTTATTAAAAGAACCGATATTCACCGAAATTGTAATTTTATCCGAAACCTCCGTATAGATATACGGAGGCTGTGGTTCAGAAAAATCTCTTATTACCGTTATTTTTTCATTTGGAAAGAAAAGCCTTGTAAGATTTTCAAGTTCAAAATGAAAATTGTGATTTTTTACATATAAATTCATATTAAAGAATCCTCATCAGCGGATTGTATTTTCTCTCGTGGTCAAGGGTTGTTGTCGGGCCGTGACCGGGAATTACACGATAATCACCCTCAAGATTTTTAAGCTTTTTGATTGACTTTGCCATTTCGGCGTCGTCACCTGTGGGAAGGTCTGTTCTGCCGTATGACTCGCAGAAAAGAGTATCTCCCGAAATGATTGTGTCATCAAAAATATATGAACCGCAACCGCTTGTATGTCCAGGTGTGGTGATATATTTGATTTCAGTGTTGCCGAGCATAAATTTGTCACCGTCTTTAAGCAGAATATCGGCTGAAAACGGTTTGAGTGAAAGTCTGTGCTTTTCGGTAAGATTGAGTGCAGGATTGCTGAGAAATTCGTTATTCTTCTCTCCCGTAACAATCTTAGCGTCAAACTTTTCGGCAAGCTGTTTTGCATAGCTTATGTGGTCGTAGTGACCGTGTGTAAGAATTACATATTCAAGCTTTCCGCCGTTTTTCTCAATTTCGGAATTGAGTTCTTCATTCGGTGCGCCCGGATCGGTTACAGCCATTTTGCCTGTTTTTCTGTCTGTAAGCAGACAACAGTTTGTCATAAGAACCGTAACATTAAAAATTTTTACATCTATCATATTTTCAAATCCTTTGTGTTGATTTCAATAGTAACGGGACCGTCATTAACAAGCGAAACCTTCATATCGGCACCGAAAATTCCCTTTTCAACACGCTCAATTCCGTTATAGTGCATTTTTTTGCAGAAATATTCATAGAGAGGATTGGCTGTGTCGGGTCTTGCGGCTGCCATAAAGTTTGGCCGTCTGCCGTGAGAACAGTCTGCACAAAGGGTAAAATTTGAAATTACAAGCACCGAACCGTTTACATCGGCAAGAGCAAGATTCATTTTATCATTTTCATCTGTAAAAATTCTCAGCCCTGCAATTTTTGCGGCAAGTGCGTCCGCCTCTTTTTCGGTGTCGCCGTTTTCAACTCCGAGAAGAATAAGAAAACCAATACCGATTTCGCCCACGGTTTTTGAATCGACCTCAACCTTGGCCTCGGTAACTCTCTGTAAAATTGCTTTCATAAATTATAACCCCAATTACAGTCTTTTTACTTCAATTGTTCCGTTGATGTCGGAAAGCTTTGAAATTACACCGCGAAGGTGATTTCTGCCCATAACATCAATTGTTGCCGTAACTACGGCAAGTCCGTTGCCCGCTTCTCTTGAATTTAGAGAGTGTATAAAAATGTGCATATCCGAAAGCTTGATTGTAACATCTGCAAGAAGTCCTGTTCTGTCGGTTGCGGTAATCTGGAGCGTACTTCTAAATGCCTCTCCGACCTCGTCCTCCCAGTAACAGCTTACCCATCTTTCAGGTTCTTCACTCTTGCTGATATCTTTCGGCACATTTGTGCAATGTCTTTTGTGAATTGAAACGCCGTAGCCCCTTGTAATATAGCCGATGATATCGTCACCCGGCAGAGGATTGCAGCACTTTGAGAATTTTACAAGAACATCGTCAGCACCCTCAATTACAACGCCTGCGGATGCCTTCGGTCGCTTTACGGGTGCTTGCGGAACATCAATTTCTTCAATATCTGACGCATATGCTTTCTGATATTCCTCTTTGAGCCTTGGCATTATCTTCCAAAGCTGAATACCGCCGTAGCCTACTGCGGCATAGAAATCATCCATGGAATTATACTGCTTTTTAATCATCAGCTTTTGAAGAAACTCGGGATATTCTTCCTCGGAAAGATTGATTCCGTGACGCTTAAATTCCTTGTCAAGCATCTGCCTGCCTTCAACAATATTCTCATCACGCTTTTCATGTTTGTACCATGAACGGATTTTTGATTTTGCCGATGCGGTTTTACAGATATCAACCCATGCCCTGTTTGGGTGCTCCTCTTTCTGGGTGATAATTTCACAGATATCGCCTGTTTTAAGCTTATAGTCAATAGGAACGATTTTTCCGTTAATTTTAGCGCCGACCATTCTGTGACCTACCTGTGTGTGAATAAGATAAGCCATATCAATCGGAGTTGAACCCTGCGGAAGATTGAACACATCGCCTCTCGGGCTGAACACATAAACATCGTTTTCCGTAAAATCGTTTCTGATATTCTTTGCGATGTCGGTAACATCTTCAGCCTCAAGCTGATCAAGAATCATATCCTTGACCTTTTTGATGTTTTCCTCCATTTTGTCATTATTTTTGCCGCCTGCGCCCATTCCAAGCTTATACTTCCAATGGGCAGCGATTCCGTATTCGGCGGTGTAATGCATTTCCCATGTTCTTATCTGAATTTCAAAAGGAATTGCGTTTTTGTCGAGTACGGTTGTATGGAGCGACTGGTACATATTCGGCTTAGGCATTGATATATAGTCCTTAAAGCGGTTAGGAATAGGCTTGAATATATCATGAACTACACCGAGAACATTGTAGCAGTCGGATACTGTGTCAACGATTACACGCACGGCAAAAATGTCAAAAATCTGATCCATTGTTTTGCCCTGCATATATGTTTTGCGGTAAATACTGTTAATACTTTTAACTCTGCCGCTGATATAAACACCGGGAATTATACCCTCGGTTTTTGCAAGAATCTGAGTCTTGATGGATTCAATAAATTTGTCACGGTCCTCCTCCGTCATAAGAAGGTCGTCTTCGATTTCCTTATAACCGATTGGATCAAGGTACTGGAGAGAACGATCCTCAAGCTCATCTTTTATTGTTTTGATACCGAGCCGATGAGCAATCGGAGCAAACACCTGCATATTTTCAAGTGATTTATCTCTCCTCTTTTGTTCGGGCATACAGTTCATTGTACGCATATTGTGAAGCCTGTCGGCAAGCTTAATGATAATTACACGGATATCATCAGCCATTGCGATAAGCATTTTTCTTATATTTTCGGCTTGTTGCTGTTCACGGGTTGAGTACGGAATTTTTGAAATTTTTGTAACGCCGTCAATCAGCTTAGCAACATCGTGACCGAAAAGTTTTGTAACCTCTTCAAGTGTTACTCCTGTGTCCTCAACAGTATCATGCAGCAACGCACCGCAGACGGAATCGGTATCCATACCGAGCTCTGCAACAATACAGGCTACTGAAACGGGATGAAGAATGTACGGAATTCCCGATACTCTGCGCTGGTCACCGTGAGCTTTTTCGGCAAATTTATATGCCTTTTCGATTTTATCCATATCGTAAGTGTTGGCAGCAGATGCGGAAAGAATCTTTTTCAGTTCCGTAAAATCCTGATAATGTGCAACATTTGAAAATTTTCCCATCAAAATACCTCTCTTAATTTCCTGATAATCGGAGCAGACTCAAGAGAAACCTTGCCGTTTACAGGCAGAACGGATATTCCGGAGGTTTTCATTCCGTCTGAAAATTCTATAAGACCGAGTTCTCTCATAGCCTCAAGGATTACTTTAATTTTACCAAAAGACAGCCTGTTGTCAAGCATATGAGGCAAAATTGCGGTATCAAAGGCATACCCACTGCTATTTTTTAAATATCTGTAAAGCAAGGCAAAATCATTTCTGTCAGGCATTAAATCGGAAAGCTGTGAGCTGTCAAGCTGTTTTCCTCTGCAAAAATCCTCGTAGTTTGTACGGCTGTCAAGGAGCTTTTCGGTATCGCAGTCCGATGATTTAATATTTCTGACAATCACGGAAACAGACACATTTCCGTTAAACTCATTGCGGTCAAGATTTACCGCAAGGTCGAGCGTTTCACCGATTTTATACGGAAATTCTTCGGTTGAAGTGAAAAACTTCATAGCTGTAATCTGTGTGTTGCCGCGTGACAGCGTAAGTCTTAGGTGCTTATTGCCCGAAAGCGGAGTAATATTTCTCAGAGTCATATTATACAAACCGAAAACAGGTGTCGGATTGCCGGCACCGTATGGCTGCATAAGCGAGAGAGAATCTAATAAATCAAGATTTATGTACGCAGGGTTAAGTTTGCAATCAATGTTGATTTTATCGTAGGGCATCTTACCGAAATTATCGGCAAATTCGTTTATTTTTTTGCGGAAAGCAGGTATATTTTCGGGATCAAGAGAAAGTCCGACCGCCATTGGATGACCGCCTCTGTGTGTAAGCAGGTCTGAGCAAGCAAAAACAGCGTCACAAAGGGGAAATCCCTCAACGCTTCTGCCTGAACCCTTTGCAGTACCGCCAAGCTTTGAAATGACAATTGCAGGCTTGCCGTAAGCCTCTTTGACTTTGGCGGCAATGAGTCCGATTACACCCTGATGCCAGTTTTCACCGTCAATAACAATAATTTTATCATTGACAAGCGACGGCTTTCTGCGGATAATTTCGTCAATTTTTTCAAGAATGTCACGCTCAATCTCCTGCCTTTCGGAGTTGTCACAGCAAAGCTGAGATGAGATTTCATCGGCTTCCTCATAATCTTCCGTAAGAAGGAGCGATACTGATTTTTCGGACAAGCCGAGTCGGCCTGCCGCATTGATTCTCGGAACGATTGTAAACGACACATTAGTTGAAGATATTACTTTGCCTGTAAGTCCGGAGTCTTTGATAAGTGCCTGCAATCCCGGACGGTCGGTATTTGTAATGCTTTCAAGTCCGTGCTTGACAAACACTCGGTTTTCATCCTTCAACTCAACAACATCACCGATTGTGCCGATGCTCAAAAGATCCGAATAGTTCTCAAGCAGGGTTGTTGTGTCACAGTACTCTCCCTCAAGAGCCATAATCAGCTTAAAGGCAACACCGACACCCGAAAGATTTTTAAACCTGCTTTTGCAGTCCCTTCTGTGCAAGTCAACTACGGCACAAGCCTTCGGCAACTCGCCTGACGGCATATGGTGGTCTGTTATAACCGTGTCAATTCCGAGTGAGCTTGCGTATTCAACCTCCTGTGCTGCCGCAATTCCGTTATCAACGGTAATTATGAGCTTTATTCCACGCTCGTTGAGCTTGTCAACAGCGTTTTTATTCATTCCGTAGCCCTCTGTTTCACGGGACGGAATATAGTACATTGCGTTTGCATCAATTGTTTCAAGGTAAGAATACAAAAGTGCTGTTGATGTGACACCATCGGCATCATAATCACCGTAAACACAAATCGGTTCACCGCAATCAAGAGCCTTGTTAATGCGTTCAACAGCCTTATCCATATCTTTTATTTCAAACGGATCGGCAACGAAAGAATCATTGTAAAGAAAGCTTTCAATTTCATCATTCGTTGTAATATTCCGTATCTGGAGCAGCATTGCAACAATTGCAGGCAGCTCATAGCGGGACTGAATCTCCCCCGCCTTAGTTTTATCAAGTTTTGCAACCGACCACAGCTTCAAAATGCCGCTCCCTTTCGTTTGTATAGTTTAATAAATTATTCACCAAAGAATCCGTTATTGCTTAATTCGTTCCATTTAAGATACATATCTTTGTAGTTATCCTTAATAAATTCACGAATAATTCTTACTTCTCTTTCAGAGATGATTCCCTGTCTTTCAACAGTTGTGTCACCGTTACTTTTAACAAAAAACTTAGCTGAACCAGATTCAGTAAGTTTCTTATCACTTGCATGGACATGCATAGCCTCAATAATACAATGTGCGGTATAATAGAGATAGTAACCGCATACTTTAAATTCATAATATTTAGGCACGGCTACACCTCCATATATTTTTTGTTTTTATTATAATAATCAAATACAATCTGAATTTCTATATCATCCATACTTGTTTCAATTACTTCCTGATTATAATCAAATACGAGTGCTTTATTAAGGCGATTCAAATTTAAAACCCTGATGTAATCTCCTGATTTTGTAAACGCATAACCGTTTATAATCAAATCAGCATTGTCAGCAATTGTCTTAAAATCAATCATAACTGATTCTCACTTTCTCTATCTGTTTTAAAAATTCATCAGGATCAATATACAGATTTTCAAGAATCGGCACTAAATCTATATATTCTTCTTCTTCGGGAAGCCCTTTATATTTTGCTGTCACTGCAATATAACCGTTTTCCCATTCAAGTATTTTTGTATATCTTTCGAGTTTTGATGAAGTTCTGAATCTGATAACATAGCCGTTAAAGCTGAATAGTGTATAATTTCCGTTACTGCTTAATATTGCTTCATTCGTCATATTCGTTACTCCTTTCAAAATCAGTTATTGTACTTTTCAAGCATTGATTCTGCATGTTTAAGTGCGGCATCGGTTATATCAACACCGCCGATTATTCGTGCAAGCTCGCCTGCTCTGCCGTTATGGTCAAGGAGGGTTACATTTGTAAATGTTCTTCCTTTTTCAACCTGTTTGCGGATAAGATAGTGAGAATCGGCAAGGGCGGCGATTTGTGCCTGATGTGTTACGCAGAGAACCTGACTGCTTTTGCTGACTTCACGCAGTTTTAAGCCGACCTTTTCTGCCGCTGAACCCGAAATACCTGTGTCAACCTCATCAAAAATGAGGGTATCAACCGTATCCGTGCTTGCAAGAACAGTTTTAATTGCAAGCATCATTCTTGAAAGCTCACCGCCCGATGCGATTTTTGCAACAGGGCGAGGTGTTTCACCCGGGTTTGCGGAGATGAGCAGTTCCATTTTATCCGTACCCTTTGAATTTGGTTCGCACTTTTCAAAGTACGGAACAAGCTCAACATTCGGCATATTCAAAAATGCCATTTCGGATTTTACTTTTGTTGCAAAGGTTTTTGCGGTTTTTCTGCGGAGAGTACCGAGTTTTTCGGCAGCCGCAAGCATTTTTTCTTCGCTTTCTCTGCATTTTTCCGCAAGCTCGTCACGGTTGCGGTCATAGTTCACAAGTTCGTCAAGTCTTGCCTGATATTTTTCGGCAAGTTCCGAAAGCTCGTCTGACGGGCAATTATATTTTCTTGTAAGACGGTTGATAAGGTCAAGCCTTTCTTCAACTTCTTCAAGCCTTTGTGGATCTGATTCAAGCGAATCAATAGCGTCGGAAATGCTGTCGCAACAATCCTTTAAATTGTAATATGCATCTGTAAGCGTATTTGCAATTTCTTCATATTCAGCATTATATGATGACGCTTTTTGAAGGGCAGTTGATGCAGAATCGACCGATTCAAGACCGCCGCCGTAGTTTTCGTCACCGTCAAGAGCCATTTTAGCATCATTGAGCAGAGAAAAGATTTTCTCAAAGCTCATAAGCGCTGTTCTTTCGCTCTCAAGCTCCTGTTCTTCGCCCTGCTTAACATCGGATTCTGTGAGTTCATTTACCTGATATGAAAGTAAATCAATTTCTTTCAATCTTTCACTTTCGTCCGAATCGGCTGAATTTAATTTCTTTTTGAGAATTTTATATTCATCATAACATTTTTTATAATCAGTCAAAAGCTTTTCACAACCGCCGAAACGGTCAATATAATCAATATGAGTTTCGGAAGAGAAAAGTTCGTAGCTTTCGTGCTGACCGTGAATGTTTATAAGATGCTTTGAGAGTTCCTTGAGCATTGAAACCGTTGCAGGCTTTCCGTTGATTTTACAACTGCTCTTGCCGTTTCTGTTGAGAGTTCTCTGCAAAATGAGCATTCCCTCGTCATCGGAAAAGCCGAGTTCATCAAGCTTTTCAACAATGCTTTGGTTAATATCGTCAAATTGGGCGCTTACAAAGGCTGAATCAGCCTCGGTGCGAATAATTTCCTTTGATGTACGCTGTCCCATAATTGCGTTGATTGCGTCAATTATTA
This sequence comes from Ruminococcus bromii, assembly GCF_002834225.1. Classification (GTDB taxonomy): domain Bacteria; phylum Bacillota; class Clostridia; order Oscillospirales; family Acutalibacteraceae; genus Ruminococcoides; species Ruminococcoides bromii. Next base: position 62,937 of record NZ_NNSR01000072.1, on the reverse strand, counting down.
TACTTTTACCTGCACCTGTTTCACCTGTGAGGACATTAAGACCGTTTTCAAAATCTATTGAAGTTTTTTCAATCACGGCAATGTTTTCTATATATAAAGTTCTGAGCATTTCAATCAGTCCTGTCAAATTAGCTTTTTGAGTTCTTCGGTAAGCGACACAGCAAGGTCGGCTGTTCGGCAGGCAATGAAGATTGTATCGTCACCTGCAATTGTTCCGACAACAGACGGATAGTCGGCAGAATCGAGTGCGGCACAAACTGCCTGAGCCATACCGCTGAGGGTTTTTATTACAACAAGATTTTGCGCAACATCAATTGAATCTACCGAAGTGCTGAAAAGATTTGAAAAATTGGTACGGATATCGGTTGAACTGCGAGATGCAGAAACATAGCGGTATTTTCCGTCACTTCCGAGAGTTTTAACAAGGCGTAAATCCTTGATATCTCTTGAAATTGTAGCCTGCGTTGCCTTGAAACCTTCCTCACGAAGTCGAGTGAGCAGTTCATCCTGTGTTTCAATCGGATGTTCGGCTATAATATCAAGAATTCGTGCGTGTCGCCCTGTTTTCATCAGAAATCCCTCTCTTTCAGTTTTTCATTGAGCAGCTTATAAAAATTGCGGTTGTGGAGTAACGCAAGTTTAAGCTTTAAATCGGATTTGCGGATTACAACCCTGTCGGTTGCAAGTATCGGAACATTCTTTTCACCGTCAATTGTCAGCACGCAACAGCATTCTTCGGGGATTTTAACATGAACCGAAAGCTCCGATTCTCCGCTGAAAAGTACGGAACGGGAAAATAACGAGTGCGGACAAACAGGAGTCATAAGAATACATTCCATTTTCGGCGCGAGGATAGGTCCGCCTGCTGACAATGAATAAGCGGTTGAGCCTGTCGGAGTTGCAAAGAGCAAACCGTCTGCTCTGTATTTTGAAATTTCGTCACCGTCAAGACTCAGGTGCAAATCAATTGTTTTTGAAAGCTGACCTCTTGCGACAACGGCATCGTTTACTGCAAGATAGTGCTTTGAGCCGTCCTCTTTTATGACCTCAACATCAAGCAAAATTCTCTCTTCTGTTGCGTAATCGCCCGTAAGAAGTCGTTCAAGCTGTTCATATTCGTGCGGTTCAACATCTGCGGCAAAACCAAGTCTGCCGACATTCACACCGATAAGCTGTTTATCGGCTTTTGCGGCATATTTTGCGGCATGGATAATCGTTCCGTCACCGCCTACCGTAATCGCCATATCGCAGTATTCAAAAAGCTCCGTAATGTTTTTTGAATAATGAATGTGGATTCCCTTAAAATACTGACTGCATTCCTCAATCATAGCAATTTCTGCATTTTTATCAAGAAGAAAAAGAGAAATCTTTTTTGCATATTTAATTGCTCTTTCTTTTGAAAGATTGACCACTAATGCAAATTTCATAAAAACACCTGCTCATTTTTTATCAAGAGCGGCATGTGAATTTTCAACAAGCTGCTCGGGTGTTACATCTGTGTATGATTTTGGATCGTCGCTTTTGCGAAGGTGGATAAGGTATTCTATATTGCCCTCGGGACCTTTGATTGGCGAATAGTCGAGATTAAGTACATCAAAGCCGTTTTCAAGGCAGAAATCAAATATTTTTCTGACAACCTCCACATGGACGGCAGGATCACGAACTACGCCCTTTTTGCCCACCTTTTCCCTGCCTGCCTCAAACTGCGGTTTGATTAGGCAGACCGCCTGTGCGTTTTCGCTCATAAGCTGTCTTGCAACAGGCAGAATCAGCTTTAATGAAATGAACGAAACATCAACCGAGAAAAAGTCGATTTCATCGGGAACCTGCTCCCTTGTAACCTTTCTCATATTGGTGCGTTCAAGGTTGACAACACGGGGGTCGTTGCGAAGCTTCCATGCAAGCTGTCCATAGCCGACATCAATTGAATACACCTTTTTTGCACCGTTTTGGAGCATACAGTCGGTAAAGCCGCCTGTTGACGCACCGATATCCATTGCTATCTTATCTTTTAAATCAAAGTCAAAATTGTCTATGGCCTTTTCAAGCTTTAAACCGCCACGGCTGACATATTTTTGCGTGTTGCCCCTTACTTCAATTTTAACATTTTCATCATAAGAAGTTCCGCACTTGTCGGCTTTCTGATTGTCAACATAAACCTGCCCCGACATTATAATCGCCTTAGCCTTTTCACGGCTGTCGGTAAAGCCCTTTTCATATACAAGAATATCAAGTCTTTTTTTCATCCTAATTCTTTTCCTTTAAATTTTTGGTAATGGTGTTTACCATTCCGTCATTGTCAAGCTTAAGCTCATGAAGAGCCTCACTTACTGACATCTGCTTAACAAATTTGTCATTTATAGCCTTTATGTGATAATCTCCGCAGAATGAAGTGCAACAGAGTAAATCGGAGAAGTTTCTTGCAATGCCTCCGTTTTTGATTCCCTCTTCAAAGAACCACACATTTTCAAAAGCAGCCGCAAAATCAACGGCATTTTCATCAATCGGTTTAATTCTGCAAAGTTTTAATATACAAATCTCAATACCCTGTTTTGCAAGAGTTTCTTTAGCCTTGCAGGCGTAAGAGAAAAGTCTGCCGTAGGTTATGAGAAGATTTTTACAATTCGGATTTCCGTAAACATCGTAAGAAAGATTTTCTTCACCGAAATCATCAGGTCTGTAAAGCTCTCCGCCGCGAGGATAACGCACAACGGCAAGGCTGTCGCAAATGTAGATTGCGGTTGAAAGAGATTTTCTCATACCGTCAAAATATGCCGGAGAAAAAATTGTTGTGTTCGGAATGGTGTTGAGTATCGAAACATCAAACACACCCTGATGAGTTTCACCGTCATCGCCTACAATTCCCGAACGGTCAACACCGATTACAAGGTGAAGTTTTCCGAGAGCCGCATCGTGCAAAAGCTGATCATAGGCTCTCTGCAAAAATGTTGAATACACAGCAAAAACAGGACGCATACCTTTTGCGGCAAGTCCGCATCCAAAGGTTACTGCGTGCTCTTCTGCAATACCTACATCAAAAAATCTTTCTTTATAAAGCTTTGAAAATTCGGTAAGTCCCGTACCTCCCGACATTGCGGCTGTGATTGCACAAATCTTTTTATCGTCTTCGGCAAGCTCACACATAGTCTTTCCGAACTCAGCCGAAAACCCCCTGTGGCTTGAAAGAGGCTCGCCGGAATCAATATCAAACTGACCGATTCCGTGAAATCCGCCCGGATTGTCCTCGGCAGGCTGATAACCTTTTCCTTTTTTGGTGACAACATGAACAAGAACGGGAGAATTCACCTTTTTGGCACACTCAAACGCATTTTCAAGCTCATCAATGTTATGACCGTCAATAGGTCCGAGATAGGTAAAACCGAAGCAGTCAAAAAGAGTGTTTTTGTACACAAGATTTTTAAGTTTTGATTTTCCTCCCTGCAAAAATCTTTTAAGCGGTTTTCCGACAAGCGGAATGTGTGAAAGAATTTTTTCCGTAATTTTCTTGACTCGCATATACCACGGCTGAATTCTTACCGTTGTAAGGTAGCGTGACAATGCGCCTACATTCGGTGAAATGGACATTTTGTTATCATTGAGAACAACAATGAAATTTTTATTAAATCTGCCCGAGTTGTTCATTCCCTCAAAAGCAAGTCCGCCTGTGAACGAACCGTCACCGATTACGGCAACTGTGTAGCTTTGGTCGCCCATAAGGTGTTTTGCTCTTGCAATACCGTATGCGGCTGATATTGATGTACTGCTGTGGCCTGTGTTAAAATCGTCGTATTTGCTCTCGGCACGCTTCGGAAAGCCTGAAATTCCGCCTTTTTTGCGGATTGTGTCAAACTGCTCATAGCGTCCCGTCAACAGCTTGTGGGTATATGCCTGATGTCCGACATCCCATACAATGCTGTCTTTCGGCAGATTAAAGCTACGCTCAAGAGCAACGGTAAGCTCAACAACGCCAAGGTTAGGCGAAAGGTGTCCACCGTTTACAGATACAGTTTCAACAAGCTTCTCTCTTATTTCGGTACACAGGTTTTCAAGCTGTTCGCCGTTAAGCTTTTTGACATCATGCGGTGATTTAATTTTAGAAAGCAGTTCATACTCACCCATAATTTATTTCCTATCCGTATAATCAAAATTACTTAACAAAGTTATTTATTTCTTTTTGCAAGTTTATATGCAAAATCTCCAAGCTCTGTTGTATCACCGTCAAAGCCCTGTAGCGCATTGACGGCCTTTTTGGTAAGTTCATCAACAAGTTCTCTGCACTTTTCAATTCCGAGAAGTGAAACATAGGTTGATTTGCTGTTTTCGGCATCACTGCCTACAGGCTTGCCGAGTTCCTCATCGGATGAGGTTACATCAAGAATATCGTCCTGAATTTGGAATGCAATGCCGATGCACTCGCCAAATTCAGAGGCGGCTTTGATTTGCTTATCGTTTGCGCCTGCACTTATACAGCCAAGCTCGCAGGCTGCTTTTATAAGACAGGCTGTTTTTTTGTAGTCCATTTCACGGAGAACTTCAATCGGAGCGTTCGTGTTTTCACTCATAAGGTCAATAACCTGACCGCCTATCATTCCTGTCGCACCTGCGTATTTTGAAAGCACGGAAACACCTCTGCAGCAAGCAGGAGTTCCGCAAATTTTTACTGTCTTTTCATTTGTAAGGGTTTCAAAGGCAAGCGTTAAAAGTGCGTCGCCGGCAAGCAAAGCTATATTCTCACCGAAAACCTTATGATTTGACGGCTTGCCTCTTCTGAGGTCATCGTTATCCATACACGGCAAATCATCGTGAATGAGAGAATATGTGTGAATCATTTCAACTGCACAGGCAAATGCCGTTGCAGACTCTTCACTTCCGCCGCAAAGGCTGTTAAACGAAAACACAAGGTACGGACGGACACGCTTTCCGCCTGCCTCAAGGCTGTAAGCCATTGCGTCAATCAGCTTTTTTTCACGGCAATCCGCACTCGGAAGATAGTTTGTTAAAGCATTTTCGGTTATCTTTGCATAATCCTTACTCATTGTCATCACCCTTTGAAAGCTTTGAAATTTTCTCGTTTATATCAATAATCTTACCCTTGCATTGCTCAAGCTGTTTCATACAAAAAGCAAGAAGCTCACACGCTTTTGCATACTCCTCCATTGTCTGTTCAAGAGTAAGCTCTCCGCTCTCCATTTTTGAAACTGATTTTTCAAGCAGTTCATTTGCCTGTTCAAAAGTTATATTTTTATTTTCCATTAGTTTTTACCTCTGTACCTGCATATTCAAGCAGTCTTTGCATACGGTGATTTGCACCGCTTCGGCTGATTGGGGTTGAAAGATTCTGTCCCAAGTCACGAAGTGACATATCGGGATTTTCAAGCCTTAAATATGCAATTTCCCGCAAATCTTCCGGCAGAGAATCAATTCCGACCGTCCTCTTGATATGCTCGATTGCATCAAGCTGTTTTGCCGACGCCGTTGCGATTTTTCCGATGTTTGCCACCTCACCGTTGATTCTGCGGTTCACATTGTTTCGGACCTGTTTTATCGCCTTTGTCCCCATAATCTCCATTGCTCTTATCGGAGCGCCTATGTAGGTGAGCAAATCGCAAATCTGCTCACTTTCTTTGAAATAAACGATATAACTGCCGCTGCGAACAACTGTTTTCGGAGCGAGAGTACATTCGGTTATTTCGGAAAGCACCTTGCACAAATCCTGAGAAAGATTTTTGTGAGGAACGCAAAATTCGAGGTGATAGCTTTTCATCGGATCGGATATTGAGCCACAGCTTAGAAAAACACCTCTCAAAAATGATTGTGTAAGCTCTTCGCTTGAAAGATTTGCCCTGTTTACGCGCAGAGTAACCTGACCGTAAATATGTCCGAAATCCTCAAAAATACGCTTGCAATCGTTTTCGTCAATCACGATTATTTTGTAAAGGCGGCTGTCGCTTGATTTTGTTCTCAACGCCGATTGTTTTTCGATTATCGGCATATATAAATTCTGTAAAAGAAATATAAGGCGGTTTCCCGCATAATTACTTTCTGTTGTAAAGGTTATTTTTTTTGATGAAAAATTTCTGCTGAACAAAAGCATTCCGTAAAGCTCTGCTTTGAGAGCTTCACGGTCGAACTGTTCAACCGAACAAATTTCTTTTTTTACATCCGAGGAAAATGACATCTCTGCACCTTACCTGTCAATATCTCTGTGCTGAATAACGCACTTATAGCCTTTCTCATGAAAGTGAGCGTTAAGCTGCATGGCAATTGTAACGCTTCTGTGCTTGCCGCCCGTACAACCTATGCCGACAACAAGCTCGCTTTTGCCCTCTTTGAGATAGAGCGGAACCGAAAAATCGAGCATACTCAAAAGTCGCTTTAAAAATTCGGTTGTTTCTTCACTTTCAAGAACATAGTCACGCACCTTTTTGTCAAGCCCTGTAAGATGTTTGAGTTCGGGAATGTAAAAAGGATTAGGCAGACAACGCACATCCATAATGAGATCTGCCTCAAGCGGAATTCCGTATTTGAACCCGAACGACATAAATGTCAGCGTAATGCTTTGTGAAGTGTCCTCCATGAACATTGACATAATTCGCTCTCGGAGCTGTTTGTTTGACATATATGTAGTGTCAATGTTATAATCGGCTGTTCTTTTAACAGGCAAAAGAAGCTCCCTTTCAAGCTCAACGGCAGACAGTACCGAACCGTCCTTGAGTTTTTCCGAAAGAGGATGTCTTCTTCTTGTTTCCTTATAACGAACAACGAGCCTGTCCGTCATTGCGTCAAAGAACAATACTTTTACATTTTCATAGCGTTTTTTAAAGCGTTCAATCTGAGAACACATTTCCTCAAATTTTTCGTTGCCTCTTACATCAACAACAACTGCAACTCTTTTCATTGAATCATCTTCAGATTTAAGGCAAAGATCGTAGAGTGTTGACAGCAAGCTTGACGGTAGATTGTCAACGCAGTAGTAGCCGATGTCTTCAAGCACATGCAAAGCACCTGTTTTGCCTGCACCCGACATTCCTGTAATGATTACAAATTCCATAAAATTACACCTTTTGATTAAAGAAAAATAAGTTCACATTCAAGCTTGTAGCCTGTTTCATCTTCAACAGTTTTCTGAATTTCAGACACAAGCTGTTTTACATCATTTGCCGTAGCCTTCGATTTGTTAATAATAAAGCCTGCGTGTTTTTCACTGACCTGAGCACCGCCGACTGTTTTGCCCTTGAGTCCGCACTGCTCAATGAGAGCACCTGCAAATGCACCCTCAGGTCTTTTGAACACGCTGCCGGCGCTGGGATATTCAAGCGGCTGTTTTGCCGAACGGCGGTTCATATAATCGTTCATTCTGTTCTGAATTTCTTCGGGATTATCTTTTTTAAGTTTGAAAACAGCGCCTGTAATTATGCAGCCGTTTTTGCGGTAAACGCTTGTTCTGTAGCCGAATCCAAGATCAGCGGCTTCTATTCTGCCGATGTCACCGCTGTTTGTAATATGAGAAACGCTGTAAACAACATCTTTCATTTCACCGCCGTATGCGCCTGCGTTCATAAACACAGCACCGCCGACTGTTCCGGGGATTCCCCACGCATATTCAAGTCCCGAAAGTCCGCATTTTTGGGCAAACTTACAAAGACTTCCCAAAGCCGCACCGGCTCCGCAATAGATTGTTGTGTCGTCAATCAATGAAATGTTTCTGAAATCACCGTCAAGACGGAGAACAGTGCCGTGGATTCCCTCATCGGGAACAAGAACATTGCTGCCGTTGCCGAGAAGAATATACTTCTCCTTACAGGCATCACATTCCTTTAAAATTTTCATCAGCTGAGAAAGATTTGTCACCTTTATGTAAACATCTGCTTTTCCGCCGATTTTAAATGAAGTGTGTCTGCTCATCGGTTCAAATCGTCTTGCATCACAGTCAAGCTTTTGAGCATAATTATATATAATATCGGTAGTATCCATTAAATTACCCTCCGTTGTCAGTTTATGATATGTAATTTCTGTTCCGCACATTTAAAATGTATAAAAAATCCGATACAGTTACTCCCATGTATCAACAATAACCTTTGGTGACGGCGGAAGATCCTCAACAGCCATTCCGAGATTTTTGAGAAGTTCTCTTGCGGCATTATAACCCATTTTCTTCTGTCTGTTATTCATTGCGGCAACCTCGATAATTACAGCAAGGTTACGACCGGGCTTTACGGGAATTGTCAAAGTAGGCACTTCTATTCCGAGAATCTTCATATATTCGTTGTCAAGTCCCATTCTGTCATAAACCTTTGAGCTGTCCCATTGCTCAAGGTTGATTACCATATCAATCTTTTCCTGCAGTTTGATTGCGCCCATACCGAAAAGCTTTCTGGCGTTGATAATTCCGATACCCCGAAGCTCAATGAAGTGACGGATATTTTCGGGAGACTGACCGTAGAGAGTTGTCAGAGAAGTTCTTCTGATTTCAACGGCATCGTCGGCAACAAGACGGTGACCACGCTTGATAAGCTCAATTGCGGTTTCACTCTTACCGACACCGCTGTCGCCCGTAAGCAGACAGCCTTCGCCGTACACTTCAACAAGAACGCCGTGACGGGTGATTCTCGGAGCAAGCTCTTTGTTAAGGTACTGTACAAGTGACGCAGTGAGATCCGATGTACTCTGCGGAGTGCTGAAAATTGACACCTTGTGCAGTTTTGCACTCTCGAGAATTGCGTTTGAAGGTTCAATGTCACGGCAGATTATAACTGCAGGCGGTCCAAAGCTGAAAATGGAGTCAATAACCATTTTCTGAGCCTCGGGACCGTAACGGCCGAGATACGAGAACTCCGTGTTGCCGAGAACCTGAATTCGCTTGTTGTCAAAGAATTCAAGATAACCCGTAAGTTCAAGTCCCGGTCTGTTGATTTCAACAGTCGATATGTTAGTTTCCTTGTAATTTTCAGCGACATAAACTTCGGTGAGGTTCAATGCTTCTGCAATTTGCGACAGCGGAACAGAAAATTCAACAGACATAAATCATCGTCCTATCCTAAATATTTATTACCCTTATTAAAGCGGTGCAATGTTCCTGCCTCAAAATCGGCGAACATTCGCAATAAGTATTATATACTTATTGCTATTATACACCATAACGCTGTCTTGATAAAGTCTTTTTGTGAATTATTTTTCAATTTTAAATAAAATTTTCTCATTTTTATGTTACTATTTTAACAATGTCTGCTTTTAATTCTTTTTCGGAACTAATATAACAAATACTCAAATAGCCGTTATTTTTACCCTTAAAATTATTAAATATGGATAAAGATGTCACCGAAAGCTCTTTTTCATTATTCTTTAAATGAACAATGTGTTCTTTTACTTTTCTTAATGCCTCTTTATCTTTTGAAAAAAGTTGCAATGTTTTTGTATCCGAAAAGGCTGCATAAGTTAAAGGTGAAATTTTGCTTGCTTTTGAAATATAATTTATATCTGTTTTGAGATTTTTTTCTCCGAGATTTGAGTCTATAAGATACAATTCAAGCTTTGAAAGCGTAAGCATTGGGATATAGGCTTTCTTTGCCAATATTACGGCTTTTTCAAGGCTGTCAGCCTCAACCGAAACACTTTGCACATCTTCGCAGTTCTTCAGCAGATAGAAATTATATACGGTTTTGCCGGATTTATTTTCAGCGGTAACAGTCTGTACCAGTGATGAGGTGTCAATTCGGTTTGAATTTGTACAGCCGCCTAAAATCAGAACAATTGCCATAATCGGCAGTAAAAATATTTTTTTAATCATACAGCTTTCTCCTATACGCAAAAAGACAGATTGCCGGAATCAGAAGTGCGGAAATAAAATTGAGTGCAGTCAGAAAAATATTGTTCAACAATAATTCTTTTACAGCATTATAACTATCTGCACAAACAAACAAAACAAACATTATAAAAGCTATTATCGAAACAAAAACAAGCGTTCTTTTTGAAGATGTATTTACAATGCAGTTTGAAACGCTGATGAGAACCGCTGTTACAAAAACAAATACACAAGCTGTTACAGCGGCAAGATAAAAGCTGTCAAAGCCCTTCATATCACCGAAATAAGCGGTTTTTGACAATAGCTGAACAGAATACGGTTGTTGTGCCGAATATGCACCCGTTACAAAATCGGTGAAAAACAAAGTTAACATTAATGTGCCGAATATAATAAGAGTTGTAATTACAGGTTGTTTTATCGACAGATTTTTGGTGCTTGTGGAATTGAATCCAAAAATTACAGGCAGAAACGCAAAGATTAAACAGTCTGCAGCATTGCTCCGAATATTTGAAAAATCGGGTGTTACAAAGGTGCTGTTCGGTGCAAATTCAAAAGATTTTATATTGCCGAAAAATATCACTGCAAATGCAATTATAAGAAACGCAAACACAAAAATGCTGACTCTTGAAAGCGGATTTACCCCCTTTGACGCACCGTAAACACAAATGCAAAGTATCAGAAAGGCAATCACCTTTGTGTCAGCATCGGGATTAACACCCGAAACAAACATATCACAAAATCTAATCAGAAAAGAAACGGTTATCACGGTGAAATACATACAATAATATGAAGAAACAAAGAAAAAGCCCGTTTGCGATGTGTTTTTTGCAAAGGCTGAAAAATCAAGTCTTGTTCTGTGCTTTATCGAATAAAAAGGAACAAAGCACAACAGCGTGAAAAATATTCCGAATCCGATTGACACAAGACTTGAAAAAATATTGTCACTCTGCAAAAAGCTCCGCCCCATTAACAATATTGGAAGTACAGAACATACAAACAGCGAAAGCATAAGTCTTTTTGACGGAAAAGTTATATTAGACTGCATTATATCTCCTCCGTTTCGGGAAATTTCTGAACCTTGATTGTGCGCTTTGAAAGACTTTTCCAATCTGCTCTGACAAAGACATCACGCATACTTCTCCATGAAAACGGAGCAAGCGATGACATATACGGCACACCGACCGAGGTTTTTGAGCACATATTGACAAGTACTCCGCAGGTGAGCAGAACTATTCCCCACAAGCCGAACATTCCGCCTGCGATAACGCAGAAAAATCTCAGCACCATAATAGGCGGATAGAGTGCGGATGTAACATAACTGCAAATTGCCGCAGTTGCTACGACCATAAGGGTTGACGAGCTGATTATACCTGCACTGACGGCACTTTCGCCGATTACAAGCGCTCCGACAATACTGACAGCGTGTCCGAGCGGCTTTGGGATACGCAGTCCCGCCTCTCTCATAACCTCATAGATAAAGGTTATGAGAATAACTTCAAGTGTTACGGGCAATGGAGTCTGAGATAATGAATCGGAGGTTTTCACGAGCAGACCCGTAGGAAAATATTCGGGATGGAACTGTGCAAAAGCGGTGTATATTCCCGGTAAAAATACAGCTATAAAGAATGAAATATACTTTAAAATCCGTATAAATGCCGCATAATACGGACGATTTGAGTAATCGTCAACACTCTGAAATTCTTCAACAAAAAGATGAGGAATTATTATTACCGACGGTGTTCCGTCAATCAGAATTGCCACTCTCCCCTCCGATAGCTTTCCGCAGACCGTATCGGGTCTTTCGGAAATTCCTACCCCCGAAAAAAGTGAATTTGAACTGTTATCTTCAAGATATTCGCTTAAATATCCCGACGCAAGAATCATTTTAAGATTGCAGTTTTCAAGCCGTTCTCTGATTGCTTTAAGGATTTGCTTTGACACGCTGTTTTGAAGGTAACAAATCATCATCTGCGTATTTGAACTGTATCCGCTTGTTACGGTTTCAAAAACAAGGTCGGGACTTTTGATTCTTCGTCTTATTAAAGTCATATTGATTCTCAGCGGTTCTGTAAAACCCTCTCGGCAGCCTCTCTGAACCACCTCACTTTCAGGTTCGGAAACACTTCTGAACGAAAAGCCCTGTGCTCCGATTGCAAGCATACGGCTGCAGCCGTCAACAACAAGCAGGGCAAAGCCTGATGTTGAAAAGCTGATTGCCTCGTCAATTGTCGTAAACTCGACAATCTCGCTTGATGTCAGCACGGTATTTTTGATTGTATCAAAAATTTCATCGGGATTTTGACATTCAAAATAATAATCAAGCAGAGGATTGATCAGCGACAATGCAAGCGTATCTTTTCCGCACATCCCCTCAATTGTGATTATTGCGGATTTTATACTGCATTGTCCCTTTAGATTCATTTCACGAACCGTAAAGTCTGCCGAATTTTTGAACATTTTCTTCAAAGCTGAAATATTTTCTTTTAACGAATTATACATTTAATCACCGTCTTAATATATCTGCTTTTTATTTTGCGGTATATCGGCTCAAATTATGCAAATATTAGTAACGGTGATGTTATGATAATTTCAATAATCAGAACAATTTTGCTCTATGCCTTTGTTATTTTGGCAGTCAGACTTATGGGAAAGCGACAAATAAGCGATATGCAGCCGAGTGAGCTTGTTATAACGATGATAGTATCGGATATTGCGTCAATTCCTATGCAGAACACATCTCAACCGTTATTGAGCGGAGTTATCCCGGTTGCAATATTAGTTGCTCTTGAAATTACAGCAAGCGTGATTATGATGAAGTGGAGCGGTTTCCGCAGTCTTGTGTGCGGAAAGCCCGTTATTGTAATTAAAGACGGAAAAATTCTGCAATCTGCAATGAAAAAGCTACGGCTTACAACAGAAGATTTGAGCGTTCAGCTAAGACAACAGGGTATTTTTTCGATTGAAGATGTTCAGTACTGCATTGTTGAAACCAACGGTGAAGTAAGCGTTCTCGAAAAGCCTGATAAAAGACAGCCGTCTGCCGAGGATTTCGGGTTAAAAATCAAGGACAACAAAATTGAAACGGTTGTTGTCAGCAACGGTAAAATCCTTCAAAATTCTCTTAATCTGTGTGAAAAAGAAAAGGATTATGTCAAGAAAATTCTCGAAAAGAAAAATATTAAGCAAAACAATGTTTTTCTGATGACACTTGACGCACTCGGAAATTACAATATTATAAAAAAGGAATGACAGTATGAAAAGAATTTACATTGCACTTTCGCTTGTTCTGGCGGCACTCTGCTTTGCCTCGGTTGAAACAGGATTTATTTCGGGCAAGACGGATTCGTTCATTGCAAAAATCGAACACGCCGACAGACTGATGAGTCGGCTCGAATTTGACGACGCTCTCAAAATTTGCAAAGAAACAGAAGAAGAGTGGTATGACAGTGCAAAATTTATTGATACCGTGCTCATACACGATTATGTTGACGCAATAGGAATAAGCATTTCGAGGATGACCGCATTTGCACAAAAACAGAACCGTGATATGTACTTTGCCGAAAGCGTTCAGGCAAAAAAAGAACTCGCCTCCATTAAAGAAAGCGAGTTTCCGTTAGTTGAAAATATTTTGTAATTCTTACACAGAATTATTCTTTTTAATTTTGGAATTGATAAATTCAATCAGCCAGAATATAAGAAAAACAGCTGCATTGACTATTACTACGCTTGCGCCTGTCGGTGTGTCACAGAAATATGACGCACACATACCGACAAAGAAACAGCAGAGCGAAAGCACACCTGAGCAGAGAATTACCGACTTGAATTTTTTGCAGACCCTCATTGAAGAAAGCGCAGGAAAAATTATAAGTGCGGAAATAAGCAGAGTACCCATAATTCTCATACCGATTACGATTGTGAGAGCCGTAAGGAGTGCAATTACCGTGTTATAAACACCTGTTTTCAGACCTGTTGCCCTTGAAAATGTTTCATCAAAGGTTACGGCAAAAATCTTGTTATAGAACAAAATGAATATTACGATTACAACAAGTGCAAGGATTCCGCACATAATAGCATCGGCTGTTGTTGTGGCAAGAATACTGCCGAAAAGGTATGAGTTGAGGTCGGTATTTACGCCCGATACACTGACAAATACAACACCTATTGCAAGTGCCGTACTTGAAATTATTGCGATTGCCGCATCGCCGTTGATTTTACTGTTCTCGGAAAGTCTTAACAGCAGGAATGCCGCAATAATGATTACAGGAACAGCAACTTCAAGCGGTGCAAGGTTGAGAGCCGCCGCAACTGCAAGCGCACCGAAGCCCACATGTGAAAGCCCGTCACCAATCATTGAATAGCGTTTGAGAACAAGCGTAACACCGAGCAGAGCCGCACACAAAGAAACAAGTATGCCGACAATAAATGCCCTGACAATAAAATTGTATGAAAACATTTCGATAATCATATCAAACATTTTTTGCACCCCCGTGAACTCTGTGCTGACATTCATCACACGGACAATCGCTGAGAATAAAGCGTTTGCCGGCATCCGAATGCAGATACTGATGTGCAGTACCGTAAAAATACCAATTCTTTGCAAGGTGCAGAATTTTTGAGGCATTGCTCACCGCTGAATTTACATCATGAGAAACCATAATAATCGTGATTCCGCTTTCATTCAGTTTTTTGATGAGAGCATACATATCAGCCATTGCCATTGGATCAAGTCCCGTCACCGGCTCATCGAGAATAAGCAGCTTGTGTGTTGCGCATAAAGCCCTTGCAAGCATAACACGCTGCCGCTGACCTCCGGAAAGTTCTCTGAAACACTTCTTGCGTAAATCATAAATACCCGTGAGCTTCATATTCTCAGCGGCAGTTTTTTTCTGCTCTTTAGAATAGAAAAAGGTGTGTTTTTTGTTAAGACAGCCCGAAAGCACAACCTCGCTGACAGAAGCAGGAAAATCACGCTGAATATCGCTTGACTGCGGAAGGTAACCGATTTCATTCTGCCTCAGTCCGTCGCCGTAGGTAATTGAACCGCTCAAAGGCTTTAAAAGTCCGAGAAGGGCTTTCATAAGAGTAGTTTTGCCCGAACCGTTTTCGCCGACTATGCAGATATAATCCTTTTCTTTTATATCAACCGAAATATCATTGACAACGGTTTTGCCTTCATAACCGAGCGAGGCATTTTCTATTTTAATAAGTGACATCAGTATAACGCCTCCTTTAGTGCTTCAAGATTTTGTTTCATAACAGAAACATATGTTGCACCGTTTTCAAAATCTTCTTTTGTAACATTATGACACGAAGAAAACTGCATCGTCTTTGCGGAAGAATCTTCTGAAATAATCTGCGCAATTTTGCCGCTTGAAAGCTCAAGATAGAACACAACGGGTATATTGTGTTCTCTTGTAAAATCAATCAGATGAGAAACAACGGCTGTACTCGGCTCGGTTTCATGACTGCATCCGGGGAAAGCACATTCATAACCGAGGTCGTAGTCGCTTACGAAATAGAGAAACGGAAATCTGTCGCCAAAAACAAGCGTGTCACGCTTTTTATTATTTGCAACTTCGGTAAATTTCTTATCAAGGCTGTCAAGCTGTGAAATGTAATTTGTTTTTCTGTCATTGTAATATTTAGAATTTTTGCTGTCAACTGACATTAACTCATCTGCGATTGAGGCAGACATACGCTCTGCATTTCTGATTGAAGTCCAGACATGCTCGTCATACTCCTCCCCTTCTTCGTGATCGTGACCTTCGTCATCATCATCCATATCTTCATGACTGTCGTGTTCATGGTCATGATCCATAGATTGTTCATGTCTGAGAGGAACATACTCCATCATCTTCATCACCTTGACATTTTTGTTTTCAATTGATGAAAGTACTCCGTCAACCCATTCATCGCTTTCACCGCCGTTATAGATAAAAATATCGCAATTTTCAATTGCAACAATATCAGACGGCGTGGGTTCATAGCTGTGCGGATCACTTCCGGGCGAAAGCAGCAAACGGACATCAGCCTTATCGCTGGCAAGCTGTCTTACAAAATCATAGTAAGGAAAAATTGTAGTAACAACGCTGATTTTACCGTCAGACTTCTTAAAGCTCTCAGCTTTTCCGCATCCGGAGATTGAAAACAAGCCACAAATTATCAGGAAAGAAAGAAAAATTGAAACAGTTTTTTTCATATATCGCTCCAAGTTGTTTAAAGTACAGAATACACAAAAGGGATTGCATAAAACATCTTTATGCAACCCCTTTATAATTATTTGCAGAATCGGATAAATTTATCCGAAAGCTGTTTTATGCAGCTTTAGCGGCAAGCTTCTTTGCCTTTTTATGACGCTGCCACATAACCCAAAGCGGACCTGCGATACAGATTGAAGAATAACAACCCGATATGATACCGATAATCATCGGAAGAGCAAAGCCCTGAACAGATGTGATATTGAACGCACAGGCAACAACATAAACAACAAGAATAGCTGAAAGTGTTGTTACAGAAGTCATAATTGTTCTCTTAATACACTTTGTACAGCTGAGGTTGAATATCTTGCCAACATCTGTTTTGCTTCCGACAAGCTTCTTTTCCTCACGAACACGGTCATAGATAACAATTGTATCGTTAAGCGAATAACCGAGAATCATAAGAACAACTGCGATGAAGCTTGCGTCAATCGGCATCTGGAAGATTACATACATAAAGTAAATCATTGCAACATCGTGGAAGAGGGCTACGAGAGCCATAACACCTGCCGAAAGACCGCCGATTTTCTTAAATCTGATTGTTACATAAAGAACCATAAGCACGGCTGCAATTGCAACAGCAGTAAGACACTTGAGAAGGAAGCTGAAACCCATTGAAGCATCAACCGAATTTGATTCAAGACATTTGAAGTTATTGTCCGGATACTTCTTCTGAAGGTCTGATTCAAGGTTCTTCTGAATATCGGTTTTGATTGAATCGTTACCCGAGAACTGAACAGTTACCGTTGTGCCGCTGTCACCCATAAGATCCTGAGCATATGTTGTAGTGATTCTGTCCTCTGTTGTTTCAACCTGAATAAAATCAGTAAGTTCAGACTGATTGATTTCACCACTGTAGCTGAATTTAAGAGTTGCACCGCCTGAGAACTGAATGTCAAGCTGTGTACCGAAAATAAAGTTGCAGATGATACCGATAATAATAATTGCAAGAGAAATTCCGAAGAAAATCTTTTTGTGACCTACAAAGTCAATAATCTTGCGGCCTCCGTTATACTTATTAACAAATTCCTCGTCTGTAAGAGGGGCTTTTGAAACTGCCTTTGTCTGAGTTTTATCAGTCATTCTTAGCACCTCCAAACAACCATTTTTTACGCAGGAACTTAAAGCCTGCAACACTTCTGAGCATAATTCTTGTACAGAATACACCCATGATAAAGTTAGCGATTACGCCGACAAGAAGTGTGTAACCGAATGAGTAGATAGTACCTGTTGTTGACTCACCGAAGATAATGGAGAGAATATTTGCAGGACCAAATACAAGCATAAGGATAATTGATACGATAATAACGGTCATATTACCGTCGATGATAGCGGAAAGTGAATTCTTTGTACCCCTTTCAAGAGCACCGTCAAGAGTTCTGCCCGCTTTAAGTTCTTCCTTGATACGCTCGGCAGTAATAACATTACAGTCAACGCCCATACCGATTGAAAGGATAAGACCAGCAATACCGGGGAGCGTCATTGTGAATGAAGAGAATACAGGGAAGTAACCTGATACAGCCGCAATGGCAAGACCCATCTGACCGAGAAGTGAGATAACTGCAACAAAACCGGGCAAACGGTAGAAGAGAATCATAATGATTGCAATAAGGATAAATGCGATAACACCCGCATATGCCATTGCAATGAGTGAATTTTCACCGAGGGTTGCACTGATTGTGCCATAGTTTGATGTTTCAAGCTGGAAAGGAAGAGCACCTGCGTTGATTTTTGATGCAAGGTCCTGAGCCTCTTTAGCTGTGAAGTCACCTGAAATAACAGCGTTGCCGTCTGTAATTTCAGCCTCAACCTTAGGAGCTGAAAGCATAATATCATCCATCCAGATTGAAACCTGCTGGTTTAGATATTCTTTAGTGATGTCAGCAAAACGCTCTTTACCGTTCTTGTCACCGCTGCTCTTCAGCTTAAGCTGAACTACATAGGAATTTTTACCTGTGGTCTTGTCTGTTGTCATACCTGCTGAGGCACTTTCAACATAAGAACCGTCCATAAGGATTGTTTTTGCCGTGTCACCTGAAGGAGTCTTGTAAACATATTCACCGTTTGAATCGATGTCAGTTGTTTCATGACCGTCTCCGGGACGGAATGTAAGCTGTGCTGTTGAAGAAATTTCTTCAATAGCCTCAACTGCGTTCTGGTCGGAATCTTCCTTCCACGGGAAACGAACAATGATTCTGTCGCTCTTTGCGTCAGCATAAAGCTCATAATCCGTGATACCCTGAGATACCATTCTTAATTCAATGATTGACTTTGCAGACTCAAGCTGCTCGTCAGTTGCGTCAACATCCCCTGCCGGTTTGAAAGTAGCTTCAACACCGCCGCGGATGTCTATTCCCCATCGTATGTCGCTGATACCTTTTAATACTGTTGTTTTGTTATCGCCGGTGTAGTAGGAAATACCAAAAATCGCAGTAAATGAAAAGGCAAGTATCAGCAAAGCTACGACAAAGAATACAGGCTTTGGAACTCTTTTCATGCCTTTGAAACCTCCGTTAAATAATTGGCTGTGGTTTTATTTTGCTCTAAAGTCAAAATAACTCTGTCACGAACATCTAACCACAGACCGTAACAGAGTTATTATAGAATTATTTTTGTAAAATGTCAATGGATACGGAAATATTTAATAAAAAAAGAATTCAATCTGTCAAAAAAAACATTCTAATGTTATAAATAATGCACAAAATCTTTCATAGTAAGCACTGACAGACAAAAAATCTAGTGATGATTACTTGTTCAGAATCTTCTCACAGGCGGCAAGCTTGGCACAGGTACAGAAAACATCCATTGCAACTTCAAGCTCACTGTTCGGAGGAAATGTCGGAGCAATTCTTATATTTGAATCATTGGGGTCAAGACCGAGAGGATATGTCGCACCTGCTCCTGTGAGGACAACTCCTGCCTCCTTGCAGAGGGCAACTGTCCTCTTTGCCGTACCGTCATATACATCAACACTTACAAAGTATCCGCCGTGCGGCTTTTTCCATGATGCGATACCGGCGGGTTCAAGCTCCTTATCAAGTGTATCAAGAACGATGTCAAACTTAGGCTTAAGAATTTTCTTGTGCTTTTCCATATGCTTAAGAACGCCGTCATAATTTTTGAAGAATCTTACATGGCGAAGCATATTAAGCTTGTCATAGCTGATGATTTCATAGTTATATTTCTCACGGAGAACTTTAAGGTTATTCTCAGAAGCAGCCAGCGCAGCAACACCCGAACCGGGGAAAGTAATCTTTGATGTTGAACAGAACATAATAGGAAGGTCTTCGTTGCCGGTCTTTTTGCACTCATCCATAATATTGAGAAGCACATCGGGCGTGTCGCTGATTTCATGAATGCAATAGGCATTATCCCACATAATTCTGAAATCCTTGGCGGCAGGCTTTAAGGCTGCAAAACGCTTTACAACCTCATCGCTGTAAGTTGTTCCTGCAGGGTTTGAATATTTAGGAACACACCAGATGCCCTTAACAGACTCATCTTCGGAAACGAGCTTTTCAACTATATCCATATCAGGTCCGTTGTCATCCATAGGAATCGGGATAAGCTCAAAGCCGTAATACTGAGTAATGCCGAAATGACGGTCATAACCCGGTACCGGACAGAGGAATTTTCTGTTCTTTACTTCATACCATGGTTTGCAGCCCTCAACAGCGGGAGCTGTCATAAAGCATGAAATTGTATCAAACATCATATTAAGGCTTGAAGAACCGCCTACAATAACATTCTCTGCATCTACACCGAGAATATCCGCAAAAAGCTTTCTGCACTCTGTAATACCGTTGAGAAGTCCGTAGTTACGGCAATCCATATTGTCTTCGCCGATAAAATCAGACTTGCTGTTAATTGTGTCAAGCATAGGCAATGAAAAATCCAGCTGTTCTTTGCTGGGCTTGCCTCTTGCCATATTCAGGCTAAGACCCATACCTTTGATTTCTTCAAACCTTTTAGAAAGCACGCTATACTCTTTTTCAAGTTCCTGTTTACTTAAATCAAGATAACCCATTTTGAATAACTCCTTAAAATATTATTGCAAATGTATTTTAATTTTCTAATACATTTTACCCTATGCGGCAGAAAAATGCAAGATGTTTTTTACAAACTTGCATTTTTATTTTCACAAAAAAGAACAGACTCACAACAGTCATTTTTGGTGAAAGTTTGCAAGTCTGTGATTTTTTTGTTGTTTATATAGCTTTTAGATGTTTTCGTGCTGCAGCACAAAGCAGCGAATCTGACAAATCAATAATACTGGTAATAGTAATAGCCTTTCTTTCTTCTTTTTGAATCATAGGTACAGCCTACTTCAAGAAGTCCGAGTATGGTAGAGTCGGCAAGCTTAACACTGTCAATAAGATGTTGAAGATCACCGTGAGTTGTTGAGCGTTCACGCACAACTACAACAAAACCGGCAATCAAATCCTTGAGAAGCAAAGCATCGGCAACAACACCGATAGGGGGTGTATCAAAAATTACATAATCATACTCCCTGACAAACTGCTTATATAGCTCCTGAAAACGAGCGCTGCACATAAGCTCGGAAGGGTTTGGCGCAATAGTACCCGCAGGGAGAATATCAAGATTAGGTAAAACATCGTGCCTAACAGCCTCGTCAACCTCAATCATTTTACCGATTACATTGGTAAGACCGTTCTTATTGTCAAGCTTAAAAATATTATGAATATTCGGACGGCGAAGATCGCAGTCAATGAGAAGAACTCTCTTCTCCATTTTTGAAAATGAAATTGCAAGGTTAGCGGAAGCCGTGCTTTTTCCCTCACCCTTTGAATAGCTTGTTACGGCAAAGCATTTCTTTTCTTTTGCAGAAAGTGAAAACATAATATTTGTTCTTGCCGCCTTGTAGGCTTCAACAATTGCAAACTTGCTTTTGTCGGAGAGAGAAAAAATTTGTCCTTTATTTTTTCTGTCGTTTTTCTTTTTAAATAATTTAAAATTAGAAGCCATAGTTCCTCCTTAACCCTGGTTATCAAAGTCGGGAATTTCGGCAAATATGGGGATTCCGTAAATTTCCTGTATATCGTCTTCTGACTTGATAGTTGTATCAATAAGTTCAATAAGAATTGAAATAAGGCAGGATGCAATAAATCCGATAGCGGCACCGATGAGCATATTTTTCATATTACTCGGCGCATAAGGTGCCGGCGGAACATTGGCCTGACGGAGAGTTCCGATCTGACCGTAGCTGAATTTTGAATTGTAAACCTCGGCAGCTTTTTCGGCAAGCTGATTTGCAACATTGGCGCACTTCTGTGCATCGGTACCGTCAACGGTAATAGTAATAAAGAAAGTACCGTCAGTTACATCAACATTAACCGTGCATCCGTCATAGAGTGCTGTCATCTCATCAGAGTTTTTAAAGAGCGTAACACAGATTTCAGCAAGGTTTGCAGATGCAGAGATATCGGCAGGATAAATCTTCTGATTTTCTTCGTTTGAAGTCTTTTTTGAATCACTTTCAGTTTTTGTCGAAGTCGTTGCCTCAGTATTTGCGTTATCACGCTGAGCAGAACTGTAATTCTGAACATAAATCATAGTCGATGTGCTGTACATCGGTGCAATTACAAAGCGTGAGTACATAAAGAACAGCAATCCCATTACAACAGTGGCAAGAATAATAAACTTGACTCTGTGCAAAAGGACGCTGACAATTCGCTGAACGGTTACATTCTTTGCCATTTATATAGCCCCTTTAATTCATAATAAGGAAACAGTACTGCAAAGCAAAAAAGAAGATGTTTTACGGCACAGTTTTACATATTCACTAATTATTATATCTTATATAACCCGTGTAATAATTCTATCATAGAATAATAATTGAAATAATTTCTGTGATATTATACAAATTTTTCATTGTCGGATTCTTTAACAGCAAAAATAAAGGAAGCCGTAAAGACTTCCTTTATCATAGTTTATTAAGTTACGGTTATCAGCCTACAACATTAAGGAGTACGCCGGCTGCAACTGCTGAACCGATTACACCTGCAACATTCGGGCCCATAGCGTGCATGAGGAGGAAGTTGCCGGGATTTTCAGCCTGACCAACCTTCTGAGATACACGGGCAGCCATCGGAACGGCGGATACGCCTGCTGAACCGATGAGCGGGTTAACCTTACCGCCTGTTGCCTTGTACATAATCTTACCGAAGAGTACACCGAATGCAGTACCCATACAGAACGCAAGAAGACCGAGAACGATAATCTTGATTGTGTCAAGAGTAAGGAAGTTCTGACCGGATGCAGTTGCACCTACAGTTGTACCGAGGAAGATTGTGATAATATTCATAAGCTCGTTCTGAGCTGTTTTGCTGAGTCTTTCAACAACGCCAGACTCCTTAAAGAGGTTACCGAGCATAAGCATACCAACGAGCGGAGCTGCGTCAGGAAGGAAGATTGCGATGATAATAACAACAATTACCGGGAACATAATCTTCTCAAGCTTTGAAACAGGACGAAGCTGTTCCATAACTACCGAACGCTCTTTTTTGGTTGTGAGCGCCTTCATAATAGGCGGCTGAATAATCGGCACAAGAGCCATATATGAATATGCGGCAATTGCGATTGAACCGAGAAGATGCGGAGCAAGCTTTGTTGTTACATAAATAGCCGTAGGACCGTCGGCACCGCCGATGATACCGATAGCACCTGCCTCTGCCTCTGTAAAGCCGAGGAAAATAGCACCTGTAAATGTTAAAAAGATACCAATCTGTGCGGCAGCACCGAGAATAAGGCTCTTCGGGTTAGAGATGAGCGGACCGAAGTCAGTCATACAACCGATGCCGAGGAAGATAAGAGGCGGATAAATGCCGAGCTTAACACCCTGATAGAGGTAATAAAGAAGTCCGCCGTATGTCGGATTCTCAATATAAGTTACTCCGTCAATCACCGTCTTGGCATGTCCCGACACCGCAACATTCTGTGCGGTACATTGAGCCTCTGTCAAAAGCTGTGTTGTAGGCGGAGCCATAATGCTCGGATAAAGATTAACAAGCAGCATACCGAATGCGATAGGAAGGAGCAAAAGCGGCTCATACTGCTTTTTGATTGCAAGGTAAAGCAAAACGATTGAAATACCAATCATTACATAGTTCTGCCAGTTAAGAGTTAACAGACCCGAGTCTTCAAAGATACCGACAACGGCATCTACAAAGCCCTGTAAAATTTCCATTAGATAACATCCTTTCCCTTAAAACTTTGCCTTAAAACGGGCGGGTATTATCAAGTACACCGGCTTTTGCCCATGCGGAACGACCGCCGTCTGATGACTTTTTAATACTCTTGATTCTTGCTTTTTCGGAAGAGCCGTACATAGTGGCAACTGCTGCGGAAATTACGGCAACAACCTCATCGGAAACACCGTCTGTCTGAGCAGGAGCAACAGGAACGGCAACAACGGGAGCAGGAGTTTCTGCTACGGTTTCAGCCTTTTTCTCTTTGCTCTTTTTGCCGGCATTTTGAGCTTTCTGAATAATTGCGCCGTAAATCTTGATTATGAAAATCAAGAGAATCAGCATTGCGAATACAACAACAAAACCTGTAAGAACAACTTTTGCAGAGGCAATACCTTTTTCGGCAAGGGAAAGCTCCTCTTTAGCCAATAAAGCTACATCGGAAAGATTCATAAAACAACCCCCATATTTGTCATTTGCATATAGGAATATTATACTTTATTCCCGAAGCATTTTCAACAACAAATATGGGGCGAATATTTTTTTGGCGATATTACTAATTTATTTTTGCGTTAGCTGATTTATTTGTTAATTAAATCTTTGCAATTCTGTTGTTATTTACCGTTACAGAATTATACATATCAATCCGTTGCAGCCGTCATTGATAATTTTCTCAATGGTTTCCCCTATTCTCCGCCTTGCGTCGGCGGGCATTCTGTAAAGCTTGTTGTGAAGTCCCTCGTTTACAAGCTCATGGACGGATTTTCCGAATATGTTACTCTCCCAGATTTTCTCCGGATTTTCGTCAAATTCTCTGAGAAGATAAGACACAAGCTCTTCGGACTGCTGTTCCGATCCGACAATCGGAGTAACCTCTGTCTGCGTAAATATCTTCATCATATGAATTGACGGCGCGCTTGCTCTGAGTTTTATGCCGTATTTTCCGCTCTGCTTAATAATCTGCGGTTCGTCAAGGGTAAGTTCGTCAATTGTCGGCATAACAATTCCGTAGCCCGTTTCCTGAACCTGCTCATAAGCCTGAGCAATCTTGTCAAATTCCTTTTGTTTTTGTGAAAGAGTCTTTATACAGTTCAGAAGCTCGTATTCTTCTGTAATTTCAAGACCTGTTTCTTCAGAAATTACCTTGTAGAAAAGTTCACCTCTGATAGATACAGCCATTTCGGCACAGCCTTTGCCGAGGTCAAGGTTCGTAACCCTTGCAGAAGTAATGTACTCACATTGTTCAAGCTCTGATAACACCTGCTGAATTTGCCTGATTTTCTCAATTTTTGCGGCATTTTTCTTTATTGAATCAAATACAACCGATTTCAGCCAATGGTCTTTATCGAGCTTTACAACCCATCTTGGAATGTCAACCTTGATTTCACGGATAGGAAATTCAAACAAAAGCTGTGCGAGTATCCTTTTGATTTCGGTTTCATCAAGTTCCATACAGCTTACAGGTATTACGGGAACTTTATACTCTGCAGTCATTTCATTTGAAAGATTGATTGCTTCGTCCGCCGCAGGGTCAACTGAATTGAGCAGAATAATAAACGGCTTGTTAATTGCCTTGAGTTCATTTATTACGCGCTTTTCACTTTCTATATAATCTTCTCTCGGAATATCGCTGATTGTACCGTCCGTTGTAATAACAAGACCGATTGTCGAATGGTCGGTAATTACCTTTTTAGTACCGATTTCTGCGGCATCATCAAAGGGAATTGCATCCTTCGACCACGGAGTTTTCACCATTCTCGGTTCGTCCTCTTCACTGTAGCCGATGGCGCTGTTCACAATATATCCGACACAATCAATCATACGGACATTAAAGGTTGTGTTGCTGCCAAGATTGATTTCAACGGATTCCTCGGGAATAAACTTTGGTTCTGTTGTCATTATGGTTCTTCCCGCGGCAGACTGCGGAAGTTCGTCAACGGTACGCTTATAGACTGCCTCGTCACGAATATTCGGCAGTACAAGCGAATCCATAAACCTTTTTATAAATGTGGATTTACCCGTTCTGACGGGGCCGACAACTCCGATATATACATCGCCGTCTGTCCTTCGGGAAATGTCCTGATAAACATTTCTTTCTTCCATCTTTATACCTCCCTATATTCTCGGAATCAACAGCATTTTCGGGGCTTCAAGCACCTGATTTTCCTCCGGATTTTCCGAAAGCAGCAAACCAAGCCTTGTATTGTGTGATTTTGCAATATCCCAGAGCTTTTCTCCCTTATTCGCAAAATATAAAGTAAGTGCAAAATTTTCGGGAGGTATTGGTTTATCCTCAAAAACATTCACATTTTTAACAACATTTATTCTGTTTTCGGAAATAGCGGCTCCGCATATTTTCAACTCACAGCGGATTTCAATCACATCATCTTCGGCAAGACGGTAGCTTATACTTGCTGCGCGTGCTCCTGAAATTTTTGCACAGTTACATTCATTATTAGGAATGATATGTTCATAATCGGCTGAGCGTTCAATAAACACGGGCGCGTCTTCCTCGTTGAGAGCAAGTATACATATGTTAATTTTGCCCTTTACGACCGTACCTCTGTCATCGTGTGAAGCTTCGGCTGTTATCTGATCGGTAAAAATATCAAGAATTTTTGAAATTTTGCCGTCATCTACCTTCACGGACAGTTTTTCCATATGAGCTTCGTTCAGAGGAATAACTTCTCCTGTAATTTTAAGCTGTTCAAATTCGGGCAGTGATGAAAAGTCTGTGGAATAAGCGTCACATACAACCTCTTCTTCACGGGTAATGTAACCTTCTTCGGTTACGCAAAGCTTCACATCAAGAATAACGGAAGGCTTTTCGGAAAGCATATCGTTTTTCAGTCTTATGTCATATGACATAACATCGCAGGAAACGCAGTTTATTGTGTTTTCGTCAATTCCGTCACAGTCAATAATCTTATTGAACGGAAGAAGATAATCAAGCTTTCCCGTTTCTCCGCTTTCAACGTTTGTCAGATACAGCAGTTTAAGATTAAGCTCGCCGTTGAGCATAAGCTTTCCCGTAACGGCTTTTGCATCGGTAACTCCCACGCTTATATCGCTGTGAAGGACAGACTCAATACGGGGCTTTTCGCCTACGGAGATTTCTTCACATACCGAAAACTGCTCCTGACAGAACGATTTAAGGTCGGCACAAGACACCGTCTTTTTTAATATCTCAATATTATCGGGCGAAGTGAAAATGCTCGTCTGAGTTTTGGAAAATACTTTTGCATACAGAGAAAATGCTCCGTGCATTACAAGTCTGCGTGGGCTTAATGCTCTGCAGTTTATGTATTCCGACTTGGTTTTTGTTATTATAACCGGATTATCCGAAGCGTCCTTCACGGAAAAGCTCTGCGAAAAATTAACGCTTTGTTCGCAGCAGCGAACGCTTTTATTTATGCTTTCCACATACATCACATTCACAGTACAGAATCCGTCGATTTGAAGCTGACCGCCCGAAAGCGTCCTGCTTTGAATTTTGGGTGTGAGGGTACATTTCAGAATTTTTTCAATATCCGGACAATAATCGGGCAGAGTAAGATCAACATCTGCAAGCTGTTCGGCAACCGTGTCAAGCACAACCGACGGTGTGCAAAACAAACGGTTCTCCTGATTAAACTCCATATTTTTCTCTCCTTTATGTTTTATAGTTAAATATATTGCATACGGAAGAAAAATATTACACCGACACACATAAATATTCCGCGAAAAAGCACGCAAAAATGCCCCTCGCAAAAGCGAAAGGCATTTTCTTTAATACTGAACAGTCAATACCGTCTTAAATTATCGTAATTCGGCAAAAGGTGCTATAAACAGGCACTGCGACGGCAACTGTTTACCTGCCGACCAAACCGGCAGCACTTGAAAATGTTGTGTTTGCTTTCACCGATTTATTTTCACCCTTTTTTAATTCCGTAAATTTTTCTTAAAATTGCCGATATGAATTTTGGTTTCTCAATAAGTACAACTTTCATAATTTACCTCCGAACACAACAAATACTGACAACTACGAGTGCGCCTGCCGCAATGACGAGTACCCATTCACTCGGCAGAAGTGATGCACACAGCAGTCCCAATCCAAAGCATACTGCGGATTTAATTCTCTGTCTGTAGCAATTCACTGTATCACCCTATACCAGAATATACACAAAATCAAATAGTGTGCAAAAGCAGTTGAATTATTTTTAAAATTGATATAAGATAATCTAAGAAACTTTTACGGAGAATTTTACAAATTATGAGAACACTTGAAATAAAAAAAAATGACGCAAATCAGCGACTCGATAAATTTTTACAAAAAAGATTCAAAACTCTGCCAAAGTCGCTTATGTACAAATATATAAGGAAAAAGTGTATTAAGGTAAACGGCAAAAAGTGTGATATTCAGACCATGCTCAAAGAGGGCGATGTGCTTACCTTTTATATTAAGGACGAATTTTTTGAGGCATCGGAGCAAAAAAGCTATGAGTTCATGAAAGCACCGAAAACCTTTGACATTGTTTATGAGGATGAAAACCTTATACTTATAGATAAAAAACCGGGCATAATCGTACACCCCGACAAGAATTATCACTTTGATTCACTTGTTGCAAGAGTTCAGCACTACCTTTATGACAAAGGTGAATATAATCCCGATGAAGAAAAGGCCTTTGCGCCTGCACTTGTCAACAGAATCGACAGAAACACGGGCGGAATTGTGATTGCGGCTAAAAATGCCGACAGTCTGCGAATTTTAAATGCAAAAATGAAAACAAGAGAGCTTGAAAAATACTATCTCTGCCTTTTATACGGAAAGCCGAAAAAGGACAGCGACACACTTCACGGTTATATGACCAAGAATGAAAGTAAAAACAAGGTTACTGTTTTCAAAAATGAAGTTGATGGTTCAAAAGAAATTAAGACAAAATATGAAATTCTTGACTTCAACGGCAAATTCAGCCTTGCCGAAGTTGAACTTTTAACAGGCAGAACTCATCAGATAAGAGCACATATGGCATCAATCGGTCATCCGCTTGTGGGCGATACAAAATACGGCAAAGGCAAAAAAGCACCCGACAGCATTAAGTATCAGGCGCTTTATAGCTATAAGCTGAAATTCAATTTTGAAACCGATGCAGGCATTCTTAATTACCTTAACGGCAAAGAATTTAAGGTAAACGATGTATGGTTTGCAAAAAACAGAAAGATAAATTCAGATATATAAAGGCGGTCAATAACCGTCTTTTGCTTTGCAAAAGCAAAAATATTATTCTTATTTTATACACATAAATGCACTCATTGTACCTCTGTGACCTTTGGTGGCACGGTGACTCCATAAGAGGTCGCTGTTGCAGTTGGTGCAGACATCCGAAACTGTTATGTTTTCATTCTTTACACCTGAAGCAGTAAGAATCTGACGGTTGGTTTCTAAAAGGTCAACCATATATTTTCCGTTTCCTTTTTCAAAAACGAACTTTGAGCTGTCAAGGTCTGCAAGATTCAGAAAATGTTCTGCACATGGATAGTCAACCTCATAGCAACAAACTGAAATTGCGGGACCGATTGCGGCTTTGATATCGGTGGGATTTGTACCGTAAAGCTCAGTCATTTTCTCAACAACCTTTTCCCCTATTCTGCCGACAGTTCCCCTCCAACCGGCATGGGCAAGTCCGATTGCCTTGTTCTTTGTATCAACAAAAAACAGCGGTGTGCAGTCGGCATAGTAGGTTACGAGGGTTACTCCCTTTTCATTTGTAATCAAAGCGTCAACGCTCTCCATATCACGGGGCTTGTAGATGCCTATGCCCTTTTCGGCAGATGTTACGGCTCTTACAACCGTGTGGTGATCCTGTGCCGAGGCTACAAGGCTTTCATAATCAAAGCCTGCACTTTTGCAGAATCTTTTGTAATTTTCGGTTACACTGTCGGGATTGTCACCCCTGTTAAACGCCATATTCATTGATGTAAATTCACCCGTTGACACACCACCAAGTCGGGTTGTGAATGCGTGATTGATAAAATTTATTTCTGACAAAGAATTATATGTAAGATACGGTACTGTATCAATGTTGTTGAGCTTCATTGTTTTTGAAGAAAATTTCATAAGCGTTCCTTTCTGATTTTCATAAATAAAATCCGACAAAATATTATGCTTGAAACATAATCAAGTTAATGCTATACTATATACATTCAGAGGTGTTGATTATGAAAAAAAGTTTGTTTGGCAAGAATATTCCTGTCAACTGTTCATATTGCGAATACAGCGGAATTGAAAACGATATTATGTTCTGCAAAAAATCTAAGCAGGTCAAGAACGGAAAATGCAGATCATTTAAGTATGACCCGTTATTGCGTATGCCGAATGTCACGGTTTTTAAAACAGATTTTTCGGCTAAGGATTTTAAACTTTAACCTGCGGTATTTTTATTATACAGGAATGGATTATAATAATATTCCTTTTTAGAATTAAATTAAATATCAGAATAAAGAAAAAGCTTTACCGTTTTTGGTAAAGCTTTTAGTTTTGCGGTCTTTATAAATTTACGCCATCTGAAAATCACGAATATAGCTTGTGATAGCCTTTTCAATGATTTCTTTAGCCTTGTCAACACCGTCGGTTTCGGTTACCGAAGTAACCTTGCCAGCCTCAAGGGTCTTGTAAACCTGGAAAAAGTGCTGAATTTCTTCAAAATAATGTTTTGGAAGTTCGCTGATGTCGCTGTAGCAGTTGTAGTTGGGATCGTTTACCGGAACTGCGATAATTTTTTCGTCACAGCTGTCATTATCAACCATATTGAGAACACCGATTGGCTTGCATTCAACGAGTGTCATCGGCTGAATTGTTTCACTGCACAAAACAAGAACATCAAGCGGATCGCCGTCATCTGCAAAGGTTCTCGGAATAAAGCCGTAGTTTGCAGGATAGTGAGTTGATGTAAAAAGCACACGGTCAAGCTTGAGCATACCTGTTTCTTTGTCAAGCTCATATTTGTTTTTGCCGCCCTTTGAAATTTCGATTACGGCATAAAACTTGTCTTTTGTAATTCTCTTTGGAGAAATGTCGTGCCAAATGTTCATAATTTCTGTCACCCTTCTTAATCTTATTTTTGTATATCCTGTAATACCCTGTGAAACATTATGTTATGATTTAATTATAAGAAACCTGTCAAACTTTGTCAAGGAATTTTTGTAATTTCAGTCAAAATAATTCAAATTAAATAATTTTCAGTCATAATTATTCAAAGATTATGACCGAATTTGATTATTTAAGTATTTTTAATTTTAAGTGTTGTCATAAACCTCTCGCCTGTGACCTATAGACAAAGCAAGAATAACAAGTTCTTCGTCTTCTATAAGGCAGAGCAGTCTGTAATCTCCGATACGATACCGCCATTGACCTTTGCGATTTGCCGTGAGAGCCTTTCCCTTCACTCTGGGATTTTCACACCCCGATAAATTCTTTTCAATCCATGCTTTAATCATCTTCATAGTATATCTGTCGAGTTTTTTAAATTCTTTTTCAAATCTCGGAGTGGTTCTTACAACATAACTCATATGTCAAGTTCCTTCCAAAAATCAGAGATTGGTCTGCTTTCTTCACCGCTCTTTTTGTATTCATCATAAGCGTCATCAAAAACGGCAAGGTCATATTCTTCTTCGATTTTTTCAAACAAAGCCTGTTTAAAAGCCTCTCCGAGTGATATTGAGTGCAACCGAGCATAGCTGTCTGCTATTTTCTTTTCCTGTTCTGTTAATCTGATTGAGAATGCCATAATACCGACCTCCTTGTATAGTACATTGTACTACATTATTATTTCTTTGTCAATGAATTTTATTCGATAAAAGTAAAAGAACACGGCAAAATCAATCTGCCGTGTTCAATGTTATTAAATTTACTTTCTCACATTTTCAACAATGACTTTTACAAACTGAATTATAAATGTCGGGATGAATGCGAGGAGGGCTATAAAGCCTGCCTGTGCGCCTGTGAGTGCGGTAACGCTGAAAAGCGGCTGCATAAACGGAACAAACAATACAAATGCGAGCAGGAATGTTCCGATAAAGAAAGCGCCTATGCTTGCCGTGTTTGAAAAAAGTCCGAGTTTAAAGATTGAATGTGTACTTCTGCAATTAAAGCCGTGGAACAGTCTTGCAAGCGTGAGTGTTGCAAATGCCATTGTGCTTGCAACGGCAGGACTTGTCTGAAGTCCGATGTAGAATGAAATGAGCGTTACAACGGCAATCAAAGCACCCTGTCCGAGCATAAGAGCAGAAAAGCTTTTTGTAAGGATTCCCTGTTTCGGATCACGGGGTTTTTGTCTGAGCAAGTCTTTTTCGGGCTTCTCCATACCGATTGCAATTGCGGGAAGTGAGTCTGTAAGAAGGTTGATAAACAGAAGGTGAACCGCCTCAAACGGTACGGGCAGAGCCATAATTGAACAGAACAACACGGCAAAAATGCCTGCCATATTACCCGAAAGCAAGAAAAGAATTGCATTTTTAATGTTGCGGTAAACATTTCGTCCGTTTGCAACCGCCTTGATAATTGTAGCAAAGTTATCATCCTGAAGAATCATAGATGCGGCGTCTTTTGAAACTTCGGTACCTGTGATACCCATTGCAACACCGATATCAGCTTTTTTGAGAGCGGGTGCGTCGTTTACACCGTCACCTGTCATGGAAACAATGTTGCCTTTTCTTTGCCAAGCCTCAACGATTCTGATTTTGTTTTCGGGAGAAACTCGTGCATAAACAGAAATTTTCTCAATTTTTTCGTCAAGCTCCTTATCGCTCATTGCGTCAAGCTCAAGACCTGTAACTGCGATGTCACCGTCATTGAAAATACCAATCTGCTTTGCGATTGCACTTGCTGTGATTTTGTGGTCGCCCGTAATCATAACAGGCTTGATTCCTGCACGGATTGCATCGGCAACAGCCTGTTTTGACTCCTCTCTCGGAGGATCTATCATTGAAACAAGTCCGATGAATGTATAATCCTTCTCTGTGTCAACCGTGAGAGCCTCATCAGATTCCTTATATGCAAAGGTGAGAACACGGAGTCCCTGTTCGGAATATTCACGGTTAACTCTTGAAATCTCAGCCTTATCTTCATCTGTAATCGGACGAACACCGTCTTTTGTTGCGATACTTACACAACGGTCAAGAATTGAATCAAGCGCACCCTTTGTGAGAATATGATTTACACCGTGCATTTTGTACTTTGTGCTCATCATCTTTCTGTCGGAATCAAACGGAACTTCCTCAACCCTTGTAAGAACATCCCTAAGCACATTTTCATCAAGTCCGATATGCTGAAATGTTTCAAGCAAAGCGTACTCGGTCGGGTCGCCTATTCCCTTTCCGTCAACGATACTCGAATCGTTGTTTAGAACCATATCGTAAAGGAGATGACGGTGGCTTTCAATATTAAGGTCGAGCTGATCCTCAAGAATACTTTCGCCGTTCACATAGATTTTCTGAACAGTCATTTTATTCTGTGTGAGCGTACCCGTCTTATCGGAGCAGATTACAGACACACAACCGAGGCTTTCAACAGCCTTCAAATCCTTGATAACGGCATTTTCTTTTGCCATTTTTTGCGTACCCATTGCCTGAACAATTGTAACGATTGAGCCGAGCGCCTCGGGGATTGCGGCTACTGCAAGTGCAACGGCAAACATAAGAGAGTTGAGAACCGACATTCCGTTGAACATACTCAAGCCGAAAACTACTACACAGATTGCCATAATAATAACGGCAAGTCTGCTCGAAAATTTATCAAGGCTGAGCTGGAGGGGAGTTTTCTTGCTCTTTGCCTGATTCATAAGTGTAGCAATTTTACCGATTTCTGTGTTCATACCTGTTTCCGTAACAACAACAATTGCTCTGCCATATGTTACAAGGCTGCCCGAAAAGACCATATCAGTGCGGTCGGCAAGCGGAACTTCCTTTTCAATTACCGCCACGCTTTTGTCAATATTTGTTGATTCACCCGTGAGCGAGCTCTCATTTACCTGTAAAGAATAGTTATTTATTATTCTACCGTCTGCAACAACAAGATCGCCTGCCTCAAGCACAACAATGTCGCCGGGAACGATGTTTTCTGAATCAATTTCAATTTTTCTTCCGTCACGGATTACCTTTGCCGAGGGTGACGAAAGCGATTTAAGGCTTTCAAGTGACTTTTCTGCCTTGACATGCTGAACCGTGCCGAGAATAGCATTGAGTGTGATTACCGCAAAAATTACGATTGTGCTTTCAACACTTCCCGAAAACATTGAAACGATTGCCGCAATTATAAGGATTATTACCATAAGGTCGGCAAACTGACTTAAAAACACCTGAAAAACAGATTTCTTTTTGCTTTCTTCAAGCACATTTTTTCCGTGTTTCTCAAGAAGACTGTCAGCCTGTTGTGACGAAAGTCCTTCGCTTGTGACACCGAGCTTGTCAAGAGTTTCGCTCTCGGTCAACTGATACCAATTTTTCATAATTTTCTCCTCCGTTCGGATTGCAGAATACAGACAACTGAAAAAGGTAAATAAAAAAGACCCTTATTGCAAGGTGCAACTCACCCTACAATAAAAGTCTTGTCCTTTAAGATATAACCGATACCGAAAACGGTATGTACTGACGATTAATATCACAGATTATCTGCGAACTACTCCCCTTTATCTACTGACATTCTATCAAATTTATTGCTCATTGTCAACAAAATTTTCAGAAATCTCATCATCGTCATCACTTTCGGCAGCAATTTCATCTGATACAAGGTGTCTTTTGCGTTTTTTGGGTTTACTGCAAGTTGCAAATATTATGCCCAAAAATGCAAGAAAAGCTCCGCTGCATGAGAAAACTGCTGAGAAATACGGACGTTCAAGGGCATATGCAACAATTGTTGCGGCAATAAAAAGTGCTGCGGCAACAAGCATCAATATAAAAGCTGTTTTGTAAAGACCGTTCATTTTTCTTTTCATAATCAGTCACCAAGGTTGTTTGCAATGTTTGCAAAATCTTCAAGTTTAAGCTGTTCCGCCCTTGCATTGAGAGGAACGGAAGAATTATCAAGAATTGCGTTGACCTCTGCCTTTGGCAAAGAAAGTCCCGATGCAAGAGAATTTGAAAGTGTTTTTCTTCGCTGTGAAAAGGCGGCTTTTACAACCTTAAAAAACTTCTTTTCGTCATCGACCTTCACGGGCGGCTCTTTGAGAATGTTAAGTCTTAAAACAGCCGAATCAACCTTTGGAGCAGGCATAAACGAGCCTGCACTAACCGAAAACAGCATTTCGGGTTCTGCATAATAGTTGACCGATACCGTTACCGCACCGCTTGCACGGGAACCCACCTCAGCACAAATTCGCTGAGCCGCCTCTTTTTGAACCATAACCGTGATTGCACAAATCGGCAGTCTGTCCTCAAGCAATTTCATAATTACGGGAGATGTGATGTAGTACGGAAGATTTGCACACACAACAACATCCATACCCTGAAATTCTTCTTCAATCAGCTTGTGCAAGTCAATTTTAAGAATATCATCGTTCACAACTTTAACATTGTCGTGTTCTGAGAGTGTTTCTTCAAGAACGGGAAGAAGTCGCTTGTCAAGTTCAACTGCTACGACCTTGTCGGCAAGTGAGCAAAGCTCTGTTGTGAGAACCCCTATTCCGGGACCGACTTCAATTACGCCTACTCCGTCTCCGGCACCCGAAAGCTCTGCCATTCTCGGACAAACTGACGGGTTTATAAGGAAATTCTGACCGAGTGACTTTGAAAAAGTAAAACCGTGTCTTGAAAGTATGTCTTTGATTGTACCTATATCTGATAATTTTTTCATCTTAATATGCGAAGCCCTTTCGGATATTTATTTTTCAGTCTTGAATTTGACGCTTTACCAAAGCCTGTAGTAATTCCGTTTACACAGACAGCCGTATAGCCTTTGACATCCTGTGGCACGGCAATTTCCTCACCGTGAAGATACGCTGCAATTTCTTTACTGTTCACATCAA
Source organism: Ruminococcus bromii (assembly GCF_002834225.1). Lineage (GTDB taxonomy): Bacteria > Bacillota > Clostridia > Oscillospirales > Acutalibacteraceae > Ruminococcoides > Ruminococcoides bromii. The sequence goes on along the minus strand of NZ_NNSR01000072.1, from coordinate 27,671 downwards.
AATCAACTGCGGATTTACAGTTTTCCTTTTTAGCTGCCGTAAATGCGCTGTGATGCGGTTCGATTCTGTTCTTGACAATTTCGCCGAGAATAACTCCCGCACGGAGAATCTGCAAGCCTTTTACATCAAAATTATAATTCTGTGGAAGAACTATAATTTTATCCTTTATAACCTCAATATTTTCACCGAACGGTCTGTCGATAAAAATACTGTCATAAAAATCAAAAATTTTCGAGTCGATTTTATTATTCTTTTTAGGAATACTATAATTAGAATACGGCTCGCCCTTTTTGTGAAGCTTGGCGGCAAAATGTCCTTCTCCGCCGTCCATCGGGAAAATTCTTCTCGCATAATCAAGCGTAGGTCTGCCGAATGTTACGCCCGAATCAACAAGTTCAAAATCGGGATTTTCTGCAAGGAACCGAGAAATTACGCCCTCGTTTTCTTCCTTTGAAAAAGTACAGGTTGAATAAACCATATATCCGCCGTTTTTCAGGGCATTTTTTGCACTGTTAAGAATCAAAAGCTGACGGGCGGCACAACTCTTTACATGCTCAATGCTCCATTCACGCTCCGCATCATTCTTGCGGAACATTCCCTCACCACTGCAGGGTGCGTCAACAAGGATTCTGTCAAAGCGGTTTTCAAGCCTTTTGCAAAGTTCATCTGGACGGCAGTTTGATACAACAGCGTTTGAAATACCCATTCGTTCAATATTCGATAAAAGAATATTCGCTCTGTTTCTTACAATTTCATTGCTCCACAAAAGTCCTGTTCCGTTAAGTTTAGCGCCGATTTGCGTACTTTTTCCGCCCGGAGCGGCACACAAATCAAGGACATAATCGCCCTCATGAACATCAAGCATTGTAACTGCCGAAGTTGCAGACGGTTCCTGAACATAGAACGCTCCTGCATGGTGCAGAGGATTGTTGCCGATTGACTTAACATCGGACGGAATATAGAAGCCCTCATCGCAAAACGGAGTCTTTTTCAGTTCAAAATCAAGAAGTGAACAAAGCTTTTTGGGCGAACATTTTAAGGTGTTGACACGAAGTCCTTTTATAAAATCATCGCTGTTGTAAAATTTTAAAAATTCGTCAAATTCATCACCCAGAAGTGATTTCATTCGCAATAAAAAATCATTCATGAATAAACAAGCCTTTTCGGGTTAATAATAGTTTTGTAAAGGAGGTGTTGAAATGAATTTCAATCAGAATCGGAACAACAATCAGAACAAGAACGAGCAGAACAGCCAGAATAAGAATCAGAACAGCAATCAGAATAAAAATCAGCAGAACAGCCAGAACAAAAGTCAGAACAATTGCAGATGATTACATTCTGAATTTCTCCCAAGCCGTGTCTTTTGATGCGGCTTTTTTCTTTAAAAGAATCAATATCCGTATTCTTCGCCGATGATAATAACCTTGATTCTGTCAATATGTCTTTGCTGAGCAGATACCACATAGTTACAGCAGATTCTTGTATCACCGTGGCATCCGTCACAGAGTTCGGGATTTTCTTTTCTTAATGAAACACATTCGCCTGTTTTTCCGCAAGGGGTTTCAATGCCGAGTCTGATTGTATTCTGCGGAGCGGCAATTGTTTTAACTCTCTTGATTGCCTCATCAATATTCTTTACGATTTTGTTGATACCGCATACAACGATAACGCTTTTCGGACCGTAAAGAAGTGCGGCAACACGGTTTGAATTGCCGTCAACATTATAAAGCTCTCCGTTTTCGGTAAGAGCGTTTGTGCTCATAAAAAATGTGTCTGCCCTGAAAGTCTGACGGTAAACCTCTTCAACCTCGGGACGAGTCATTCCGGGTGCGGAACGGTCAAGAAAATTGTAATCGGGCGAATTTATTATCTGATAAATTCCCGTTTCGTCAAGAGTTTTTGAACCGCCGCATGAAATTGTTTCGCCCTTTTTAATGAGTGTTTTTACAAGTGCCTGAGCCTCTTCCCTGTTTTCGCAAAAATAAGGTTTCATCTTGTTGCGTTCAAGATTTTTCATAACTTTCTCAACTTTTGCTCTCATTTCATCAGTCATAATAATTTCTCCGTTTCATAATTTCATAAAGTAATTAAGCAAGTTTTTGCATTAAATAATAGTTCTTTAGAAGAACAATACCCGCCCCTACGCTTGACATTCTGTCTACGGTTACAATCTGCTCACACATAATAATTGTGATATCATACACTTGCCAACATTTCCACCAAAATCATATGTAATCATTATACAATACAAATTGAATTTTGAAAAGAAAATTATTTGTCAACGGCACGGGTTTTGCGAATAAAATGATAAGAGATTAAATTTAGGAGAGATTTTATGCCTTCAGTATACCTTTCACCGTCATTACAGGAGTATAATCCGTATGTAGACGGAGGAAATGAAGAATATTATATGAATCTTATTGCGGACGCAATGGAGCCTTATTTGAAAGCAAGCGGAATTGATTTCAAGCGAAACGATCCCGATATGACGCTTAGTCAGGCAATTGCAGATTCAAACAAGGGCAATCACGATTTGCACCTTGCAATTCACAGCAATGCCGCTCCCGAGGGTTCGGCAGGCAGATACACGGGTGCGGACATTTATTACTACCCGACAGGCAGTAACGGCAAGCGATTTGCAGAAATTCTGCAAAAGAATTACAAGGATATTTATCCCGAACCGAACGATGTTGACATAATCCCCACCACCTCACTTGCGGAAGTAAGGCGGACAAAATCACCGTCGGCATTGATTGAGGTTGCATATCACGATAATCCCGAAGAAGCTCAATGGATTAGGGACAACATCAATGTAATCGGCAGAAACCTTGCAAAATCAGTTGCCGAGTATTTTAATATGCCGTTTGTTGAGCCGTAATTTAATTCTGACAAAGAACAAAAGTCAGCACGCTCAGCACGCTTAGATATACATTAAAAGCAAAGCACAGTTGTTTTTGCGGAATAACCGCCGTCCCTCATCACGAAAAGCCAATAATATGAGTCAATTTCATTATACAGTTAATAGAATTTTATACAGTTTAATTTAGAACACACAGCTTTTAGTACACATTCCGTAAAATGTACAAAATAAAAAACTTGTTTTTTTTCAGAGTTTATGGTATAGTGAATTAAGATAGGCAAGAATGGCTTGTCACAGATATTAACTATAATTTTGTGAATATTTTAAGTTGGGGGCATAATCATGGATATTAAAAAACTTTATAACGAATGGCTCGAAAATGCTGTTGAAGACAAGGATCTTACAGCTGAGCTTGAAAGTATAAAAAACAATGAAGATGAAATTTATGATCGTTTCTACACAGCTTTAAAATTCGGTACTGCAGGTCTTAGAGGTATTATTGGTGCAGGTACTAACAGAATGAATATTTATGTTGTTCGTCAGGCTACACAAGGACTTGCCAATTATGTTCTCAAAAAGTACGGCAAGGGTTCTGTTGCTATTTCTCACGACAGCAGAATTAAAGCAGATTTGTTTATGAATGAGGCAGCCAGAGTTCTTGCCGCTAACGGTATTAAGGTTTACATCACTTCTGAGCTTCAGCCTACTCCCGTTCTCTCATACCTCGTTCGTTACTTTAAATGTCAGGCAGGTATTATGGTTACGGCAAGCCACAACCCTGCTGCATACAACGGCTACAAGGCATATGGCGAGGACGGCTGTCAGATGACAGATGTTGCCGCTAACACAGTTTACGACGAAATTTCAAAGCTTGATATGTTCAAGGATGTTAAAATTGCAGATTTTGATGAAGCCGTTAGCAACGGTATGATTGAATATGTTGATGAGAGCGTTTATGACACATACCTTGAAAAGGTTATGGAACAGCAGGTCAACCCCGGCATTTGTGAGGGTGCTGACCTTAAGGTTGTCTACACACCTCTTAACGGTACAGGCAACAAGCTTGTAAGAAAGGTTCTCGGCAAAATCGGCGTTAAAGATGTTATTGTTGTCCCCGAGCAGGAACTTCCCGACGGCAACTTTACAACTTGCCCTTATCCGAACCCTGAGATTAAAGAGGCACTTGCAAAAGGTCTTGAGCTTTGTGAAAAAGAACAACCTGACCTTCTTCTTGCAACCGACCCTGACGCAGACCGTGTAGGTATCGCAGTTAAGGATTATGACGGCAGTTACAGACTTATTTCAGGTAATGAAGACGGCGTAATGTTGACAAACTACATCCTTTCCTGCAAAAAAGCAAGCGGCAAGCTTCCCGAAAAGCCTGTTGTTGTTAAAACTATCGTTACAACAAAACTCATCAACAAGCTTTGCGAAAAGTACGATTGTGAACTCAAGAATGTTCTTACAGGTTTCAAATACATTGGTGAAGTTATTCTAAACCTTGAAAAAAAGCATGAAGAAAACAGATATCTCTTCGGTTTTGAAGAAAGCTACGGCTACCTTTCAGGCACATATGTAAGAGATAAGGATGCTGTTGTTGCGTCAATGCTCGTTTGCGAAATGGCTGCTTACTACAAGAAGCAGGGCAAGTCACTTGCCGAGGTTATTGACGGTCTTTACGAAGAATTTGGTTACTACCTCAATCAGACATACTCATTCGAGTTTGACGGTGCCGCAGGTATGCAGAAGATGGCTGATATTATGACAGCTGTAAGAGATAACACACCAAAGAGCATTGCAGGCTACGATGTTGTTAAGGTTTCCGACTATCTTCTTAAAAAGGAAACTGAGATCGCAACCGGCAGTGCTACCGACATTGAACTTCCTAAGTCAAATGTTATTGCTCTTCACCTTTCCGGTGACAATGCAGTTATCATCCGTCCAAGCGGCACAGAGCCAAAAATTAAGCTCTATATAACTTCAGTCGCCAAGAACAAAGCAGATGCAACAGAAATTTGTGAAAAGCTCGTAATCGCAAGTAAAGAAATTCTCGGTATTGAGTAATCAATATTGTATTGATTAGAAAATTATTATTGAAATAGATATGGGGACAGCAAATGTTGTCCCCATAATTTTTGTATTCAGCAAATTCACTTATTCTATTATACACAGTTATCTCAGACAAAATGCAAAACAGAGGTGACCACTGTTGCAGTCACCTCTGTAATTGGTTGATTCATAAATAGCAATTTTCAGATGGGTATCGTATCGTTAATATGCCCTTTGGACTCATCTCCAATTTCGGATTTTCGTCCTTTACACTAACAATTTAGTATTACATTGGACTTTTCTCCGTTCCTAAATTTGAATATAAAAGTTTTTCAACCGTTTAAATTCATAATATCAATCGGCACAACAATCACTTAAAAAAGCTTATCAACTTTTTTATTTCAATTGTACCTATCCTGAAACCAAGCCATTGGAATATTTCGGAATTTTGGCTTATACAGTTATTGGAATTAACTCCTTTAGCTTTAAATTCGACTAATTATGTTTACACACCTAAGTATGTATACAATCATCAAACCATAAGACTTAAATTCTCATTGGAATAATCTCCTATTGTCTGCAGATTCACTATGTCATCACGACATTATAATTACTGCTAATCAATGCTTTATTTATGACCTATATTAACTTTTTAACAAATCAATATCAGTAACCGAATACTGTCAATTCCAAGTATTGGATTATATTTTGACTTTATACCGGTTTAAATCTCAAGCATACATCGGAATATCTCCAATCATAACAAATAAGTGAGATTTTTTTCAAGTTCTTATTTCATTGGAATAATCTCCTGACAGTTTAGTTTTCTTAGAATTTTAGAAATCAGATTGAAATTTACGGTTTCACTCTGTACTGTAAGTTTCCAAATTTACGCTCCGTTTGAACTGCTTACTAAATTCAGCCTCTTACATTCTTTAAATTCAGACTACTCTGTGTGCTGTTGTATAAGCTGTTCATCCATCGGTTTTAGTTTTTACTTCCATTGGACTTATCTCCGTTTCGGATTATTTTTGCTTAACCTAAATTCTGATTAAGCTTCCATTGGACTAACCACCAATTTAAAGATTTCATATATATTAAGTTATAATTAAAATTCCGTTCTCCCGAGTATTAAATTTGATAATCTTTAACGCTTAATTGGACGAATTTCAATCATAATATGTAGATTGCTAAAGACGAATTCGGAATGCTCTTGCGATTAAAAATTAATAAATATGTTTTTATAACATCAAAATAATCAGCTCTTCCGACAAAACAAACAAGAATTAGAAGATCATCTCTTAGAATACACGGGCTGTAGAGTTAGGTGGTAAGCTCCGCATATAATCTCTGATTTGTTTGAAGTAAGGTTTTCTTGCTTTCATTTTTAAAACCTCCTTAAGTTCTTTTCTTTGTCTATATTATACAGTTAGTTTTCAACATTGTCAACACTTTTATTAAAAATATTTATAATTTTATTTTTAAAAAATCTATTGAAGTAATATCTGTATTATGTTATAATAAAAATGTTGGGGTGTTTATCAGTCGGTATCTTTTTTGTTGCCGACTGTTTTATTTTTATATACCCAAATTTACTTAATACCTTGACTGCAACAAATACTCAGAGGCGGATAATATCAACAGTTTCTATATCTGTCGAATGGGATGAAATCATCAGGTCCGGGGCATATACCTTCTTTAGTTCAACTACAAAAACCGCATCAAAAAGCCGTTTTCAGACTCTTTGGTGCGGTTTTAATTTTGATGTAAAAACACTATGCATTCTGCAAAGTGCTAAAATATTACTCTGTTGTATTCGTTTTCGACGGGTTTTTAATCATTCTGCCGTTGACAAAGATGTAGTCGTCATCTGAGTTTGCATTCTCTACAGCTTCGGTTTCACGCTGAACCTCTTCTTCCGTGAGGACATACTGCACATTATCACCTGTAAAGTAACCGACAGACTCCTGCACGCCTTTTGCAATTACGGATACTATTATATAGGTTGCAATCATAGGGTAGAAAATTACCGAGAGAACAACTACAACAATAAGCATTGCACCCTTTGCATAGATTACTGCGAGAAAGACCGCAAAAGAAATTATGCCGACAAGCACAAGCGCGACAATATTTCTGAGAATTTTACCGAAAATCAACAAGAGTGAATTTTTATAAATGTCACGAAGTCTGAGGTCATAGGTAATTGTTAGAAGCGGTACATAGAACAGCATAATAAGCATTGCGATTGAGAATACTATATATATGGTAAAGACAGAGCCGTAAACGATGTCTGTCTGAGCAAGTGTTCCGTAATAGAGAATTGCAAAAAACGAACATGCTACTATGAGGTAAGCGACAAATCCGTTAAAAATTGATTTTTTCAAATTTTCACGGAAAGCCTGAACAAAAGTTTTAAAAACATTTACATCCTCTTTTTCAACAGAGATTTTTCGGATTACCATTACAAGTCCGGAATAGAACGGCATTGCGGGAATTATTCCCAAGCTCCATAATATTACATTGTTGAATCCGGACAGAAAGCTTATGAGAATGAATATTCCGGAAAATACGGCAAACGGAATTGAGTACATCAATCCCGCAAATAACAGCTTAGGGAATCGGGTGAAAAATCGTGCAAGTGATGATTGATTGAAATTTTTCATAATTGCTAAATTAACCTTCTTAAAAAACAAATTTGACATAATTTTAGCACAAAGCACTTGTCATTTTCAATAGAATGACCATATTTGACAGGTTACAATATTGTAACTTTAATGTTACTTTAATATTTCTTATTTGACAAATAAGTCAAAAAACTCAGATAATATGCGGTTGTTTTTTGTTTGATTTTGAAATTACATTTGGTCAATACCTTCGTTTTGACTAATCGCAGAGAAAATTTTTAAAAAAATCTATTGTATTTTCATAAATAGTGTGTTATGATTGTTGCAATAGAGAGAACACAGAATGTTGTTCTCTCGCCAATATCCGGGTTTAGCGGATAAATATTTTTAATTAAGGTGAAAGCTATGAAAAAATCAACAATCAAAAGAGCTGCAGCTCTTGCAGTTGCAGGTATGATGACTGCTACTGCTCTTGCAGGCTGCGGCGGTTCTTCATCATCAGGTTCATCAAAAGATGATTCAAAAAATGCAGCAGGCAACGCAAAAAACGGTAAAGTTTACTATCTTAACTTTAAGCCTGAGCAGGACAAGGATTGGCAGGCTCTTGCTAAGAAGTACACGGACGAAACAGGTGTTGAGGTAACTGTTAAGACAGCTGCCGAGGGTACTTATGAGTCAACACTTACAGCAGAGATGGACAAGGACAACGCTCCTACACTCTTCCAGGTTAACGGTCCTGTAGGTCTTGCAAACTGGAAAGACTATTGTGCAGACCTCAGCTCATCAGAAATTTATAAACAGCTTACTTCAAAGGATTATGCACTTGAAGAGGACGGCAAGGTTTACGGTATTGCTTATGTAATTGAAACATACGGCATTATCTACAACAAGACTCTTCTCCAGAAGTATTGCGATTCTGACTTTGCTTCGGTTAAGAAGATTGAAGACATCAACAGCTTTGAGAAGTTAAAGACTGTAGCCGATGAAATCCAGAAGAATAAGGATAAGCTCGGCGTTAAGGGTGCGTTCACATCAGCAGGTATGGATTCTTCATCTGACTGGAGATTCAAAACTCACCTTGCTAACCTTCCTATCTACTTTGAGTACAAGGATAAGGGCATCAAATCAACAGACGCTATCGAGGGTAAATACCTTGAAAACTATAAGAACATCTGGGATCTCTACATCAAAGATTCAACATGTGATCCTGCAGACCTCGCAAGCAAGAAGGGTACAGACGCTGAAACTGAGTTCACATCAGGCGAAGCAGTATTCTTCCAGAACGGCAGCTGGGAATATTCAATAGTTACCAAGGCAGGTATGAAGGACGACGAACTCGGCATGCTCCCGATTTACATCGGCGCAGGCGATGAAGCTAATCAGGGTCTTTGCACAGGTTCAGAGAACTACTGGTGTGTAAACAACAAGGCAAGTGCTGACGATCAGGCAGCTACTCTTGAATTCTTGAACTGGTGTGTAACAAACAAAACAGGTACATCTGCTCTTGCTGACGATATGGGATTTGTAATTCCTTTCAAGAATGCTAAGGAAGCAACCAATGTATTTGTTAAGATTGATAACGAACTCACAGCAGCAGGCAAAACTCCTGTAAGCTGGAACTTCACAACAATGCCAAGTGAAGATTGGAAAAACGGTGTTGGTACAGCTCTTACACAGTATGCAGCAGGTACAGGCGACTGGGATGCTGTTAAGACTGCATTCGTACAGGGTTGGAAAACAGAATATGCAAAGGCTAACGGCTGATTGTAAAATTTCTGTTTTAATTTAACAGGTTCGGTAGGGGGGCGGCATTCCGCTCCCCTTTCTTATGAACGGAAAGGCAAAATATTATGTTTAGAAAACCTAAAAGAAAAATTTATTTTCTGATATTTGTTCTTCCCACTCTGGCTGCTTTCCTTATAGGTTTTGTATATCCGTTCTTTAACGGCATTTACCTTTCGTTCTGTAAATTCAGAACAACAAGCGATGCAGTATTCATCGGGTTCGGAAACTATGTCAAGGCCTTTCAGAATGAGGGCTTTTTACATTCATTCTGGTTCACAGTTGTGTTTGTTATAGTATCTGTTATACTCATTAACCTAATTGCGTTTTTTGTGGCGTATGCACTCACGCTCGGAATCAGGGGATCAAATGTATTCAGAACTGTTTTCTTTGTTCCTAACCTTGTAGGCGGTATCATTCTCGGCTACATCTGGCAGTACATTTTTAACGGTATTCTTCAGTATTACGGAACAAACCTTGCGCTTAACGCAAACTACGGTTTCTGGGGACTTGTAATTCTTATGTGCTGGCAACAGGCAGGTTATATGATGATTATTTACATTGCCGGTTTCCAGAGCGTACCTCATGATCTTTATGAGGCGGCTAAAATTGACGGCGCAGGCAAAAAACAGTTGCTTACAAATGTAACATTGCCGATGATGATGCCTTCCATCACAATCTGCACATTCCTTACACTTACAAACTCATTTAAGCTGTTCGACCAGAACCTTGCCCTCACAGGCGGTGCTCCGGGTATTGTATCACAGGGAAGCGGTACAATGGTTTATCAGACGGAAATGATGGCTCTCAATATTTACAATACATTCTATGCAAACCAGAATTCTCGTGGCGTAGGTCAGGCTGAGGGCGTTATCTTCTTCGTAATTGTTGTTATCATTGCCCTTATTCAGCTTTACTTTACAAGAAGAAAGGAGGTTCAGCAGTAATGGCAAAAGTTGCAGCAAAGGCTAAGGATAGGCCTGTAAAGAAAAAACAAACCGTAGGAATGAAAATTTTAACAATTCTCTTCTCTATTGTGTCAGTATTCTATGTTGCTCCCGTTTTCATTGTACTGATGAACTCCTTCAAGAGCAATGCGGCAATCAGCCGTGCAATCTTTGAATTTCCGAATGCAGACAGTTTTCAGGGCTTTCAAAGCTATATGACAGGTATGTTCCACGGCAACTATCCGTTCTGGAAGTCAATTGTATGGAGCTTCTTCATTACAATCGGCGGTGTTGTGCTTATTCTTTTCTGCACATCAATGTGTGCGTGGTACTTGCAGCGTTCAAATTCTCGTATATGCAAAATCATCTACTATTTCTGCATTTTCTCAATGGTTATTCCTTTCCAGATGGTAATGTTTACCCTCTCAAAGACAGCCGACAGTCTCAAGCTTACAACTCCGTGGGGTATTTTGATTATATACCTCGGATTTGGAGCAGGACTTGCGGTATTTATGTTCTCGGGATTTGTTAAATCAATTCCTGTTGAAATTGAGGAAGCCGCAGATGTTGACGGAGCAGGTCCTTTGAGAACATTCTTCGGTATTGTTCTTCCGATTATGAAACCTACTTTTATTTCGGTTGCAATCCTTGAAACAATGTGGATTTGGAACGACTACCTTCTCCCCTATCTTATTCTTGATATGGATTACAAAACTATTCCGATTCATATTCAGTATCTTAACGGCAGTTACGGTCATACGGACACAAGTGCTATTATGGCGCTTATCGTTCTGAGTATCGTTCCAATTATTATTTTCTACTTTGCCTGTCAGAAATACATCATCGAGGGCGTTGTTTCAGGTGCTGTAAAAGGTTAAATCTTTCTTTCATTTTATTTTCAAAAGACGGCTGTGTACATTATGTTACACAGCCGTTTTTTCTCTTGTGTTTTTTCTCTCGTGTAGACAGTTTGTATAATGCAAAACAAATTATCTACACGAATTGGGTACGGGGCTCGCCGTGCGGGCGGATAATATCCGCCTCTACATTTAACGCAACTTCTATATATACAAAAACAATCGGGCGACAATGATTTGCATTTTGCAAACTGTATGCCCGACCACAATTTTACATTTTCAATTTTCAACTTTCAATTTTTAAAAAACTTCCGCTCGGGCATAATATGTTTTTTGATATTACAAACTATCTTCACGAATTGGGTACGGCGGCTCGCCGTGCGAGATTGTTCTTTAGCGGAATTATATTGCATATAAAAAATGCATACAAAAAATCGGGCAATCGTAATGACTGCCCGATATGCGAAAATTTTATGTGTTAACTTTTACCGTAAAAAATCAGATTGACTGAAGAACAGGCTCTCCGTTTTCGGCTGTAAGGTGCATTGCAGTAACACCGCCTGCACCTGCCTCAATCATTGCGTTTGCAATTTTCTCCTCAACCTCTCTGCGAATTGTGTTTCTGAGGTCACGAGCACCGCTTGCACCGTTGCATGACTTATCTGCAAGGAGCTGACAAACCTTTTCGTCAAATGTGAATTTGATGTGCTTTTCCTCAAGAGTCGGTACATACTCAGAGAGCATAAGGTCTGCAATCTTTACAAAATCGTCCTTTTTAAGGCTGTTGAATACGATAACCTCGTCTACTCTTGCGATAAATTCAGGACGGAGGAACTCGGAAAGTGCCTTCATAACCTTTTCTTTTGAGGCATCTTCTTCAGTCTTGCCAAAGCCTAATGCGCTGTCCTTTGACGCAGAGCCGGCATTTGAGGTCATAATGATAACAGTATTTTCAAAGTTTACTGTTCTGCCGTGAGCGTCTGTAACTCTGCCCTCGTCAAGAATTTGGAGCAAAATATTGAGAACATCGGGATGAGCCTTTTCGATTTCATCAAAGAGGAGAACCGAATAAGGTCTGCGGCGAACTTTCTCCGTTACCTGTCCTGCCTCATCGTAACCGACATATCCGGGCGGTGAACCGATAATTTTAGAAACCGAATGTTTCTCCATAAATTCACTCATATCAAGTCTGATGAGTGTTTCGGGGGTATCGAAAAGTTCCTTGCTGAGAACCTTTACAAGCTCTGTTTTACCGACACCTGTCGGACCTACAAAGATGAACGATGCAGGTCTGCGGCGAGGTGAAATCTGAACTCTGCTTCTTCTGATTGCAGATGCAAGAGCCTTTACAGCCTCGTCCTGACCGATAATTTTCTTTTTAAGCTCGTCCTCAAGGTTGGCAAGCTTTGAAAGCTCGTTTTCCTTGATTCTTGATGCGGGGATGCCTGTCCAGAGTTCGATTACCTTGGCGATATCCTCCTCTGTGACCTTTGAAACGAGAGTTTCGGGGTCAATTTCTTTAAGGTCGCTGTCAATTCTTGCAAGGCTTGTGTTGACCTCGGCAAGCTGTTCGTAGTTTACCTCATCGGCATTTGTAAGAGCGTCCTTTTTGATAAGAAGCTTCTGTCTTTCGTCCTCAAGCTTATCGTGACGCTCCATGCTTTTATTGCGGAGAGCGGCACAGGCACAGCTTTCATCAAGAAGGTCGATTGCTTTGTCGGGAAGAAAACGGTCTGTTATGTATCTTTCGGAAAGGATAACCGTCTTGCGAACGATATCATCGTCAACAATTACACGGTGATGTGCCTCATAATAGCCTTTTACGCCTGCGATAACATCAATTGACTGAGCGATTGTAGGCTCACCGACCTTTACAGGCTGAAATCTTCTTTCAAGTGCAGAATCCTTTTCGATATATTTTCTGTATTCGTTGAATGTTGTAGCACCGATAACCTGAACCTCGCCCCTTGAAAGAGCCGGTTTGAGGATATTTGCGGCATTCATTGTACCCTCGTTGTCACCTGTGCCGACAAGACTGTGAACCTCATCAATAAAGAGAATTATGTTGCCGTTCTCTTTTATTTCGGAAACAAGTCCTTTGATTCTGCTTTCAAACTGACCTCTGAACTGAGTACCCGCAACAAGTGAGGTGAGGTCAAGAAGCTGAATTTCCTTGTTTTTAAGTCTTTGAGGAACATTTCCTGCGGCAATGCGGAGAGCAAGCCCCTCTGCAATAGCGGTTTTACCTACACCTGGTTCACCGATAAGGCAAGGATTGTTCTTTGTTCTTCTTGAAAGAATCTGAATTACACGCTCAATCTCGCTGTCTCTGCCGACAATGCGGTCGATTTTGCCCTCTCTCGCCTTGCGTGTGAGGTCTTCACAGTAAAGATTGATGTGCTTTCTGTTCTTTTCTTTTTTCTCTTTTTTGCCCTTTTTATTGTTATCCTGATTTGTCGCATTGTTGTTCTGTCCGCCGAACATACTGTTGAAAAATGCAGGGAATGCAGGTGCACCGTGAGAGAAGTCATCATCCTCACTGCCGTCACCGTCTTTAGCAAAATCGCCCATCTGCTCGGCAAGGTTATCCGCACCAAGCTGTTCCATAAGCTGTGACATATCGCCGTCACCCATACTGTTCATGAGGGTATTCATCTGATCCTGAACATTTTCAAGGTCCTCGTCCGAGATACCCATTTTGCTGATAAGATCCTCAACCGGCTTGATTCCAAGCTCTTTTGCACAGGTAAGGCAATAACCTGCCGTCGGGGCGTCTTTGGAATTATTATTTGAAACGAAAACAACCGCAGGGCGTTTTCCGCATCTTGTACAAAGCATAGCATACTCCTTTTTAGGACACCAAATTGCACATTTGCTGTCATGGTAATATAAGAATTATACAACTGTTTAACAAATAATTCAATATTTATTTGTCGGAATTTATTTATTTTTAATGTCAGCTGTCTTTTTAAGTGATTCGTTGTACTCTTTAATCATTGCAAAATAGATTTTTCCGTAACGATAAAGTGCATAAAGCATTGACGCTGCGGTAACTGAAAGCAACACAAGGTCAAGCACCATATTTTCGTAAGCGAAGAATGCTTTCAAAAATACGATAAGACATACGGAAAAGTAGAAAATAATTGTTCCGACCTTTCCGTACCAGTTAGCGGAAGGCGGTGTGAGCCTTTTCTTAATTAAATCAGCACCGCCGATGAGCATAAGAAGGTCTTTGACCAAAAGCGTCACAAGAATCGGAAGAACCATAGGCACATAAATCACCATACAGATAACGACCGCAAAAAGCGTTACCTTGTCTGCAATGGGATCAAGGATTTTCCCGAGAGGAGTTACCTGATTGAGTTTTCTGGCAGCCATTCCGTCAAAGCAATCGGTAAGTCCCGACAAACCTATACATATTGCCGCATATATATACTGTTCCGCAAGGAAAAAATATACGAACGGGATTATAAGCACAAATCTTACATAAGTTATAATATTAGGTATAGCAACCAAATCGGATGTTTTAAAGCTCCACACATCTTTTTCTTTTTCCATTACTGTTCCCTCCTGTTTCTTCATTCAGACTGCAACACTGAAAAATTTAAAAACAGCACCTGAAATCATAGGGCTATTAAGCATTTCGGGATTTGAAAACTCAAGCACTCCCGAATAGATATTTACGGCAAAAAATACAAGGATTGCCGCCTCCGCAAGTCCGAATACACCGCCCAATAACTGATTGACCTGTTTAACAACCGGTATTTTGAATACCTTTGCAAGTTTATTAACAAGCAACTTGATAAGTATAAAGACAATTATTGAGATTACCGCACCGATAACCATTTGAAAAAATCCTGTTATAATTGGCTGTATCAGCTGTTCAACCGATACGGATACGGTTGTAGCCGTCTGATTCGGAATTTGAAAGTCATTAGTATAGATACTTGCATCTGTTCCAAAAAGAGAAAGGAAAAATCCCATCATCCCCATTGCCCAGTCCGGAAGAGCAGAAAAGCTGTTTGCTATTGCTGCGTTAATGCCCTGTGTGTCTATCATCTGCTGCAAATTTGTTATCAAAGTCTGCTGAACAAATGCCGTATAAACCCACGATGCAAGAAAAGCTGAAATGTGATACGCAAGAAAGCCCGTGAGAGCCACTCCTGCGATATTGAGAATTGTAATTGCAATTCCACGCTTAAAGTCAATCATGAACAAAAGCGCAAATATTGCAATAATTATTATATCTGCAATCAAATTTATTACTCCTGTTTTGAAGTTTCGGCGGTATCGCTGCTGGATACGCTGTCAAGGTCGATGAATCTGATTTGATTTACGCTTAGAATATAAGCGGTATAATCGGACGCAAGCACAACCTTTTTTGAACCCGTTCCCGAATTTGCCGAGTATAGCAAATCACCTTTTTGATTATAACCGTAAACAACATTGCCGTCAAGAATTGCAGCCGTTCCCTTGTAAACCGAAATTGAGTCGGCTTTGTGTTCGGTATTGATTGTGTTCAGAACCTCGCCGTTTTTATTATAGTTTATGAGAGCAACGCTCCTGCCGTCACCGCTTCTTGAAAGAGCCATTGTATATGATGAAGTGTCTGTGTTAAAGCAATAATTTGAAAGGGTCTTTCCGTCGTAGCTGACGGTCTTGTAATTTTTCTCGCCCTTGTTTACAATGTAGCTTGCCTGTGAACCGATAAGTACAGCTGTGTCAGATGTAAGATACTTGCAGTCAATAACAGAATCCCCTTTTACGGTGTATGTTGAAACAGGCTTGTCCTGTGAAAAATCAAGAACATAAACGCCTGTTACAACCGAGCCTTTATCGCTTGAAATGCCTGTTGCAATACAGCCGGAACCGTCTTTGTTGACAGCAACCGAAGTTATGTAATATTCCGAAAAAGAATATTTATAGATTCTGTTGTTATTTTTGCTGTAAGCATACAGCGTAGTAAGATAACCGGTATCCTCTGTTACCAGGCAATATGTACCGTTTGACGCAATATCTGCGGTATAGATTTTGTTATCGGCAGTACCCGAATAAAGCTTTTCGTCAAAGCTGCTTATCTCATAGCTTGAACCGCCGATTCCGTATGTAAGAAATCTGTTTTCATTGTTTTTCATTACGGGATTTGAATGTGTAAGCTGAAGTCGTGCAACCTCTGTACCGGAGCTTGTCAGGGTTACAAAAGAGGTATCGGAAGCATACACTGCGTGTCCCTGCGACACGGCAAAGTTACCTGATGAAACCTCTGAACCGATAATGTCAACGGGATAACCGTGACCTGCATTTCCGAGTACATCATAAGTCCACCAGTTTGAGATGTTCTCCCATGTAAGCTTATCACGGTTTGCAAAGGCAAAAACTATAAGTCCTGCCGCAATGGCAATACACGCACCGAGTACGATTTTCTTGACAGCCTGCGGCGACATTTCGGTTTTTTCCTGTTCATAATCGTCAAGAGGCATATCCTCATAGCTCATTACATCTCTGTCGGATTTATGTGTTTTTCGTTTTGAATAATGTCCTTTAAACTTTTTAAACATCAGTGTTCACTCCTTTTTGTGAACTGTTGTCATTTTCATAATTCACACGATTCAGGTACAATCCGCAAGCCTGTGCGGTGGGACCCGAATATTTTCTGTTTTTCTTTTCTATAATGGAGGGGATTTCATCGGGAGCAATTTTACCCTGCTGAATTCTGAGAAGTGTTCCCACCATAATACGAACCATATTATACAAAAAGCCGTCAGCCTCAACCTTCATTGTAACAAGGTCGCCCTCACGGGTTACCGAAAAGGCTTTTACATTTCTGGTCATATCCCCTTTTTCACGGTTATCAAGCGTGCAAAAGGAAGTGAAATCGTGTCTGCCGACATATGCCTGAGCGGCTTTGTCGAGCAGATTTTCGTCAATTTTGTATCTGTAATGAAGTGCGTATCCGTCAAGAAACGGATTTCGCACCTCGCTGTTCCAGATTTTGTAGATATATTCCTTGCTTGTGCAGGAATAGCGGGCGTGAAAATCGGGTGCAACCTCTTTGCAGTCAAGAACCGCAATGCTTAGCGGCAGCCAGCGGTTAAGCGCCGCCTTGAGCCTTTCGGGCTTTATGGGATGTTCTGTTTTAAGGCTGATGCAGTACATATTTGCGTGAACTCCGCTGTCTGTGCGACTGCATCCCTTTACATCAAAGTCATCACCGATAATCTTAGAAAGAGCAGTTTGAAAAGCCTCCTGAACCGTCATTGCGTTCTGCTGAATCTGCCAGCCGTGGAACTCTTTTCCGTCATATGAAATTGTGAGAAGAAGATTTCTTAAACTGCCGCAGGCAGGAATATGTTGCATAAAATCACTCCGCCGATTAGAAGTGCGACCATTACAAAGGATACATAGTCACGCTTTGCCATATGAATAGTTTTCATTCGTGTTCTTCCTG
Source organism: Ruminococcus bromii (assembly GCF_002834225.1). GTDB lineage: Bacteria > Bacillota > Clostridia > Oscillospirales > Acutalibacteraceae > Ruminococcoides > Ruminococcoides bromii. The sequence goes on along the minus strand of NZ_NNSR01000072.1, from coordinate 10,104 downwards.
TTCCGCCACGGTAGCAACGGCACTCCATAGCTGTTGCAAGCTCATATGCTCTTCTGAATGCCGAAACAAAAAGCGGAATAAGAATAGGGATAAACGCCTTTACCCTCTGAATAATATTACCCGACTCCATATCGGCACCTCGTGCCTTTTGAGCCTGAGTAATTTTGTCGGTTTCTTCAAGAAGTGTGGGAACAAATCTTAAAGCAAGCGACATCATCATTGCAATCTCGTGAACGGGAAAGTGCAGTTTTGCAAGCGGCTTCATCAGTCTTTCAATTGCATCCGTAAGCTCTGTCGGAGAGGTTGTGAATGTAAGACAGGAGCTTGCAAGGATAAGACAGATGATTCTTACCGAAACAAAAATTGCTCTGTTAATGCCGTTTAAGGTAATTTTGAAAATTCCCCATTGTACAAGCGGATCACCCGAACCGTAGAACACATTGAGAATTGAGGTTACTATTATAATAAATATAATTACTTTCATGCTTTTGAAATAGAACTTTGCAGGCACCTTGCTTGCCGCAACAAAAAGTGCGGTAAAAAGCACAACAAGTGCAAGCGAAGCATAATTAAAAGTACAGAAAATAATTACGAGAAATCCGACAAGCATAATCAGCTTTGCACGGGGATCACATTTGTGGATTACGCTATTCGCAGGAAAATACTGACCGAACGCAACATCTCTTACCATATTTTACCCTCCTTGTCAAGCAGTGAGGAAATACAGTCCATTGCCTCATCAACAGTAAGTATTCCTTCGGGAACATTAAAACCTTTTTCACGCAGATCAAGCATAATCTTGGTTATCTGCGGTACTCGAAGTCCTATTTCTTCAAGCTCTCTTCCCTTTGAGAAAACTTCTTTTGTCTTATCAAACATAACGAGGTTTGACTTGTTCATAACGATTATCTTATCGGCAACCCTTGCAATGTCTTCCATGCTGTGGGATACAAGGATAACTGTGTTTTTGCGTTCCTTGTGATACTGCACAATCTGGCTCAACAGCACATCTCTGCCCATAGGATCAAGACCTGCGGTCGGTTCGTCAAGAACAAGAACCTCGGGATTCATTGCAATAACACCTGCAATTGCCGCCCTTCTCTTTTCACCGCCCGAAAGGTCGAACGGAGATTTTTCAAGAAGTTCATCTTTAAGTCCGGTAAATCTTGCGGCATCATTTACCGCTTTTTCAAGCTCTGCACCGCTCTTGCCCATATTCGTAGGGCCGAATGCGATATCCTTGGCAACGGTTTCTTCAAAAAGCTGATATTCTGGATACTGAAATACCATTCCGACTTTGAAACGGATTTTTCTGATATCCTTGGGATTTGCCCAGATATCCTCGCCGTCAAGAAGAACCTGTCCCGAAGTTGGTTTCATAAGTCCGTTGAGCATTTGAACAAGTGTTGACTTGCCCGAGCCCGTGTGTCCCATAATGCCGATAAACTCGCCCTTTTCAATTGAAAGGCTAACATTATTGACTGCGGTTTTCTCAAACGGAGTGCCTGTTCCGTAAACATAGCTTAAATTTTTCAGTTCAAGCACCTTGCTCATGACAGCACCTCCTCAAGCATTTTTACACATTGCTCTGCATTGAGAGGAAGTTTATCAAATTTTACTCCGCACCCCCTGAGTCTGTATGCAAGCTCTGTTGCCTGCGGAACATCAAGGCGGTGTTTTTTGAGGAGTTCCACCTGTGAAAAAACATCTTCGGGTGTACCCTGAGTGAGGATTTTTCCTGCGTCCATAACGACAACTCTGTCGGCAAGGACTGCCTCTTCCATATAGTGTGTGATGAGGACAACCGTCATATTCTTTTCACGGTTGAGTTTTAAAAGCGTTGTCATTACCTCGTCACGGCCGTTAGGGTCGAGCATTGCCGTTGGTTCGTCAAGAACTATGCACTGTGGCTGCATTGCAAGAATTCCCGCAATTGCAATACGCTGTTTCTGACCGCCAGAAAGCTTGAACGGGGCGTGTTCACGGTAATCGTACATATCAACGGCTTTTAGGGCATCGTCAACCCTCTGTCGAATCTCCTTTGGCGGTATTCCGAGGTTTTCGGGGCCGAAAGCAACATCTTCCTCAACAACGCTTGCAACAAGCTGGTTGTCGGGATTTTGAAGTACAAGTCCCACTTTTTCTCTTATGTCATATGTCTTGTTTTCATCTGATGTGTCATCTCCGTCAACATACACTTTGCCCTTATCCGGCAATAGCATTGCGTTGAGATGTTTTGCAACAGTTGACTTTCCGCATCCGTTGTGACCGAGAAGGGCAACAAATTCACCCTTTTCGATGTTGAGAGAAACACCGTCAACCGCATTTTTGTACGGCTGACCGCTTTCAATGTCGGAATATGAAAAGCTGATGTTGTCAAGTGAAATAAAGCTCATTTATTATTTCTCCCATATTGCGGTTGAGCCGCACGGCAATACAAGTCCCGTGTCGCTCACCTTCAGTCCTATTTCATCGCTTGATACTTTTCCGCCGAAGTACTTCTGCAAAAGAACTCCGAGCAAATACTCCATTACAGCGGGAGAAAGTCCCGTTGTGTAAGAATTGAGAATGAAAAACAGCGGATTGTCCGAAAGGACCTGCTTGCACAGGGTTACGAGCGAATAAAGCTGTTCTTCAAGCTTCCAGACCTCACCGCCAGGACCTCTGCCGTATGACGGAGGATCCATAATGATTCCGTCATACCTGTTGCCACGGCGGATTTCACGCTGTACAAATTTTACGCAATCGTCAACGAGCCAACGGACAGGTCTGTCGGCAATACCGCTTGATGCGGCATTTTCCTTTGCCCACTGAACCATGCCCTTTGATGCGTCAACATGGCAAACGGTTGCGCCTGCGTTCATACACGCAAGAGTTGCACAGCCTGTGTAACCGAAAAGGTTGAGAATTTTAAGCGGTCTGTTTTCGTTTTTAATTTTTTCTGCGGCAAAATCCCAGTTAACTGCCTGTTCGGGGAACACACCCGTGTGCTTGAATCCCATAGGCTTGATGTTGAAAACGAGGTTGCCGTAATTTACAGTCCAGCGGTCGGGAACTTTTTTGTACTGCTCCCAACTTCCTCCGCCACGATTTGAACGGTGGTAACGGGCATGTGCCGAATACCAAAGAGGATTTTTCTTTTCGCTTGACCAGATAATCTGCGGATCGGGACGGATAAGGATTATATCTCCCCATCTTTCAAGTCTTTCCCCGTCAGAGGTATCTATAAGTTCATAATCTTTCCATTTATCAGATAATCGCATTATGCAAGTCTTTCCCTTACTACCTGTGCGGCTTCTTCCGCAAGGTTCTGAATTTCTTCGAGGTTTTCGCCCTCGAGCATTACTCTTACGAGAGGTTCTGTTCCCGATACACGAACAAGGATTCTGCCTCTGTCACCGAGGATTTCGCTCACTCTTTCGATTTCAGCCTTGATTTCCCTGTCTGTATAGAATGAGAGCTTGCCCTCTCTGCTTACTTTAACATTGATAAGCACCTGCGGCAGACGCTCCATAATCTTTGCAAGCTGACTGAGCTTTTCGCCTGTTCTCTTCATAATGCTGAGAATCATTGCGCCTGAAAGCTGACCGTCGCCTGTTGTTGCGTAGTCAAGCAAAATGATGTGACCGCTCTGCTCGCCGCCGATGTTGTAGCCCTCCTGCATCATAGCCTCAAGAACATATCTGTCGCCAACCTTTGTTGAAACAAAGTGCATATCGTTTTCTTCACAAAACTTGTTAAAGCCCATGTTTGTCATAATTGTTCCGACAACAGCATTCTTTTTGAGTACTCCTCTCTGCTTCATATCATTTGCACAGATTGCAATAAGGTAATCGCCGTCAACAAGGTTTCCGTTTTCGTCAACCGCAAGACATCTGTCGGCGTCACCGTCAAAGGCAAGGCCGCATGAAAGCTTGTGTTCACGAACATACTTCTGCAATTTGCTCATATGAGTTGAACCGCAGTCACGGTTGATGTTCACACCGTCAGGCTCGTCAAAAAGCATATGAACCTTTGCACCAAGCTTTGTGAAAAGCTTTTCGGCTGTTCTTGAAGAAGAACCGTTTGAGCAGTCAAGTGCAATTTCCATACCCTCAAAGTTGCAGTCAACTGCCGAAACAAGGTGGTCAATATACAAATCAGCCGCCTCTGTATCATATGTTACTCTGCCGATATTTTCATCTGTTGCTGATGCATACGGTACAACATGGTCAAGTACGATTTCTTCAATTCTGTTTTCGAGGGCATCGGGGAGCTTGCATCCGTCAGAGCTGAAAATTTTGATACCGTTAAATTCAAACGGGTTGTGTGATGCGGAAATCATAATACCTGCGTCGGCATTATATTTGCCTACAAGATAAGCAACCGCAGGAGTAGGAACTACCCCGAGAATGTGAACATTTGCACCTACCGAGCAAAGTCCTGCGATAAGTGCGCCCTCGAGCATATCGCCCGAAAGTCTTGTGTCCTTACCGATTAAAATTGTGGGGTGTTCAACCTCATCGCTGATAAGAACCATTGCCGCCGCTCTGCCTATATTCATTGCAAGTTCGGGTGTAAGCTCTGCGTTTGCAACACCTCTTGCACCGTCTGTGCCGAATAATCTTCCCATTATATATATTCCTCCGTTAAATAATTTGTAGATTGTAAATTTTCAAAACTGAAATTTTCGGTATAACCCAAGTAAAAGCCTTGCACTCTGTTGAATTATACACTCATATTGTGACTGATTTATGACTCCCTGTCACCAAAGAGAGTCGGCTGTGTTGGCTGTGCATTTACAACACCCTTAGGAAATTCACAGCCGAGATGCTTGCAGGCCTCGGCAGTTATGCATCTGCCCCTCGGTGTTCTGCTGACAAAACCTATCTGCAAAAGATACGGTTCATAGACATCTTCGATTGTTACAGCCTCTTCACCGATTGCCGCCGCAAGCGTTTCAAGTCCGACAGGACCGCCGTTGTAAAAACGAACGATTGCCTCAAGCATTCTTCTGTCGTTGCGGTCAAGACCGAGTTCGTCAATTTCGAGTCTGTCAAGTGCTGTCCTTGCGGTTTCAAGTGTGATGACACCGTTTGACATAACCTGTGCAAAGTCACGCACACGCTTTAAAAGTCGGTTTGCAATTCGTGGTGTTCCCCTTGAACGGGACGCAATTTCAAGCGCACCGTCATGTTCAATTTTTATTCCGAGGATTCCGGCACTTCTTTCAACAATCTGTGCAAGCTCCTCGGGAGTGTAGAGCTCAAGTCTTAACACCACACCGAAACGGTCACGCAAAGGGGCGGTCAGCTGACCTGCTCTTGTGGTTGCCCCGACAAGTGTAAATTTTGGCAACGGCAGATGATACGAAGCCGCCATCTGACCTTTACCCGTGATGATGTCAATTGCAAAGTCCTCCATTGAAGGGTAAAGTATTTCTTCAACGGAACGGCTCAGTCTGTGAATTTCGTCAATAAAAAGCACATCGCCCTCGTTAAGGTTGGTAAGCAATGCCGCAAGGTCGCCCGGCTTTTCAATTGCAGGGCCTGAGGTTATTCTCATTGACACACCGAGTTCATTCGCAATGATTCCCGAAAGAGTTGTTTTACCGAGTCCCGGAGGGCCGTAGAGCAGTACATGGTCAAGGGTTTCGCCTCTGATTTTTGCCGCCTCGATAAAAACCTTGAGGTTTTCCTTTGCCTTTTCCTGTCCTATGTATTCCGAAAGTGTTTTCGGTCGCAGAGGGTTGTCGCTCTCTGCCGTATCTTCGGGAATTTCGGAAGTATCGGTTATTCTGTTTTCAAAATCAAATTCATCCGAGAATTCCATTTTACTCATATATTACTGTCTTCCCATCTGTTTTAATGTGAGCGAAATAAGCTGTTCAACAGGCAAGGCGCTGTCGAGTGCTGCAAGCACGGGCGAAACATCCGAAGGAGAATAGCCCAAAACTCCGAGAGCCTCAATTGCTTTCGGAACATTTCCCGTTGAAACATTCACGCTGTTCTGTGCCGCCTGTGCAAAGGAACTGTCCTCTTTAGCCGCTTTTGCAAGCTTGTCCTTGAGTTCAAGAACAATTCTCTGTGCAATTTTTTTGCCTATTCCCTGTGCTCTTGTAATTGTTTTGAGGTCATCGGAGGCAATCGCCATTGCAACCTGTTCGGGACTGAGTTCCGACAAAACCGCAAGTCCTGCCTTTGGACCTACACCGCTTACGCTGATGAGGTTTTTAAAGGTTTCAAGCTCTGCCTTTGTTGCAAAGCCGAAAAGGTCAACCGCATCTTCCCTTACATTAAGGTAGGTGTAGAGCGTTACCTCTGTGTTGAGCTTTACGGCTTTGAGTGTGTTCATTGTTGTCTGGCACATATAGCCGACACCGCCGCACTCTACTACCGCCGCATTTGATTCTATAGCAATAAGTTTTCCTCTTACGGAATAAAGCATATTTAAAGTCCCTTTCCGTACATTACTCTTCTGAGCTGTGAGCCTGCCGCCTGTGTGTGACAGATTGCAATTGCAAGTGCGTCACAGGTATCATCGGGTTTCGGGATTTCTTTCAGCTTTAAAAGCCTTGCGGTCATTTCCATAACCTGCGGTTTTTTAGCCTTGCCGTATCCCGTTACAGCCGTTTTGACCTGAAGAGGAGTGTACTCAAAGATTGGTATTTTAAGTTTTTGTGCCGCAAGCAGGGTTACTCCCCTTGCCTGAGCAACATTGATAGCCGTTTTCTGATTGGTCTGAAAGTAAAGTTTTTCGATTGCAAGAGCGTCGGGGCGACATCTGTTGAGAATAGCATAGGTTTCGTCATAGATGTACTCAAGCCGTTTGTTAAAATCAGTTCCGGCAACGGTTTCAATTGCACCGTAACCGAGAGTTTTATATGTATTCGATTGAAAATTGATTGCTCCCCAACCTACAATGGCATATCCGGGATCAATTCCAAACACTACCAAAACAATACCTCCGAAAAAATCCAAAAATGGCATAATAACATAGCTTAAAACATTATAACACACACAACTTTATTTATCAATAAAATTATTCGTTAATCTGCGTATTCCGCTCAAAATGTACATAAGAAACTTTGAACGACTGATTTACTCGGTTTTTTGCGTGTTATCGGCACGGCTGAGCGTGATTTTTGAACCGTTGTATGACAAATCAAGCTTTTTTCCGTGGGGAATATATTCAAATGTGTAGTTTCTGTAAAGTTTCGGCACAAATATGACAAGCGTTGTATCATCGACAACATATTTTCCGCAAAGCTCCGCCTTGTCTTTTCCGCTCATCATAATAAGGGACGCATTGTCGCCGTCAAACGAAAGGCTTATCCTTCCGCCGCCGTCAAGCTCTGCACTCCAGTCTGTGCAGGTAAGCTCGTTTTGATATCCCGATGTGTCGGCACTGCATGAACAAAGCAGAAAACATAAGCAGATTAAAAGCAAAATGACAAATTTCTTCATAAAAACCGCCCTCACAGGTGTATGATAGTATTACAAGTTTATGCACCAAAAATATATATCAGTACATACGATAGTGTTCGGATGCGGAAAATCGAAATTTACAGTTTTGTTATAATTCTTGAAAAGCATAATTATTTTGTGTATATTGTATGGTGTGATTTTATGGGAAATTTTAAAAACGAGAACACGGAGGGATTGTTTTGCAACATGAGATAACCGAAAAGCATAATGTTTTTGAAGAAAACGGAGAGGTTATGTGTGCAGGCTGGGCAAGAACGCCTGTTTTTGAATATAACAGCGAACAGAGCAAAACAAGAGGAAAACACAGCGAAAGGGATTGCTATTTCATAAGCAACACAGAGGTATCGCTCTATCTTTCGGTTGAAAATCTGGGCATGGAATTTGCGGTAAAAATTGCGGTTGCCGACCTTAAAAGAGGCGGTGTGATTTATGATTGTGTTGTAAAAAAATTTGTTTTCAGCAAGAACGAGCTTCCCGAATCGGGCATTTCGGGAGAGCTTTTGTACACGGACAAAAGACTTCAGCTGCAGCTTACAAACACACCGAACGGAAGATTTTTAAAATGTGATTTTATCGACTTTGGCGGCATAAAAAATCTTTACTTTAACATTAATCTCAAAAAGACGGCAGGAGAAAGTCTTAACGAAATTGCACCATTTGAGAGGGACAGAAAATATTTTTATCTCAAACGCTTTGTTCCCAAATTTGTCGCAGGCGGAATTATTCGTGTGGGCGGTATGGAATATTCCTTAAACGAAACAACCACTAACGCATATTTTGATTGGACACGCTTTTCAAAGCCGAGAAAGCATAATTATCAGAGATTAAGCTCCGACTGCTTTATTGACGGAAAACGCTTTTCCCTCTGCCTTGCAAGCAGAGTAGGCGATAACCGTTACGGCAACGAAAACTGCTTTTTCACTGACGGGCATCTTGAAAAGCTGTCACAGATAAATGTTAAAAGTACAGGCGGAAATCTTGACAGACCGTGGTACTTCAAGGCAGGATATTCCGCAGTTGACATTACATTTAAGCCGTTTACGGTAAAAGGCGAGGCAATGGCGGCATATATGGACAAAACAACGGTGATTTTCGGCAGACTGTACGGAGAACTAAAGAGAGTAGATATGGATAAACCCATTGTACTTGACAATTCACAGGCGCACATTGTTCTGACGGAATTTTAAAAATACAATTGACAAAAATAAACACGGCTTTTATTGTGTCAGAATATTTGAGCTTAAACATAACAGATTCTAATTTTGCCAAAATTATGTATCCTGCTTTGCACACGAACGAGAAAACACGGTTCTCCCCTACAATTGATTTCACAAACGATTACAATACTATGCTCGGGCATACTTTACGAACAGGAAACTTGGGTGCGCCGTGCTTTTGTACAAAACAAGTCAGGCTGTGAAGAACGAAGTCTTAAACTTCATTTCTTCACAGCCCTATCTTATTTAGTATTTATACTTGTTATCGAATTTAATTATCTGTACTCCCAGTGACCGCCGTCTTTGACTTTCTCGTCATAGGCTTCTTTCCAGTAGCCGTCTTCTACTGTTTTGGTTCCTGTTTTTACATATTCCTCTTCCACATGATAAGCTCCAGCACCATTTTCTTCTGCTTCCCAAAGAAGATGCTGTTTTCTCAGATTAGCATCTGATAACTTCATACCGCAATTATTGCATACATATACTCCTACCCATTCATATACATCTTCCTCGTGAGTACCCGTTACAATCCATTTTCTTTCGTGGTGAACTGTTTTGTAGTCATCTACCCATACCTTCTTTTTTGGCTTTGCTGTAGGTGTTTCAGTCTTTGAGGACTCACTCGGCTTAGATGCTGGCTTAGATGTTGGCTTCTGAGCTGGCTTTGTGTCGTTCTTTGAAGAGTTGCTCGGCTTAGATGCTGGCTTCTTGTCATTCTTAGAAGTGTCAACCTTTGATGTATTTGTCTTTGAAGAGTTGTCTTTTTTAGATGTATTTGACTTAGTATCTTCTTTCTTTTCGGTGTTACCCTTATTGCTGTTATTGTTGTTAGATACCGTAGTTTTTACATCGTCAACCTTAACTGTAACTGTCTTACCGTCATCGGTTTTTACTTCTACCTTACCGTCTTTTACTTCGACTTTCTTGCCATTCTTATCTGTGATGTTGCCGTCTTTGTCGACCTTGATTTCACCCTTGTCTACCAAATCTTTAACTGCCTTTGGTACTGTAGTTTTAGGTACAGTTGTTGGAACAGTTGATGTCTGTACGGTTGAAGATATTACTGACGGTTCTGTCGGTTCTTTCTCAGCGTTACAGCCTGCAAGAATGCTTATGCCGACTGCTGATGTGCCTGCAAGTATTGTAGCACCGCAGACAACGGCAATTACCTTGGTTTTTACTGTCGCAGTTGCTGTTGCCTTTACAATAGATGAAACTGTTGACTTTGCACCTGTCGCAAAGCCTTTTGTTGCAGATGTTGCAAGTGTCTGTCCGTTCGGGAGCTTGATTGTAATGTTCGGTACTGCAAGGCTCTTTGCTTCTTCCTTGAAAATAGTTGTAAAGAAAGGTACAACAACAACACCGTGAAGCTTGTCACCGCTTTTGTTTTCGTAATCTTCAATTGCAGTTTTCATCTTTGC
>NZ_NNSR01000071.1 GCF_002834225.1 Ruminococcus bromii | reverse complement strand
GGAAGTTTGACATATAGTAATCACCGTCACTCGCAGTTACCGCTATAAGGACTTGAGGTAGCCTTGCGACCGCCGCCTGTGGCGGAAAGAAGTTTAAGACTTCATTCTTCGTAGCACTTTTTGTTTTATGCGAAAAATATTTGCTTTTTAAAAAAATCGACAAAATTTGAAAAATTTTAAAATTTTTTCGGATTTTATAAAATCAAAAGCCGTTTTAAATTGTCTATATTATGAAAGGAAATGAGAGGAGGTTATTTTATGAACATTTCCCACTTAGTAGAGAAAATTAAAAAGGGAGATAACAAATCATTTGAAAAGCTCTACAAGCTTACAGAGCGTGAAGTGTGGTTTACTTGTATCAGCTTTTTAAAGAACGAAACAACCGCACAGGACATTATGCAGGAAACTTACATAACGGCTTTTTTAAAAATCCAATCTTTGGAAAAATCATCACAAATCAGAAGTTGGCTTAACAGAATTGCCGTTAATAAGTGCAAAAATTATTTGAAAGGTAAAGGTGAAATCCAACTGGACGATGAAATTTTTGAAAATCAGGCAATAGTTGACGAGCGTATATCAATTCCCGAAGAATACATTTCAGACAAGGCAAAGAGAGAAATTATTCTTTCGATTATGCAGGAAGTACTGTCCGATGTTCAGTATCAGACAGTGATTATGCACTATTTTAATGAAATGACTGTTGATGAAATCGCAGAAGTCTTTGAATGTTCAAGGGGTACTGTGCTTTCAAGGCTCAATTATTCAAGGGCAAAGATGAAAACTGCAATTGAAGATTACGAAAACAAAAGCGGTGACAAGCTTCACGGTGTTGTTGTTGTACCTTTCTTTACAACTATTTTCAAGGAAGAAGCAAAGAGCCTTGCAGTACCGAACATTACAATCAAGCTCCCGAACGGACAGACACTTGCAACATCTGCAACAAAAGGCTTTGCGACAGGTGCAAAGTCAACAGTTTCATCTATTGTAAAGGCAACAGCAACTGCGACAGTAAAAACCAAGGTAATTGCCGTTGTCTGCGGTGCTACAATACTTGCAGGCACATCAGCAGTCGGCATAAGCATTCTTGCAGGCTGTAACGCTGAGAAAGAACCGACAGAACCGTCAGTAATATCTTCAACCGTACAGACATCAACTGTTCCAACAACTGTACCTAAAACTACAGTACCAAAGGCAGTTAAAGATTTGGTAGACAAGGGTGAAATCAAGGT
>NZ_NNSR01000070.1 GCF_002834225.1 Ruminococcus bromii | reverse complement strand
TATTAATGGGTTTACCCAGTGCCACGCTTGCGTGGCACAAACAACCACCCGCTATGCGGGTGTGCATAAAAAGTTATACAAAAAAATCACCAATCGTATTACAATAAGAATGTTCAAGTCTATTGTAAAAAAAGAAAGGTGATTTTAATGGCAAATAAAACAAATAGTTTATCCCACACAAAATGGATGTGCAAATACCATGTAGTGTTTGTGCCAAAGTATAGAAGAAAAATAATATAAGCACAGTATCGACAGAGTTTGCAAGACATAATAAGATTGTTATGTCAGTACAAAGGAGTGGAGATACTAGAGGGGCATATGATGATAGATCATGTACACTTGCTCTTAAGTATACCACCGAAGATGAGTGTGTCAAGTTTTATGGGATATTTAAAAGGAAAAAGTGCGTTAATGATGTTTGAGAAACACGCAAATCTGAAGTATAAGTTTGGAAATAGGCACTTTTGGGCAGAAGGATATTATGTGAGTACAGTAGGTCTAAATGAAGCAACCATAAGGAAATACATAGAAGACCAAGAAAAGCATGATATAGCACTAGATAAATTAAGTGTACGAGAATATGAAGACCCTTTTAAGGGTGGCGAGTAATACAAACACCCTTTAAGGGGTGGCGAAAGAGGCAAAGGCAATAGGCTTGAACCAAGTGAAAGCCAGCGTCTTGAGACGCTGGCCGGTAGCATGGGCTTATAGCCCTAGAGCAAACCACCCGTTGGACGGGTGGTTTTGATTTTGCTTTTTAAATGTCAATCGTCAGTTCAACGGGGCAATGGTCAGAACCAAAAATTTCGGTATGGATTTTTGCACCGTCAAGCTTGCTTTCAAGAGCTTTTGAAACGATAAAATAGTCAATACGCCAGCCCGAATTTTTTTCACGAGCCTTGAATCTGTATGACCACCACGAATACACGCCCTCTGTATCGGGATAGAAATAGCGGTAGGTGTCGATAAAGCCGTCATCGAGCAACGCTGTCATCTTTGAACGCTCTTCATCGGTAAAGCCTGCATTTTTACGGTTGGTTTTTGGATTTTTCAAATCAATTTCATTGTGTGCAACATTCAAATCACCGCACATAATAACCGGCTTTTTTTCTTCAAGTTTTTTCAAATATGCCTTGAAATCATCTTCCCATTTCATTCGGTAATCAAGCCTTTTCAGCTCACTTTGCGAGTTTGGAGTGTAGCAGGTGACAACAAAGCAATTGTCAAATTCTGCCGTGATAACTCTGCCCTCATGGTCGTGTTCGTCAATGCCGATTCCGTAACTTACATTTAACGGCTCTTCCTTTGTGAATATAGCCGTTCCCGAATAGCCTTTTTTGTCGGCATAGCACCAATACTGATGATATCCTTCAAGCAGGAGGTCAATCTGTCCCTCTTGAAGCTTTGTTTCCTGAAGACAGAAAATATCTGCGTCAACATCTTTGAAAAAGTCCTCAAAGCCCTTTGTAACACAGGCACGAAGTCCGTTTACATTCCACGAAATCAATTTTTTCATAATTTACTCCCGTACATACAAAAGGGAGCAAGCATTGCCTGCCCCCAAATTGCCAATTTGTTAATTATTCTTCTGCGGAAAATTCATCCTTACCTACACCGCAGAGAGGGCATACCCAATCCTCGGGTACATCTTCCCATGCCGTGCCTGCATCAACGCCGTTGTCGGGATCGCCGATTTCAGGGTCGTAAACATATCCGCAAACATCGCATACATATTTCATACTATCAAATCTCCTGTTCAAAGTCTGTTGTGTAATCGGTTAGTTGTTGGTCATACGATTATCAAGCTGACTTTTTTGATTTTTTATTGTTTTAATGATTACTTAAAGTATCTGTTAAGAAGACCTCTAAAGCCTGCGCCGTGTCTTGCTTCATCCTTTGCCATCTCGTGAACTGTGTCATGAATAGCGTCAAGGTTCTGAGCCTTTGCACGCTTTGCAAGGTCAAACTTACCTTCGCAAGCACCTGTTTCTGCATCTACACGCATCTGAAGATTCTTCTTTGTGCTGTCTGTAAGAACTTCGCCTAAAAGCTCTGCAAACTTGGCAGCGTGTTCAGCCTCTTCAAAAGCATACTTTGTAAATGCGGCAGAAACCTCGGGATAGCCTTCTCTGTCTGCAACTCTTGCCATTGCAAGATACATACCGACTTCGCTGCATTCTCCCTCAAAGTTAGCTCTGAGATCCTTGAGAATATCTTCGCTTACGCCCTGAGCAACGCCAACCTCGTGAACTGTTGCGAAAGACGCCTCCTCGTCCATCTGCTTAAATTTTTCCTTCGGTGCCTTACAAACAGGGCAAGCCTCGGGAGCTTCGGGACCTTCATAAACATAACCGCATACTGTGCAATACCATTTCATAATTACTTCTCCTTTGTAATAAATATTAGTGTACTTCTGCCGAACATTTAGGACATATGCCGTAGTAGATAACAAATCTGTTTTCTACCTTAAATCCCTCTTCGGCAAGCTGTGACTTAAGGTCATCAGCATTTTGATTGTCTTCAACATCAATAACTGCTTTGCATTTGTTGCATACAAAGTGGGGGTGCGGCTCTGTGTTGCCGTCAATACGCTCCTCACCGTTTACATTGCATATAACGCTGACCTTTCCTTCATCCTTAAAAAGAGCAATGTTTCTGTAAACCGTGCCAAGACTAAGGTCGGGAATTTCGGGCTTTAATTTATCATAAACCCAGCGTGCGCTCGGATGAGTGTCCGTACCGCACACAGCGTTGTAAATTGCATTGCGTTTTGAGCTGAAATTTCTTTTTGCCATAATTCATAAATCCTTATGCAATATTAGTCAGTACCGATTGACCAAAATCAGTAATCAGTATTAACTTTGGCTATATTCTATCACGCAGATGTTTGATTATATTTACAATAAAGAATTATAGATAAAAAATCTTGCACAAAGAATTGGGAGGAAATATAGTGAAATCAAACAAAACAGTAAAAATTATCGTTTTAACGGCACTTTTCCTGTCTGCGGTAATTATAATATCGGTAATGACAGGTGCAACAAAAGAAACAACGGCTGATACCGACAGCGTGAAACTGCCCGTAATAATGTATCACTCACTTTTAAAGGATGAAAAACTGCAAAATGACTACACAATCTCGCCGACTCTTTTTGAAAATGACCTTAAATATTTGACCGAAAACGGCTACACAACCGTTGTTGTAAATGACCTTACCGATTATGCTTACGGCAAAAAATCATTGCCCGAAAAATGCATTATGCTGACCTTTGACGATGGCTATTATAATAATTATTATTATGCACTCCCTTTGCTTGAAAAATACAACTGCAAGGCGGTCATATCGCCGATTGCGTCAGTGTCTGAAAAATTTACTGAAACCAAGGACATTTCCGTGACCTACGGTCATATAACTTTTGACGATATGAAAGAAATGTCCGATTCGGGCTATGTTGAAATTCAGAATCATTCGTACGATATGCATTCTTTGAAATCACGGAAGGGTGTTTTGCCAAAGGCGGGGGAGAGTGACGAAGCATATAAATCTATTCTTACGGAAGATGTTGCCAAGGCTCAAGGCTTGATTGAAAATGCAACAGGAAAAAAACCGACCTGTTTTGTATATCCGTTCGGTGCAAAAAATGACCTGACCGAAAAGCTGATAAAAGAAATGGGCTTTTCGTGTACACTAACCTGTACGGAAAAGCCCAATATAATCACTAAAAATCCCGACAGCCTCTACGAGCTGGGACGATACCGCCGTGACCGCAGCGAGTCAATGCAGAATCTTCTTATCCGAATTGAAACGCAGACATAATATTTATACGGTAGATACGGCAGATTTTTCAGCCTTGGCGTTTCTTACAAAAGCCTCGCACAAAGCTATGAAGATGAAAAACAGCGGAGTTGTAATCGGCTGATAAAGGTTTACAATAGCCTGAACAGCATAGCAGATAACAGCCGAAACGCACGCAATCAGCATCGGATTTTCCTTTGCATACTTAACTGCGTTCTTAATCGTACCGCACACAATGGCAAGATAGGAGAGAAGTCCCGTAATTCCGATTGTGATAAGGTAGTTTAGATATTCGTTATGAGCGGCATTTGTTGAGCTGTCACCGTATTTTAAAAGGTCGTTAAAGTACGGTCTGAATGCGGAGTAGAACATATCGGGACCTACGCCAAACAGCTTTTCAATGAATGAAGCGTCGCCGAAAATCCATATCGACCTTATCCACATAAAGCCTCTGTGAGTACCCCATTTATCGTTAAAGCGGATAATTCTTTCAAAACTGCCGAGGTCGGTTTTGGTGTCAATACAGCTGAAATAAACCATAATTCCTATCATGGCAACAGCACAAAGTCCGAATACAACGGCAAGAGCAATCGGCACGGCTTTTGAAATTGTGATGTTTGGTTTTTTGTAATCAATAAGATACAAAATCCCTGTAATAACGGCACAAGCTGCAAGCAATATCCAGCCGATGCCTGAGAAAACGAAAATTTCCTGAAACTTATCAAAGCCCTTGCTTTTGTCGTCAAAGCAGAGCGAGAACAATCTGAGCAGCTTTGCAAACAACAGCATAACAGTTGCCGAAAGGAAAAATCTTTTCAGTCTGACAAGACTGTTTGAAAACCATACAAGGTAAATAATCATAAATACAGCCATGCCGAGAATGCCGGAATCGCTGTCGGCAGTCATAAGAGCCGCAAAGCCCAATCCTGTTGCAATAAGATAAATTGCCCTGAGCAAGGTTTTCTCCGTGATAACCGACATTGCAATCATAACAGGCATAGCGATGCAGATGTAGCTTGAAAGCAGATTTTTGTTGCCGATTGTTGAAGTGAAGTCGGTAATAGTCTGTTGGTCGGTGAGAAGAGTAAACATCCCGAGAGGATCAATATAGAATGAGTTAAGCACCGCAAGTGCATAAACTATCATTGAACCGAACGCAAGCGCAACGAATATGTATTCAAAATATTTAAAGCACCTTGTAATCATAAAATATGCTGCGGTGTAAAATGTCATCAGCAAAAGTCCGTTGTTTCGTCCGTCAGCGCCTAAAAGCGCATCCAAAGGACTTGCGGACAACAGCGTTGAAATGACATTTATCCCGAGAAATACAATAAATGCCCAGTCCATAAACGAAAGCTCTTCATACAAATGCTTTGGTTTAGGCTTTTCAAGCTTTGAGTCTTCCGGCGGTTTATCAACGCTTGCGGTCATAATAATAAGAAATTCCGCAATAACGAGAATACCCGTCAATATAATGAAAAAGTAATACTTGTCATGCCTGATGTTAAAATATGCGTCGGTAAAAAACAACGGAAAAAGCGTGAACATAACAAGCAGATAATAGTTTGTGAGCGCCTGCTGTACCGAATATTTTTCTTTTGGCTTAGCAGCGGGATTTTTATGCTTTGTAGAAGCCATAATATAATAACCTTTCAATGTAATATACTTCAATTTTATAACGCACGCACAATGTTGTCAAGAAATAAAGTTGTTTAGAAGTCCTGTTTTTCAAATAAATTTTATTGTTATATAATCAAAAAAACAACAATTGCATATTTTTGCACCGCTTTTATTTTAGAAATTATACTCATAAGCAAAATAAGTGTTGTAATTATCTTCCAAAAATGGTATAATTCACGCAGAGATGTATTTCCATATTTGCAGGGCAAAAGACTTTTGTAATTGATTTCAGGTAATTTATGAATTTTATCTATTTGCAGATTGGGCGGTTTTATGAAAAAATTAGTTATTTTTGGCTTTGACGGAACTCTTGCCGACACAGCCCCCGGAATTTTATATTGTTTCAATACAACAGCAGTTGCAATGGGCTATGAGCCTGTTGAACACAGCGCACTCTACGGAGTAATCGGCACACCGCTTGAATACGGATTTAAAACGCTGTTTAATATGAGTGATGATGAAATTGAATATGCCGTAAAGAATTACAGTAAACTTTATTCCCAGAAAGGAAAAGAGATGT
The DNA here is from genome assembly GCF_002834225.1 of Ruminococcus bromii. GTDB lineage: Bacteria > Bacillota > Clostridia > Oscillospirales > Acutalibacteraceae > Ruminococcoides > Ruminococcoides bromii. Next base: position 20,920 of record NZ_NNSR01000070.1, on the reverse strand, counting down.
TCACCGTCTATGACGGAATTTATGATGCTCTTCGTGAACTCAAGAAAAGCGGTTTTAAGCTTGCAATTGCAACTCAAAAGCACAGAATGTTTACAACAGATATGCTTGAAAACTACGATGCTGCGGATGTGTTTGACGCAGTTTGTGCAACAGATGTCGGTACAAACCTAACAAAGAGCCATCTGCTCTTGCAGGCGTGTGAGCAGACAGGTGTTTCAGTTGAGGAAAGTGTCCTTGTAGGCGACGGCACTATTGAAGCAAACGGTGCCGAAGAAATCGGTATGGACTTTCTCGCCGTTCTCTACGGATGGGGCTTCAGAACCAAAGAAGAAACCGAGAAATATAAATGCAGCGGCATAGTGGCAGCTCCTGCGGAAATTGTTCCGAGAGTTCTTGCACTCTGATTGTGCAGATCACCGCAAGCCGCATTATTTCAAGGCTAAGATAAATAAAGCTTCAGAACACAAATCAAATCGGACGGTCGTTACGACCGTCCGATTTTTGCATATTTGCATAAAATATACTTGTATTTTTCAAAGGCGGTAATTGTATATTAACTGATTTTGTTTGCACCAAAGCGAAGAAAAATATGTGATAAACAAAAATACAAGATGTGAAAATATTATTGCCAATCTGATTGGTGCTTTAAGCACATAAATGCAACTGCTTATGTAGGTATATTGAAAATATAATTGTTCATTTTTGACAAAAACATATATAAATATACAAAATCATCCAAATGGTCTTGACTGATAGAGCTTAAGGGTATAAGATTTAATTGTTGATAATACTTATTAAGATATTCTATTCAGGAGGAGATAAGTTTGAAATCAAGAAAAATATTGCCAATATTACTTTCAGCAATGGTAACTTTTGGCATCACAACAGCAGTATCTGTTACTGCAAATGCAGTTGAGGTTGCAAAAGCACCTGTGCAGAATAAACATAACGCACAGACAAGTCTTGCAACTCCCAAAATTTCAAAGGCAGAAAGTGTTTACGAAGGCGTAAAACTCAGTTGGAACAATGTTGACGGTGCTGCCTTGTACCGTGTGTATTACAAAGGTAAAAACGGCTGGACAAAGTTGACCGATACAACCTCAACCTCCTGTATTGACAGTGATGTTTATTCAGGCGGAAACTATACATACACAGTAAGATGTATCACCGAAGACGGAAAAAAATTCTCGAGCGGTTACGATTCTAAGGGAACAAAGCTAACCTACATTGCCGCTCCCGAAATTTCAAAAACCGAAAGCGTCAACGGCGGAGAAAAGCTGACATGGAATAAGGTTAAAGGAGCTAAAAAGTACAGAGCTTATTTAAAAAACGGTAAACAATGGATAAGAATAGGTGATACAACCTCAACATCCTTAGTTCACAAAAATGTTGCGTCGGGCAAAAGCTATACTTACACGGTACGCTGTATAAGTTACAACGCAAAAAGCTTCACAAGCGGTTTTGACCATAAAGGAACAGAAACAACCTATATCGCAACTCCTCAAATTTCAAAGCTTGAAAGCGTAAACAGCGGTGTAAAGCTTTCATGGAACAGCGTTGGCGGTGCGGAAATGTACCGCGTGTTCTACAAAGGACGGAACGGTTGGACAAAGCTTGTTGATACAGCAGAAACCTCCTGCGTTGACAGCGATGTTTTGTCCGGCAATAACTATACTTATACGGTAAGATGCATCAGCAATGACGCAAGAAAGTATCAAAGCGGCTATGACAAAAACGGCGAGTCCGTAAAGTATATCGCCACTCCAAAGGTTACAAAAACAAATGTCACCTATAACAGCGTAAAGCTTACCTGGAACAAGGTTAAGGGTGCTGAAAAATACCGTGTTTACCGCAAGAACGGAAACACTTGGAAAAGAATTGCCGATACAAAATCAACTTCCGTAACGGATAAGAATCTGTCGGCTGAGAAAAGCTATACTTATACTGTACGCTGTATTACTGCTAACGGAAAGAAATTTGCAAGCGGATATGATTCAAAAGGCTTTACAGCGACAACATCCCCGGTACCGCCTGTTATATTTGATAAAACAAGCATTACGGTTGATAAGGGCAAAACCTACACAATAAAAACTACAGTGGCAGACAAATCAAAGCCTATAACCTGGTCAACATCCAACGCAAAGGTTGCAACAGTTGACCAAAAAGGCAAAGTAAAGGCAGTGGGCAAAGGTTCTGCAATAATAACAGCTGAGGTTGACGGCATAAAGACCACATGCAAAGTAAAGGTAAAGGTTATAAAAATCTATCTCAGTCCGTCAAATCAAAATGCAAACACCTATGCAACGGGCAATACCAACGAAATGGCTCAGTGCGACAAAATTGCAGCCGCAACAGCAAAAGCACTTAATCGCTGCGGATTTGAGGTTATGGTTGCCAAGTCGGGCACACTTATGCAGAAACGCTGTCCCGAATCGGACAAGTTCGGTGCAGACATTCATATGCCGATTCACACAAATGCCAGCGGTTACGGTAACTACACAGGCGGAACAAGAGTATTTTGCCTGAATTCAAGCGGTAAAAAAGCCGCACAGGCTGTATGCAATTCACTCGGTGCAATTACTCCGGGTAAAGATGACGCTGTTATCTACAAGAAAGATCTTTATGAAATCAATGTTCCGAAGGCACTTTCTTTGTATGTTGAGTGTGAATTCCATGATACCGTAACAGGCTCAAACTGGATTCGCAAGAATATTAATGAAATAGGCGAAGCAATATGCAAGGGCTTGTGTAAATATTACGGTTATACATATGTAGCACCTGCAAAGAATACAAAGACAACAAAAAAATCAGCACAGGCTGTTTCATCACAGAACACGACCGAACCTACACAGCCTGCGACAGAAAATGAGCTTGTACAGGAACCGACAACGGTATCTCAGCAGGAATCATATGAGTCGGTACAAATGCCAACAGAACCGACTCAGCCTGAAACAGAGCCTACAACAATAGCTTCCGACAGTATATATTAAAAAACAGCTGATAATATATCATTCGGAGGAATAGCAGTGAAAACAAAAAGAATAATGCCGTTGTTGCTTTCCGTGATAATGACAGCAGGCGCAGTAACGGCAGTTCCGTTTAAGGCAAGTGCGGCTGAGTTAAACGCACCCGTCGTTTCGTCACAGTCGGCAAGGTCAAGTCTTGCAACCCCGAAAATCTCAAAGGCAGAAAGTGTAAACAACGGTGTAAAAATAAGCTGGGGAAGGGTAAACGGTGCTGCAAGGTACAGAGTTTACTACAAAGGCAGTAAGGGTTGGAGAAGGCTTGCAGACACAACCTCAACTGCATATACAGACAAAGCCGTTTCATCGGGCAAAAATTACACCTATACCGTAAGATGCCTCAGTGCAGATGCAAAGAGATTCACAAGCGGTTATGACTCAAAAGGCAAATCCGTAAAGTTTTTGTCAGTGCCGAAAATAACAAAGACGGAAAATGTTTACGGCGGAGTAAAGCTCTCCTGGAACAGGGTCAGCGGTGCTGAAAAATACCGTGTATATTGCAAGAAAAACAATAAGTGGAAGGGTCTTGGCAATACAACCTCAACATCATTCATTGACACCAAGGCAATGTCAGATCATAACTGTACTTACACCGTAAGGTGTATCACAAAAGACGGCAGAAATTTTGCAAGCGGTTATGACGGCAAGGGCAAGTCAATCTTATATACGGCGTCCCCAAAGCTTTTAAACGCCGGTGCTGCATACGGCGGAATAAGAATTGAGTGGAAAGAAGTTATCGGTGCTGAAAAATACCGTGTGTATGTCAAGAACGGTAAGAACTGGAAAAAGCTTGCCGACACAACATCAACGGAATTTACGGATAAAACCGCAGGCAGCAAGGGGAAATATACCTACACCGTAAGATGTATAAATCCATCCGAAAATACATTTATGAGTGGATTTGATTCAAAGGGTATAACCGTAAATGCTGCCGATAAACCGTATATTATGCTCGACAAAGTTAACCTTTCTATTTATAAAGGCAAAAGCTATACTTTGAAGGAAATTATTTCCGATAGAACCAAAAATGCAGTATGGTCATCTTCAAATTCAAAGGTAGCTACTGTTGACAAAAACGGCAAAGTTACGGCGAAATCAAAGGGTGTTGCCACAATTACCGCCAAAGTGAACGGCTATTCCGCAACCTGCAAGGTGACTGTCATTCAGCCGGTTAAGGCTAATAAAATCATCTCAACGGCAAAATCACTTGTCGGCAAGGATGCGGGCAAGGGCTGCGACATTATGAAATGGTACGGAAATTATGACACAACAATCAATGCTGTTGCGTGCTGTTGTGCAGGTCAGATGTATCTTTTCAACAAAGCGGGTGCGTTGGATATGATTCCGGGCGGTAAAACCACATCGTGCGGTGTTGTTGCCGTGAACTTTTTAGAGGCAGGACAGCTTTACCGTGCGAGTGATGTTAAGCCGGGCGACCTTGTTATTTTTTCGTGGAACGGCAAACCTACAAAATACGATTCAAGGCTGAAAGCCAAGGGCTGTAAGTCACTTGACCACATAGAGCTTTGTATCGCTGTGGGCGGTTCTACCATAACAACAGTAGGTGCGAATAACGGCGGCACAGAGTGCGATGATTTCAGAGTCAGAACAAGATACAAAAGTAACATTTCCTGTTGTTGCAGACCGAAATATGCAAAATAAATAAACAAAAACAACCGCTTGTTTAGGTGTACTAAGCAGGCGGTTGCTTCTTTATTCAACAAAATATTTGATACAACATTCCTTACTGCGATGACTTACAAATATCTACTCCAATGAACATGATATTCTCAAAAAATTGTTTCAACTTGCTATTGCAATTTGCGATGATTTTATAGGTTAACAAAAAAGCAACGGAGCAAAAACTTCGTTGCTTTTAAATTGCTGTCTGTTATTCGTTTGCACTTTTATAAAAATCTCTAAAATTGAAAGTTGAAAATTAAAATTTAGTTCGGGCAACAGATTTACAAGATGCAAAATTTCTGTTGCCCGATTGTTTATGTAAGTAATCGCTATACATTAGCAATAATGAGAGCCGACCATTAGTTGATAACTGAATTAGCATAGAAATTATAAAATAGATTATACTATTATGATTGTGCAAATATTACATAATACAGATGAAATATTTCGAAAATTATTGCATCGTGTAATTCTTAGTGGTATAATCTCCTTATAGAGTTAAATATTTACTTATGATTTATATATTCAAAGGGGAATGTATTATGAATGAGATAGAAAAAAGGGAAGAAATGGCTATGTCCTTAATGGATATGAAATTGATTCCTGACATGGATGAAAAAATACTTGCGGAAGAATATAATTGCAAAAAATTTAGTTTTACAGATTTGGCAGCACTCGGAGTTGCTTTTCAACCGATAATGTCTATGCTTCAGCAACGAATAACAGGTGAAGGCGGAAGTGGTTTATACTTTGTTAATACTATGGGCAGACAGATGTTTCATAAGAAAGGAAGTACTGATTTTATAGGCTCACTTAAAACTGATATAGGTTCAGTAGGCGGCGGTCAGGCAAGTCTAATGCAATTACCTTGTGATCCTACAATGATTTGTTTAGCGGTTGCTTTGGTTGGTATTGAATTAAAGTTTAATGAAATTAAAAACATACAGATTGAAATGCTTGAATATGTAAAATCCACTCAAAGGGCAAAAATTCGTGGAGATATAAATACCTTGTCCGATGTTATGAGCAATTACAAATTTAACTGCGATAACGAGAAATATAAAACAAATAAACATATTCTTGTTCAGGATATCAAAAAAGAGTCGGAACAAGCATTGTCGCTTCATACTGAGCAAATTGTCAAAATTTTAAATAAATCTGATGATTGGCATTGGGACAATGATGTAAAACAGGTTAAGAATAAATTGAAAGCAGAATTTGATGATTATAAGCTTTCTTTGTTTTTGTATTCCTATGCTTCATTTCTTGAGGTAATGCTCCTTGAAAATTTTGACAAAGACTACTTGAATAGTATTTCTGACAAAATTGAAGAAAAATCCAAAAAGTATGATGAGTTTTTTGATGAATGTTGCAAGAGAATTGAAAAAGCCTCTAAATCTTCTGTGGAAACATTTTTCACAAAAGGATTATCAGATTTGAGCAGAGGTTTTGGCAAGGTGATTGCAAGCATACCTGTTATATGTGAAGGTCCTGTTGATGAAGGTCTTATTGGAGCAGGTGACCAACTTGAAAAATGGAATACCGAAAAGTCAAAAGATATTATAGATGATTTAGCCAAGGATGCTGATGTGTGTGCAGTTCCGTTCCTTGATAATATAAAAATGCTTAATAAGGTGTATAATGAACCTATAGATATGCTTATAGGCTCTGACGGGGTTTATTTGGTTGAAGCCCAAAAAGCAGTGTAATGTACTAAAATGACATCTCAAAAGTGGGATGTCATTTTTTACGCCTCACAAACTGTACCTATAAAAATTCTGAAAATTGTGCATACAAATAATGACAGTGGTGTTGTATAATGACAACATCACAAGATAAATGTTGAACTGTTCAGAAATTTTAAGGCGTGGTATGATGACAAAAAAAGCTGTACTAATCAATGATCTCTCAGGGCTTGGCAAGTGTTCGCTGACGGCGGCAATCCCTGTTTTGTCCGTAATGGGCATTCAGGCGTGTCCTATGCCGACAGCCGTTTTGACGAGTCAGACGGGATTTGAAAGCTTTTACTGCAACGATTGCACTGATAAGCTTGATTATTACACAAGTGAATGGAAAAAACTCGGCTTTCAGCCTGACGGAATCTATACGGGTTTCCTCTCAAGCGAAAAGCAGGTGGACAAAATCCTTTCATTTATAGACAGCTTTGAAACCGACGACACGCTTGTACTTGTGGATCCGGTTCTCGGTGACGGTGGAAGAACCTACAGTCTTTATACCGAAACTCTCGGCAAAAAGATGAAAAAACTCGTTTCTGTTGCCGATGTAATCACCCCGAACCTTACCGAATGTTGTATTCTGTGCGATACCGACTATTCAGAACTGATTGAAAATGCCGATTCTCCCGATTTTCTCGATACGGTTGCAGAGCTTGCCAAAAAGCTTTTGAAACTCTACAAGGTGAAAACCGTGATTGTTACAGGCATTGAGCATAAAATTTCCGATGAGGTTACAAAGATTAACAATCTCATTGCAACCGATGATGAGGTGTTTTGTGTCAGCTGTGAAAAGACGGGCGGAAGCTATTCGGGTACAGGCGACTTGTTTGCCTCGGTTGTCTTTTCGGGACTGCTCCGTGGTGACAGCCTGAAAGATACCGTAAATCTGGCGGTAAAATTCATACAGACCTCTCTTTGTGAAACCGTTAAACTCGGCATCCACCGCAACGAGGGTATTGAATTTGAAAAACATTTAAAAATGCTTTTGTGAGGAAATTACTATGACTGCTAAAACTGTTTCAAAAACCGATTCAAAATTTAATGTAAAACTGATTGCAATTACGGCAATGTGTGCGGCTCTTGTTACCGTAACAACTGCTTTTATCAAGATTCCGTCACCGCTTGGATACTCTCATGCAGGCGACTCTATGATTTATCTCGCCGCAAGTATTCTTCCCGGACCTTTCGGAATTATCGCGTCATCAATCGGCGGCGCTCTTGCCGACCTTATTTCGGGTTATCCGCATTGGGCAATCCCAACAGCTATTATCAAGGCTCTTAACGCAGTTCCGTTTGTGCTTTGCAGAATGGCAATGAAAAAGCGTGGCAAAGATGAAAAAATCATCAGTCCGTCATCACTTCTTATGCTCATTCCCACAACAATCGTTACAATCGGCGGTTACTTTATTGCAAACGGTCTTATGTACGATTTTGCCGCAGCAATTGCAGAACTTCCCACTTGCTGGTTACAGCCCGGTGTAGGTGCTTTAATCTTCATCGTTGTGGGCATCGGTCTTGATAAAATAAATTTCAAGAAAAAACTTTCACTCTGATGTGAATTTATATAAGGAGAAGAAAACATAATGGCAGATATTCTTTATGTGTACAAAACATCTATCTATGCTAATCTGACGAACAAATGCCCTTGCAGATGCACATTCTGTATCCGCAACAATACCGATTCGGTCGGCAGTGCAGATACACTCTGGCACAAGCACGACCCGAGTATGGAGGATATTAAAAAGGCTGTTGATGATTTTGATTTCACAGGCTACAAGGAGCTTGTATTCTGTGGCTACGGCGAGCCGACTTCGGCTCTTGACAATATGCTTGAAACCGCAAAATATGTAAGGGAAAAGCACCCCGACATCAAACTCAGACTCAACACAAACGGTCTTTCTGACAGAATCAACAACAAGCCCACAGCTGAGTTGATTTCAAAGTATATTGATTCTGTTTCAATCAGCCTCAATACCTGTTCATCGGAAAAGTATGACGAAGTTTGCCGTCCTGTTTTTGACCATGCGTATGAGTCAATGCTCAAATTTGCAGAGGATGCAAAGAAATATTTTGAACATACGCAGTTTTCAATCGTAGATACAATCCCCGAAGAAGACATCAAGGCTTGTCAGAAAATTGCCGATGACAGGGGAATTTATCTCAAAATCAGAAAATATTCCGACTGATCAATGCTTTAATCGCAGATTATAAAACAAAGCAGAAACAATAAAAAGTATCCATAGTAACGGTTTTGAAGCAGAATTAAGCCGTTGAACAAAAATTTGAAAATAAATCGTTGCTATGGATGCACTTAATTTTGCACCAAAACACAGGCAGCCCCAACGCTGAACAAGAGAACAACGGCACTATGTGTCAGTTAATTCATTGTGTCAGTTATTTTATTTTTTTGAATAAAAATCAAAAATAGTGTTGACAAATCGAAAAATACGGTGTATAATAAGCAAGCTGTTGTTAGTGAACAACATTTCGAGGTGTAGCTCAGTTTGGTAGAGTGCTTGGTTTGGGACCAAGATGCCGCAGGTTCAAGTCCTGTCACCTCGACCATAGAAAAAACCGCATTAGAAAGCCATTTTTGAGCTTTTTAGTGCGGTTGTTTTTTGCCTTTTATCTGCTGGCTCAATGTCAATAGTTGGGGTAACCCGAAAAAACAGAATATATGAGAATTACAAGCGGCAGCGAATTAAGCTGTCGCTTGTTTTTAACAAAAAATCATCACAAATGAGAAAAAATACCTACATATTGTTGACTAATCATAATTAAAGATATAAAATTTAGTTACAGATGCAAGTATCATCAAAACATACTTTTTAGGAGGCATAATAATGAAAGCAAAAAGAATAATGCCGTTATTGCTTTCTGCAATAATGACGGTAGGCACGGCAACAGCAGTTCCGTTTACGGCAAGTGCTGTTGAAACGAATGCCCCTGTTGTTTCGGCACAGTCAGCAAAGACAAGTCTTGCAACCCCGAAAATCTCAAAGGCTGAAAGTATAAACGGTGGTGTAAAAATAAGCTGGGGCAAGGTAAAAGGTGCGGTAAAATACAGAGTTTACTACAAAGGCAGTAAGGGTTGGACAAGGCTTGCCGACACAACCTCAACCTCATACACAGACAGTAAGGTTTCATCAGGCAAGACATACACCTACACCGTGAGATGTATCAACTCATCTGCGACTAAGTTCACAAGCGGATACGATTCAAAGGGCAAAACTGTAAAATATATTTCAGCTCCGAAGATTACCAAAGCCGAGAGCGTAAACGGCGGTGTAAAAATCAGTTGGAACAAATCAAAAGGTGCTGAAAAGTACAGAGTTTACTACAAGGACAGTAAAGGCTGGACAAGGCTTGCAGATACAACCTCAACTGCATACACAGACAGTAAGGTTTCATCAGGCAAGACATACACCTTCACCGTGAGATGTATCAACTCATCTACAACTAAGTTCACAAGCGGATACGATTCAAAGGGCAAATCCGTAAAATATATTTCAGCTCCGAAGATTACCAAAGCCGAGAGCGTAAACGGCGGTGTAAAGCTGACTTGGAGCAAGGTGAAAGGTGCTGAAAAGTACAGAGTTTACTACAAAGGCAGTAAGGGTTGGACAAGGCTTGCCGACACAACCTCAACCTCATACACAGACAGTAAGGTTTCATCAGGCAAGACATACACCTACACCGTAAGATGTATCAATTCATCAGCTAACAAGTTCACAAGCGGATATGATTCAAAGGGTGTCACCGTAACAACCCCTGCAAAGCCAACGCAAGACATTAAGATTGGTGACAATTACGAAAATCTGGGAGTGGTAACCGGAATTAGGTACTATAAAAATCATGACGAGGTAAAAATCCACCACTACAGTGAGTGGTTTTCAACTACCCGAGAAGAGCCGGTATTTAGTTCTGGCTACATAGATGTATGTAATAATTGTGGGCAAGAATTAGCAGATTCTCACCAACGAAAAGAGCATTTAATTTGGGAAGTGGAAAATAATGAAGGATGGGGTTCTTATCACGCAGTAAAAGTTACAAAACAGGTTGGTACTAAAATAGTAGAAGGTGGTCATTGGACAGAAGAGTGGGAAGAAACGATTTCACATGCTTATTATGAAAAAGTATCAGCTAACGATGACTGGGATCTAAAACAAATTGATTGGAAAGGTAAATCAATGAGCGGTACAGATAATATACATAGATAAATATTACATCTAAGGATGTACACATCACTCATTGTGACAAACATGTTGACGAAGGTGTACCGAGCGGTTGGTACAGTGATGTTATATCATTCAAAGTCGGTGAACGCGTACAGCGTGAAGGCTGGTATGTCGATTAAAAAATCTTAACAAACATGGCTGACAAAAGCCGTGACATAAATTCAAAAAAACCTCGTGAAAATATCCACGGGGTCTTTTCATTATGCGAAAGGAGAATAACCAAATGCTCGACTTTTTCACAGACCTCTATTACTACAAAAAGGCCTATCTCATAGGCGAAGACTGCCTCGGTTATGCAGTACAACCCTAAATATTTATGCTCACGCTTTTAAAGAGGCGGAGGCAAAGGCTCTGGGAGCAGTTGCAGATGTACTTGACAGCAATAGCTTTAACAAGACTAAACAGGCTTAAATATACTCAATAGCGCACAAATAGCGCACAAAATCGAAATATAAGAAAAAACAAACCTCGAAAAAGCGCATAAACAAGCGATTTTTCGAGGTTTTCTGGTGGTGCAGGTAACCCTGACAAGTGGCTTATTTATCGGCTTTTTATGGTGTGACAGTAAAGTTGACAGTGCATTTTCGGACAGTCATACTATTGCAATGTTATTGCTCTTCATATAGCTGTCAGCTACAGCAAGATTTTCCATACTGTATTTTTGGAAAACATCACAGTATGTATCAAGCGTAATTCTTATATCAGTATGACCGAGAAGATTTTGCAGTACCTTTGCAGGCATACCTGATTCAATACATCTTGTTGCATATGTGTGACGAAGTGAATGTAAATCAACCTTTCCGTAAACACTCTTATCAAGTATATCATACTTTTTCAGCGTGTTTGCGTATTGATAATTTACCTGATTAGTTGTGACAAGTTTATCCACACTTGAAGCAAATATAAGACCGTCTTTTTTATCTCCGATACACTGTTTTAAAAAATCAGCCATATCATCATTAAAATAGATTGTACGCATACCTGCTTTAGTCTTTGTGGAATTACTTATATATGTTTTACCGTTAAGACCTCTGCTGACAGTTTTACAAACTCTAATTGTACGGTCATTAAAGTTTATATCTCCTACCTCTAAGGCGTTAATTTCGCCCATACGCATGCCTGTAAACATTGACAAAAGCATTTGTTTCGAATAGCGTATATCCTCGCTTTTGAGAACATCTATCAGCTTTTTCTGTTCATCAACAGTCAATGCTCTTACTTTTACAAGCTCCTGCTTTGACTTTGGCTTTCTGATGTTCAGCATAATGTTTTCTGTAACAATTTTCTTCCTTACAGCTTCATTGAAAACTGACTTTAAAAGCTGATATGCTTTATCCAAGTATGACTGCGAATAAGAGATTTTAGAAATGAAAAAATGCTTTATTACATCTTCCGTAATCTCACGCATTGCTAAATCATAAATAGGACTCATTGACTTTAAGGTTTCATTCTTGCGGTCATATGAAGTTTGCTTAATCTCATTAAGAGAGAATTGTTCTTCAATCATCTTTTCGGCAAGCTCATAGACAGTTGTGTTATCGGGTTCGTCAAAAAATCCTGCTTTTGCCTGAATACGATATTCAAGCAACTTATTCTTAACAATGCGTTCGGTTTTACCGTAAGCCGTCTTGCGTTTTTTCTCACCGTTAATTTCAAGCGTTATCTGACCTGCAAAGCATTTTCTGCTTTTAACATAGTATACAGAACCGTCACCGTAATCAAGTTTATTACATTTAGACTTAGGTTTTGTGCTTTTTGTGTTAATAAAAACCATTCCTTTCCAAACCGTAAAGCACAAAAGATTTTTACTATATCAGTATTGTATAGCCTTAAATCTTTTGTGTCAATACGGTTGCTTAAATATTATGTAAATGCTTTAAATGCTCATACCCTTCTTTTCTGCGACCAGTTAAGAAAAGCATTTAGCTCAACTTTAAGATTTTTACCTACCCGTATTAAAGGGAAATCTGCTCTCAACATAATATTGCGTGCAGTAGGCAAGGAACAACCAAGTGCTTCGGCAACCTCTTTAGTACCGATGAATTTAATCTCTACACTCATATTAAGTCCTCCTTTTCATCAGGAAGGCTTTCTACAAGCTCAAGAAACTCCTTACAAGAAGTGCGTCTGCCGTCCTTATCTCTGGTGGGATTATAATGTTGACTATGCAATGAATATCCACATCTTGCAAGTACATATCTCAAATCCTCAAAACTAAAACCGTTGTATGAATTGCCTACTCTTTCTCCTGTGAGGATATTTACTACCCAATACCTCTGACACGGACGGTATCGAAGAGCTTTGTATCCTACATATAGAGGCTCTAATCTAAAACCAACTTCTTTTAGAATCTCTTTTATTCGCCATTGCGAATAGTTCTCATAACCCGTCTGAAAGGTTAAATCGCTAAGCTCGCTACCGCCTGTATATTCGAGAATTTCATCGGAATCATCTTCATCACACATATTCTTTTTCTCATCATTCATATGCTACCACCTTCCGTTTCTTCTGCGTGAAAATAGGGTATATCTTCAAACAAAGCGAACTGAATGATGTAATCACATATGCGAGGTGAATTGTAAAAGTAACCGTCAATACAATGCTCACTAAGACCGTATGAGGTTGCCGCACTGTATATACAGCTATATGACTGGAGAAAATTCGAAAGAGTCATAACTCCGACTCTATCAAAAATTTTGTCATGAAATATCAGAGAACCGCCTCTTGACACTTGTTCACTATAATAAGTCCCAAGCGGTTTGTCCTCTAAAATATCAACTCTGTCGCACCAATTTTTAATACCTGTTGTGATTCCGATATTAAGAATTGTGTCAATGTCCTCTTTTGGCAAATGAACCGTATGCTTTTGTATTTGACCGTTAAAGTCCTCAAAAGCTACTAAAAGGTCATTTGTTAGCTTCCAATACTTTACTACTTCATTAAGCATATAATTATCACTCATAATCATTCTCCTTATAGAAAATTATAATATAAAAATATGAAGTAAGATAATCATATTTCTATGGTAATCAGTTTTTAGGTTTTTCGGTTTTTATTTGTGTGTTTATAAGAAATTAAGTTTCTCGGTATTTATGTATTTCGGGTTCAATATCTCACTCCATATCCTTTGAATAAAAAGTGCGTTCAAATTCTTCATCAGATACTACCTGATTATCTGTGTTACTGCTTGTGTTTATTGCCGTTAGTGTAAACGGATTGTCACTTTCGGAGATCTTATTTACAATCTCGGCAACATCAATCTTTGTAAGGTCAACACTGACAAAGCAATTTGATAAACTTTGCTGTGATAAGCTAAGAAAATTCTTTCTAAGCCAAGCCCTTATCTGAGGGTTAATTTCAAGTTTTTTCTTATGGTATTTCTTGTATATTTCATACAGAATACTCCAAAATTCAGCAACAGCTTTTTCACCCCATATAACGCTGATTTTGTATATCAAAGGGAACAAACCGCTACCGTAAATAATATGCTGAATGCTTTTATTCAAACTATTGTTAGCAGGACTTTCACAACGCAAAGCGTGAAAATTACTGCATTCAATTATTTTAAGCAGGTCGTTTGTAAAATCAGTAAAACAGCTGTTAAGAGGGTCATAAAAACGGTATCTGTCACATATTTTGCTTGCAATGAACTGCGATACAGAAACATCATCTGTTATATGTTCCAATTGCTCGGTTATTTGATGAGCATAGTTTCCTCTGTATGAAGCCTCAAATCTAACCCAACTGTCGCACTGCAATGCTTCATCAAGGCGAAAACCGTTGTTGCTAATTTGTTCCGATTTTTTATCATAAACCCGAAGTAGTGACTGTGAGTTTTCAGCCCTTGAACCGATATAGAATGACTCAGTAACCAAATCTCTTTCGACAGAAGAAATCTTTCTTTTACTGTGTCTATAATTACAGTCAAGCACCTGTAAACTTTCGTCCTTTAACCTGCTGTATATGCTATGCGGTGATAAATCATAATTTTTGTAGTCAGCGGTTAAATCAATTCTGCTCAATCTGTATCTGTATAACGGACTTTCAATGTTGCTTAAAAATTTTCCGATATTTATATTCTCACCGTAGAAATCAAAATACCGCTTTTGATATACTGCCCAAGAGTGAGCAGAGAAACGAACTAATATTCCCATATGCACAAAAGTTTCGTGTAACGCTATAGTGAAGTAATATGGAGCGTTCTCAATAGTAAATGCTTGTGAATATGCCTGCGGCTTTTTATCACGCATTTCTACAACTTTACCGAGCAACAGTTCTATGTCTGCCTTATAGATAAATTCCTGTATCATTGAATAAGCTGTACTTTGCCAATCGTTACAAACATCGTCAATCGGATAAAAGAAAACTAAAGAAAATTCATCTACACCGACTTTCAATTCTTTATCCATTCATATAATCACTCCTATAATGTCGAACATATATTCGATAAAATTATATTATCCCCTTCATTAAAAGTGAGGGGATTGACTTGCCGTCAGGCGGTTCGCACCTTGACGGTGCTACCGCCCACGGCAAAGCAATTACTTTTGCGGTTTAAGACTCTCATTAACTAAATGAATAGCACTTGCCTTTGCCGCAATCTGATGTCCTGCACTTGTCCAATACAGCGATAATTCAAGATTATCAAAGCGTACATAAATACGGCTGTTGCCGTCAATAGGATTGTCAATCTGTTTATCACCGTCAATACGAACGCTAAGCCTATCAAACTTATTTTCCTCAAGAATAACGATATACTTATATCCTGTAACCGTGCTTGTTCGGCGTCCATCCACATAGGCATATGACGGTATAACATCTATCAACAATAACTTACTGCCAACAGAACCCAGTACATCAATTTTTGCATTTTTAATATCCATAGCTATCTCCTTTCTGTTTATTTTGAACTTCATTTGAAGTTCTTGATTATATAAAAACACATGGAGTTGCGAATTTTGGGATACTTTGGATAGGAAATACCCCTTTTTAAGAATTTTTAAAAAATTTTTTTGTTTCTTCAAGCCACAACTTCAAGATTTGCGTTTGCTTTGCATAGTCATAATTACGAAGCAATTCCATAAGTTCACTGGGAAAGCCCTCTAAGAGATATGTACCATACAATAAGTAATCTAACGAACATTTTGTAGTGAGCGAAAATCTAATCAGATACTCAAGAGCAGTATTTCTTATGTCTGCATACTTTTTGCTCTGAACATCATTTTTCTTTGAATGATACTTGTCCATTGTATTTTTAGATACACCTAACAATTCACTGAACTGTTTTTGTGTCAATTTCATTTGTTGATGAGTACAAAAATATTTGCGTACCTCATCTAATCGAGCTCTATAATCAACAAAAAAATCTTCATCTTCATCATCAAAATCTTCGGCATATTTTGAATTATCCTCTAATAAATTAAAGCAAAAATCGGTAATTTTGCTTTTACCTGAATGTTTACAAATTTTTCTTAATTCTTCAATTTCGGGTAAATTATGACCGAAAACCAAATAATCTAAAGAAACATTAAAACGCAGATGAATGAGAAATAAAAAATCAGTGGACGGAAAAATGATTCCGTGTTCAACCTTACTGACATAATCCTTTTTATAGCTAAATTTAATGTCAGTAAGCGAATAGTCACCGTAATTATCATAATCATCATCAATTTTCGGGTTTAAAAACTCAAGAAACTTATTTACAGTCTTAGGCTGACCGTTAAAGCCTTCTTTTCTAAGCCCCTTTCTCAACTGCTGTATTCTTTCTCCAATAGCCTTCTTGTATGCATTTCTTTGCATAATTATTGACAACTTTCTTGTGTCATAAATTTACACAGAGTGCAGGACACACTCTATAAGTGCTTATGTTAGAAACGCAGGGAAGAATTGATACTCAACCAAGGTCCAGATGTATCAACCACGACAAAAAAGGTATGGTTTTAGATTTTGAAAGTGTTAGGGTACAAAGAAATGTGTTATAGGGTATAGTGCAATTTTGGCTAATAGTAAAAAACGCTATTTTATCGACCATAAAACATTGCCACAAACCACAAGAAACGACAATTTATTTTAAAGCATAAAAAATAGCCCAATCAGAGTAATGATTGAGCTATTCTTGTGCATAAATATTCAATTTGCTGTATAAATAATTATCGGGATAAAGCTGTTTTTATAACGGCTTTTGTATCGTTTATGTTTCGTAACATAGGCACAACTATTTCTCTCAAAGGCTTTCCGTCAGTTTGCAGATATCCTTTGCCCCTTGATTTTGGTTCTATCATCTCCTTATTATCATTAAATACCATTGCTATACTCTCTTTGCTGAGCGTACCAAGACCTACCACATTGCCAAAGTTATCTCGTCCTGTAATATATGTTGAATCGGCTCTTTGCAGTGACATAATGATAAAAATATTTGCACCTCGACCTAACATAAGAATGTTGGCAAGTTTTTGCTTGTAGTTATCCTGCTCTTTCTTTACGGCTAAAGAACTGAGGAAACCCGACCACTCATCAATACATAAATAAATCGGTTCATATTCTGAATTTACACTTGCATTTGCCATTCTGTTTTGTAATTCATCAAAAACACAGTCAACAGCTTCACCGACAGAATTATGCTTATAGTAATTCCGACAGTCATTAAACTCAATAAAGTCAATGCCTTTAAAGTCTGCCAAAATCAATTTGACAGACTTCTTTGCTATTTGACCTAATATGTATGTTAGAAGATAAGTTTTACCGCTTCCGCTTGGTGCTACTATCAGCATATGAGGTACAGAGGAAAAGTCCACCGTAACAGGCACTTTTACACCCTGTGAAAGAATAGATAAATCTACACCGACAGTTAATTTACTGCTATCAAACCTCATCGTCATACACCTTATCTGTTGTTATATTCAGCTGTTCATCTCTCTTTTTGGATTTGATATAATGCCTTACATCATCTTCACAGCTAATATACATCACGGCAAATTTTAGTAAATGCTGTTCCTCGTTATATACAACCTTTTCAATATATACGCTCGGTATCATACCGTAGGATTTGCTGTTGTAGTATGAGGGTAAATTAACCATGCCGTAATTAAGCAATTGAGCTTCAATATACGATTGGATAATTTGCTTTAATGTATCGTCATCAAAGTCATATGATTTTTTTGGCATAATAATCTGAAAGGTGTAAAAAATACAGTTGTCAACACATAGTGGATTGTACCCCTCTTTTAAGAGAGAACTGCAATCTTTACCAAGCGGAAGTTTTAAAAACTCGTTGTTGCTCTGTAATACATCATACAAAAAGTAAAGTAAGCTCGGATAAACGCTATTTACAACTTTCATTCTTGCTTTGTTTGAAGCAAAATTAGCTGTTAAGCGAAGAGCAGATTTGATAGATTTTCTGTCGCTCAATTCCAATACCAACAAGAAAACCACAACCAAAACAGTCATTGCAATTAGGCAGATAAACCCTGTCAGCAAATAACTTACTGCTCCTGACAAAGAAAACGGTATTCCGAGTTTGTTGCACTCTGAAAGATATTCAGAGCCGAAAGCCATAATTACGAAAAAAGCTACTGCAAAATAGGTGAGCAGTACCACCCTAAAAGATTTTTTATTCATAAAAAATCCTCCTTCATATTTTTTGAACCTCTAAAGCAATCTTTGAAGTTCTTGATTATATAAAAACACATGGAGTTGCGAATTCTGGGATATTTGTAACTAATCATAACGAAACCGCAGGAAATTTTATATTTTCTGCGGTTTATTTTATAAGGTTCGCTATGGCTATTTTGCCATAGCGTTATTTTTTTGTCCAATTTTTGCCGATATTCACGCTCACAAGCCTTAACTGTTTTCTATATTCAAATCGTCACCGTAGGCTTTAACTTCACATTTTGCTACGCTTATTTTATAAGTAAAGAATTGCCCTACGGCGTATCGTAAACTTGCTTCTTGACTTATGAAATTTCGCTACGCTTTTAATGCTCAAAAAGCCCATACGATGACGATTTAAACGAATATAAAAAATCAGAAAGGAGTGAAAAATACAGCGTGAATATCTAAATCGGACTTATTAAAAGCCCACCAATTCAGAATTACCGAATATAAATTTTAATTGAAATTAACTTTCAAAGGAGAAACCATTATGAAATACTTTACAAAATGCAAAACAGCCGAAGACCTAAAAAAAGAATACCGAAAATTAGCTAAACAACTTCACCCCGATTTAGGCGGTGATACAGAAGAATTTAAGGTAATGCAAAATGAATATGAAATTATGTGGGAACGCCTGAAAAATATACATACAAATTCAGAGGGCGAAACCTACACCAAAGAAACAACGGAAACACCGCAGGAATTTATAAATATAATCAATGTGCTTACAAGCCTTTCGGACATTGAGGTTGAAATTTGTGGTACTTGGTTGTGGGTATCGGGAAACACCAAAGCACACAAAGAAATGTTGAAAGAATTAAAATTCCGATACGCTCATAAAAAACAGGCTTGGTATTACCACACAGAGCCGTACCGCAAGAGAAGCAAACGAGAATTAACGCTTGATGAAATCCGTGATATGTTCGGTTCTGAAAAGTATAATCAAAGCGAAAACAAAACTCCAACATTACACAGTTGACAAAAAAGGGGAACAGCTGAAAAGTTGTTCCCCCTAAAATTGAAATTACTTTCAAATTTTACAGTTTCATTCATATAATTTTTGAAAGTTATTTTACAAAAATATTGAATTTTCACATATTGTATGCTAAAATAAAAGTGCCAAACAAATTTAATTATAATGCTTACGCAAGTGTGTATTTTTATTTAGGTAAAAATGCAGGCTCTATTTCAGCATACTTGTAGTAAGCGTTGAATTTGTTTGGCGACAAAAGGGCTATGTGTTTTTCGGGTGCGTAGCTTGTCTATGTACCCTTTTTTTATGAAAAATAAAAAGTTTTAATAAAATTTAATTTTTTCTTGCAAAAAATGAACCTTTTCGACATTTCAATTGTCTAATATATAGAGCTTACGACATAAGCCCTTTGTCGCCAAGAATATATGATGAGAGGAAATGATATTTTATTAAAACACCAAAACGGTGTTCAAACGGTTCAATCTACGATTTAAGCAGTAAAGGTTGATTTTTTGAAAGAAAAAAATGAAAAAATTGAAAAAATAAAAATTTTTTAAAAAATTTCTCGAAAAAAATGAACCTTTTGAGTATTTCAACTGTCTAATATATAGAAACGCAAAAAAATTATAAAGGGGGAAATATTATGAAAACAATCAAAGAGCTTGTATTGAGTGCGAAAAACGGCAATAAAAAAGCATTTGATAAGCTGTATGAACTTACAAGCAATGATGTGTGGTTCACTTGCGTTTCTTTGCTCAAAGACGAAGAAAACGCAAAAGATATAATGCAGGAAACCTACATCACCGCATTCTTAAAACTTGATACACTCAAAGATGAAGAAAAATTTTGCGGTTGGCTCACAGCAATAGCAACAAACAAAAGCAAAAATAAATTGAAAGGAAAGGTGGAATATCAGATTGACGATGAAGTTCTGATTGCGGAAACTGAAACAGACGAGTTAATGCTCCCCGAAGAGTACATAAACAAAGCCGAAAAAAGAAAGGTGCTTTTGCAGATTATAGAAGACACACTTTCATTCAATCAGTATCAGGTTGTTTTGATGTTCTATTTCAACGAGCTGTCAATTTCTGAAATTGCACAGGGACTTGAAATTTCAGAGGGAACGGTAAAATCTCGCCTTAACTCTTCAAGAGCAAAGATGAAAACTGCAATTGAAGATTACGAAAACAAAAGCGGTGACAAGCTTCACGGTGTTGTTGTTGTACCTTTCTTTACAACTATTTTCAAGGAAGAAGCAAAGAGCCTTGCAGTACCGAACATTACAATCAAGCTCCCGAACGGACAGACACTTGCAACATCTGCAACAAAAGGCTTTGCGACAGGTGCAAAGTCAACAGTTTCATCTATTGTAAAGGCAACAGCAACTGCGACAGTAAAAACCAAGGTAATTGCCGTTGTCTGCGGTGCTACAATACTTGCAGGCACATCAGCAGTCGGCATAAGCATTCTTGCAGGCTGTAACGCTGAGAAAGAACCGACAGAACCGTCAGTAATATCTTCAACCGTACAGACATCAACTGTTCCAACAACTGTACCTAAAACTACAGTACCAAAGGCAGTTAAAGATTTGGTAGACAAGGGTGAAATCAAGGT